>JAGXLI010000058.1 GCA_018334755.1 Thermoplasmatota archaeon
CTTTAGATATGGAGAAAACTGAAAGAGCGATAGAGAGCCTTTCTAAAAAGCTAAAGATGGGTTTCGAGGAAACTTTGATGGGTATCTTCAAAGTCGCCAATTCAAAGATGGCTAGGACCATGAAGAAGATAACAGTAGAGAGAGGTTTGAGCCCGGAAGAATTCTCTATCCTTGCCTTTGGAGGAGCTGGTCCTTTACACGCTGCTTCCCTCGCCGAGATACTCGGCATAAAGAGAGTGATGATCCCTCCGATGGCAGGAGTTTTCTCCGCCCTGGGCATGGTGACTGGAGACGTGATAAGGGATCACAGCAGGACAGTTCTTACTTCACTGAACGATAAGAGTGGAATCCAAAAAGCCATAGATGAACTCAGGGAGAAAAAAGAAAAGGACGGAAAAGAGAATATCCTCCTCGGCCTGAGATATGAAGGTCAAAGCTATCATATCAACATCCCCTGGGATTCTTCTTATGATGATATAGAAGAAAAATTCCATCAAGCACATGAAAACAAGTACGGTTATGCAGAACGTGAAGAAGAGATAGAAGTGGTAAGGGTCCATCTGGAGGTCAAAAGTGAAAGAGAGGCGGAAGCATTACAGTACAGTTTCAAAGGAGGGGAACATCCGCCGGACCGGGAATGTCTTTTCTCTGGAGAATGGAAAGAGACTTCTATCTACCGCCGCAGGTTCCTTTCGCAGGAGGAGAACGGAGAAGGGCCATCAATTATTCAGGGTAAAAATTCTACCATATTGGTCCCTCCCGATTGGAACTGGTCCTGTTCGCCCTCGGGAACTATCGAGATAGAGCGTCAGGGAGAAGGATAAAGATGGAAGAGCTGGACCCTGCAAAGTTGGAAGTGATGAAACACGCCTTTACCGCCATCCCTGAACAGATGGGTGCCGCGCTTCAGAGGAGTGCCTATTCCCCCAATATAAAGGAAAGGAAGGACGAATCATGCGCGCTTTTTACTAAAGAAAGCCAGATGATAGCCCAGGCCGAACATATCCCTGTCCATCTCGGGGCGATGCCGAGCGCACTGAAGGAAGCTGTATCGAGCTGTGAAATGAAAGAAGGAGATCAGCTGATATTGAACGACCCTTACGCCGGAGGGACACATCTTCCAGATATCACACTCATAAAACCGATTTTCAGAGAAGGAGATCTGATCGGATACGTCGTGAATAGAGCCCATCACTCCGATATCGGAGGAAAAACTCCCGGGTCGATGCCTGGAGATAGTAAAGTCCTGAAAGAAGAAGGTATCGTTATCTCACCCCGGCATATCATGAGAGGAGGGAGTTATGAAGATGAAGTGGTCACTCTTCTTAAACAGGCCCGCTCACCGGAAGAAAGGATGGGTGATATAAGGGCGCAGATAGGAGCTAACCAAAGAGGGGCGGAGGAACTCAAAAAGACTGTAGATAGGTTCGGGATGGAAGTGTTCCAAGCTTTCCAAAAACAGGTCCTGGACTATTCTGAGAAGAGAACGAGAGAGATGATCAAAGATATACCTTCTGGAGTTTACAGCTACAAGGATCTAATGGAATGGGGAGATGGAGTCGAATTGAACTTTGAAGTCAGGATAGCTGATGAAAAGGTGACTTTTGACTTTTCCGGGACCGATCCGCAGGTAGAAGGCAACATAAATGCTCCGGAACCGGTTACGCTCTCAGCCGTTTATTACGTGGTCAGATGTCTAATGCCCGAGGATATCCCGGTCAACAACGGATGTTATAGGCCTCTAAGTATTCAAATACCGGAGAAAAGCGTTCTTAATCCAGAGCCCCCGGCCGCGGTCTCCGCCGGTAACGTTGAAACTTCTCAGAGAGTGGTCGAACTCCTTTTGAGGGCCTTATATGAAGCTTTCCCGGAAAAGATACCGGCCGAGAGCCAGGGAACGATGAATAACCTTACTATAGGAAGTGAAGGATTCACATATTACGAAACGATAGGCGGAGGAGCTGGAGCTTCGGCTTCAGGGAATGGCGAGAGTGGAGTTCACGTTCACATGACTAACACCAAGAACACGCCCATAGAAGCGATAGAGAACGACTATCCATTGAGGGTCACCGCCTACAAGCTGAGAGAACGATCGGGTGGTGAAGGAGAACACAAGGGAGGCGAAGGCATCGTCAGGGAGATACGCCTCTTGAAAAACGCTAAAGTCTCCATACAGTCGGAAAGGCGGAAAAATGCCCCACGCGGTATCAATGGAGGGGGCGACGCAAAGACTGGAAGGAATTTGAGGATCAAAGGAAAGAAAGAGCAGGAGATAGGAAGTAAAACGACCCTCCAGATGGAAAAAGGAGAGAGCATACGTATCGAGACCCCAGGTGGAGGAGGCTGGGGACTTGAGAAAGATTTAAGTTAATCGACTCATTACGGGGATAAAGATAAGGGAGCACATCCCGGATTTGTCTCTAACTTAGAGGCAAGTAATAGAAAAGACATGATATAAAGGAGTGATAAGATATGGCGGATAAGACAAAGTACCTAAAAGAAAAGTATGAAGACATGAAAGAAGAAGGTTTGACCTGGACCATCAGGAATCTGGAGGGTCCTTCGCAGCCGCACGTTACTGTTGACGGCAAAGAATGCATAATGTTAGCTTCAAACAATTACCTTGACCTGGCCAACCATCCACGGCTCAGGGAGGCAGGAAAGAAGGCGATAGAGGACTACGGGGCCGGCGCAGGTTCTGACTGGTCGATCGCGGGGACCATGGACATACATGAAGAACTGTGGGACAGGATAGCGGATTTCAAGAACACTGGAGCCGGGATGACCTACCAGACCGGGTTTGCTGTCAATGCTGGTTTAGTACCTCAATTGGCGGGAAAAGGCGACGTGCTCATCTCGGACGAGTTGAACCACGGCAGTATAATAGACGGCATAATGATAGCCCAAAGGATGTTTAAAGCGGACAAGATGCTCTACAGCCACTCCGACATGGGTGAACTCGAAGAGTGCTTGAAAAAGGCCGATGAAGAAGGTTACGATAACAAGATAGTTCTCACCGATGGAGTCTTCAGCATGGACGGAGACATAGCAAAGATGGACGAGATACAAGAATTGGCCAACGAGTACGGAGCACTGACTTACGTTGACGATGCTCACGGTGAAGGTGTTCTCGGAGGAGGACACGGTATCGCTAAAGAATTTAACGTCGAAGATGATATCGATATCCAGATGGGAACTTTCTCGAAAGCATTCGGCGGTTTTGGAGGTATGCTCGCAGGTACCGAACACCTGATAAATTATGCATACAACACTTCCCGTTCCTGGCTTTTGAGCGCCGCGTTCCCCCCACATGTAGCGGCGATAAACATCGAGGCCCTAGATATAGTCGAGGAAGAAGGGGATAGGGTCGAAAAACTATGGGATCTGACAGATTACTTCAAAAAGGAACTAGAGAGCATAGGTTTTGACACTGGTTTCAGTGAGACGCCTATCGTACCAGCGATGATCGGAGACAGTAAGAAGTGTCAGAAACTGGCAGATCGCCTGTACGAGGAAGGCATCTTTGGATTGGCCATAGTTTATCCGATGGTAGCCAAAGGGAAAGCCCGGATAAGGAACCAGATAAATGCCGGGCTGACGAAAGACGACCTGAACGAGGTCCTCCGAGTTTACGAAAAGCTCGGTAAAGAACTCGACCTGGTCTAAACCGATCTGGTCTAAAAAACCCGGATCTTTCTAACTTTTTTCTATCTTTTTCTTTTTTCTTCTCTCTATCTTTAACGATCAAAACGGTCAAAGACCTCTGCGATCTCTGCAGCGATCAATTCCATATCCTCTTCATCTAGCCCGCGATGAGTGACTTCTGCCACTCCGATCCTACCGCTGATATCGATAAAGATGTCTTCTTTCTCTAATTCATGGCAGAACTTCTCTGAAGTCTCCCAATCAATATCCAAGAAGATCTGGTGAGATTTGGTATACCCTTTTTCTGAAAATTTCATCGGGACCCCTTGATCATCCAGTGAAGAAGCCAATGCCTTTGCATTTTTTACCACTTTTTTCCCGTATCCTTCATCATCTAACATCTCTTCTAGAGTGATCCCTAAAGCTGCGATCCTGTTCACGTGAGGGTTATCTATCAGTCCTATACCAGTTTCCAGATCGATATCCTGGTATTTTCTTATCTTTTCAGCATATCCATCATCATCGGTCAAGATCAAGCCGCCTTGAGGTCCATAAAAAGACTTGTGAGTACTACCTATTAGGATATCGGCGCCCTCTTTTAACGGTCTCTGGAACTCCCCTGTAGCGATCAGACCAAGAACATGAGAACCGTCAAAAACCAGCGGCTGTTTTTTGCTATCGATAAGATTGTTTATTTCTTCTACCGGATGTGGAAATGGGATGTATGAAGCTCCAAGGATAGTCAGGTCCGGATTTTCACCTTCGTATATCTTTTCCATCTTTTTTGGATCGATCTCATAGCTGTTCTTCTTAGCTGGAAGATCGATCCTCTCCCTGTTGAATTTTCCCAACCCTAGAGGATAGCCGCCGTTGTCGAAGGAAAGCATAGCCACTTCCTCCCCTGGATCGGTGAAAGAAAATAAGACATTCAGATCACATATGTTGCCGGAAACGGGTTTTATGAAAGCATGCTTTACATCGAACAATTCCTCTGCAAGTTCTTCCGTCCTCTCCACTATCTTTCTGACCGTTTTAGTACCGCCGTAATAATCAGAGTGATAACGCCCGGCTAGATCCGACGAAAGAGCTTCTCTAGCTTTCTCAGGCAAAAAATTCTCCGATGCTATGAGATTTAACCCTTTATCTCTAACTTTTTCATGCTTACTTATTAGAGATCCGATCTCGGACTTTCCCATGATATCACTGTCCAACTTGAACCGGTATATCGGTAAATACTTTTTGGCACGATATCAGCGGGAGAAGTAAAATCGTGTGGAGACCTTAAACTTATTAGGCCCTTGATATTTATCCTCCATAAATCGAAGTTACGCAATCTTTGGCGGCTTCGGCAGCTTTCATAAGGTGCAGATCATGAACGACGACGTTATAACTATAGTTTCCGGCCTTCCGCGCTCCGGCACTTCGATGATGATGGAGATGCTGGACAAAGGAGGAGTAGAAGCTTTGACCGATGAAGTCCGTACCCCTGATAAAGACAATCCTAAGGGGTATTACGAATACGAAAGGGTCAAAGACTTACCCGAAGATACAGATTGGCTGGAGAAAGCGGAAGGAAAATCTGTAAAGGTCCTGGGCGAACTGATCAAACATATACCTCAAGGATACCGGTACAAGGTCATATTCATGGAGAGGCATCTGGATGAGATAGTCGAATCTCAGGAGAAGATGCTGATCCGGAAAGGAAAGGACCGCGACGACGTGTCAAAAGACGACCTTAAAGATACTCTGAAGGATTATAGGGCCATATTGAAAGAACAGATATCCTCACACCCCAATATGGAAGTTCTATATGTCAGTTACAATGACATCATGAGTCATCCAGAACCTGTTATAGAGAGCGTATCGGCGTTCTTTGCCGGAGAGCTGGACAAGGAAAGTATGATGTCTGTCATAGACGAAGAACTCTATCGAAATAGAGCCGAGGAATAGAGCTGAAGGATAGGAATTAAGAAATTGGGAAATCAAGATGGGTAGAAAAGAGATATAGAAAAGAGGTTTTTTTTCGAAGCTTCTTACACGGCACCAAGACAGTCTAGACAAAGCTTCTAAAGGTAGCCGTTATCATCGAGGTAATCGATAACTTTCTGAACGCTTTCATCGATCTCCTCTTCATGTGTCTCTAGAAGTATCTCCGGATTCTCCGGCTCCTCGTAAGGATCAGATATCCCCGTGAAGTTTTCTATTTCTCCTCTTCTCGCCTTTTCGTACAGGCCCTTCACGTCTCTTTCTGCACATACATCTATGGGGCACTTGACGAATACTTCGATAAAGTTGGTGACCTGTTCTCTAGTCTTCTGTCTTCTCTCTCTGTAAGGAGATATGAAGGAAGCTAAAACTGAGACACCGTTCCTGGAGAGCAACTCCGCTAAAAAGCTGACCCTCTTGATATTGGTGTTCCTGTCCTCCTTGGTAAAGCCGAGATCGGCCGTGAGATGCTGTCTTACGATGTCACCATCTAGCCTTTCTGCTTTGTGGCCGTATCCCTCTTCCAGTCTCAGACCGACCCTGTCCGCAACGGCTGACTTTCCAGAACCTGAAAGGCCGGTGAACCAGAGCGTAAAGCCTTCTTCTTCGTTCTGCTTTTCCCACTTATCTTCGTGAACCATGACGTGTTCGTTATTCTCAGACATATTTTTCCTCCTATATTATATGAATATACAGAATAAAGGGGTTTAGAGCATCTCGATCAGGTCTTCGAGTACTTCTTCTTTATCTTCCTGTGGAACTACCATACCGACAACGTCGCTCTTTCCTCCTGCGGAGTATCCTCTATCCTTCATCTCTTGTATGATGGCTTCCGAATTCTCGATAGGCCCTCTTATGTATATCTGACAATCGTCGGGGTCATAGTTACAGTTCGAGGCGATAACGATCTTGTCTTCTCGTGCCCAGGCTAGTCTTCTTGCGACCGTGGAGATGATATTGTAAGGTGAATCCATCTCCTTGTGAAGAACGTCTTCCTTTACCTCGTTCAATGAACCTTCGACTTCGTCTTCTATCGCCTTTTTGAGCTTCTCCTTGTTTTCCTGTAAGTCTTCTCGGGATAAGATACCTTCAGGTTTCTCGACTCCGGATAGAAATCGAGGCATCCTAGTCACTTTTTCTCTTTCACCGATCTTGTAATTCGAGTCCAAAAGTTCCACGCATTTCAAGACTTCTTCGAAATCAGAGTCGAGCTCTTCTAGAACCTTATCTACCGTTTCCATCGCCACATCATTGTCTTTGAGTTTCTCCTCTCTATCACCGAAGGCACCTAGTATGGTGAGAAGATCCGGCTTCCTGTCAAGATAATCCGTCATCACCCAAGTGGCACTCGGGTATTCTTTCGGAGTAGCTCCATCGATGACGGGGTTGTGATGTAACCTTACGTCGTGTTTATCCTGGAGGTGGTGGTCGAAGATGAAGACTGATCCGAAGTCCTTCAAAAAATCTATAGAGTCCTTGGGGAGCGCCATATCGACCACTATCACGAAGTCCGGATTTATCTTCCGTATCTTCTTTTGATCCTTTTCATCGATGAGGTAATTACCTATAGACGGGGTGAACGTTTCCACCTCGGTACTTTCCATCGCCTGTAGAAGCAGGGCGGCCGAAGACATCCCGTCGGTGTCCCAGTGATGCAGCAGTAGACCTTCGCCTTCGGTGGGAAATGGTAGTTCCATCGTCTCCGCACCTACTCGACGAACTTTTTGTCCTGCTTCAGTACCGATTCAGCGACTTCCGGTCTCATCATACGCTCTGGAGGTTTCTTTCCATCCTTGAACATGTTCCGCATCTTCGTGCCGCTGAAGTTCTCCCTGTATTCGTCTCCGTGAGGACAGATGTGTCCGTCCACGGCTCCACCGCACTTCTCGCAGTAGGTGAACGATTTGAAGAAAACCGGCGTGATACCTAGGTCTGGGAACTCGTCGAATATATCCTGGGCCTCGTAAGGACCGTAGTAGTCGCCGACGCCGGCGTGATCTCTGCCGACTATGAAGTGTGTGCAGCCGAAGTTCTTCCTCATGATGGCATGGAAGACCGCTTCTTTTGGTCCCGCGTATCTCATCTCCGCTTCGAGTATACTCATGACCGCTCTATTTTTGAGGAAATACTCGTCCATCAATGTGTCGTAAGCGTCCAAGATTACCTCGTCTCGATAATCGCCTTTTTTCTTCTTACCTATTATAGGATTGATGAAGATACCGTCGACAAACGTTAAGGCCGTTCTCTGCACGTATTCATGTCCCATGTGAGGAACGTTCCTCGTCTGGAAACCGACTACCTGTCTCCATCCTTTTTCCTTGAAAAGAACTCTAGTCTCTTTAGGAACTAGGTGATATTTCTCAAAATCGGTGTCCTTATCTTTGATCTGAAGGATATCTCCGCCTACGAGGTAATCGTCCATGTTCCTGGTTTTTTCCACGCCAGGATGCTCTATATCCGTGGTTCCGTAGATGTTCTCGGCCATCCTGTCCTTGTCAAAGGTGTAGATATCATCGATATCTAAAATAGCTAAAGGATCACCTTCTTTCGTTTTCAGGCAGATTTCTTCGCCTTCGTTCAGCTCTTCGGCTTTCTCTTCTGGAACGTCCAAAACTATCGGTAGAGTCCATGGGAGATCGTCACTCAATCTGGAATGTTCGATCACGCTATCAAAATCTTCACTAGAAAAGAAACCGGTCAGTGGACTGTAAACACCGTGTGCGATGTTGTGAACGTCTTTCCTCAATTCGCTGTTCAGGGTGATCGATTTCATCTCTTCCGATTCTTCCCGGAGTCTCTCTTTCTTTCCGTCCGGAGCCATCCTGTTGATCAGGGTCCCGCCGTGAGGTTTAGACATGTGTATGATCCCTCTGATTTAATCGAGATATCCTAAGGCTCTCAATCTCTCTTTTACCTTTTCTTCGTCCTCTTCCGAGAACTCCTCTTCCTCATCTTCTTCTTCCATGCTGGAGATCACCTGTCTCAACACGTACGTTACGTAGCTAGACATGGAATTGAAGCCTGTGCCTTCCATCCTTTTCTTGACCTTCTTAGCAAGGGGTTTTGGTATCGAAACCGTCGTATAGTTTTTTTCCGCCATGATATTTCACCATATGTTATTACATCTAATTAGAACACATTAAATACAATTGCTATTTAAAAATTACGGTGGTTTTTGCCTGTAAGATAACAGCTCTAAAACCTATTCGGTTAGAAGAGCATTCTCAGGACCACAAAGAACTGGAAAAAGTGCTGCCATGCTATATGTTTAGGCTTTTCTACCTCTCTAACAGGTGTCGATATCTCTGAAATCCTGGCACCCTTAAAATGCGCTTCCAAAGCGAAAGTTCCACAGGTGCAGTATCCTTTAAGCTCTAATCTCTTGGCAAGGCTCGTTTTCAAAGCTCTGAACCCTATACCCGGATCTTTTACACCGACTCTGAGTCCAGTCATCCATGAGATCACCCTCTCAGAGATCCTAGGGATCTTCTTTCTCCTACCGAAAACTAGATCAGCTCTGTCTTCTTCTATAGGCGTGACGAGTTCCGGTATGTAGGAGGGATCGTGTTCCCCGTCCGCGTCTAAAGTAACTACGATATCTCCCTCGGCGGCTTCGAAACCTCTTCTGATAGAATCGATATAGCCCTGATTGGAGTCTTTTTCTATGGTTCTTCCGTATCCTCTAGCGATCTCTGCGGTACTGTCGGTAGAATTGTCATCTACTACGATGATCTCATCTACATACTGTGAAGTCTCTTCTAGAACTTTTTCGATCCTCTTCTCCTCGTTGTATGCCGGGATGATCGCCGTGATCATTTATTTACTACTTCATCTATCATCTTGGTCAGCTGTCTTTTTCCCTGGGCACCCACTTTTCTATCCACTTCTTCCCCGCCGTTGAAAGTGATGAATGTAGGAACTCCTTTGATATCGAACTTATCCCTGAGGCCCATGTTCTTGTCCACGTTGGCCTCGATGACTTTGATATCGTCTCTCTCCTCTTCTATCTCGCTCACGGTGACCTCGCTTCTCTTGCAGGCCGTACACCATGAAGCCCAGAATAGGGCGAAAACTGGCTTCTCTGAGTCGTTTATCTCTTCATCTATGTTGTCTATATTCACTTCCATCTTGATCACTCTGTATCCAATTTTCCTTCGTAATCGCCTTTTTCTTTCTCGCCCGGTTGGTAGACTTCGAGGACTCCTGATTCCTTCTTCTCGCCGGACCATCTTGTCTTTGGCATTATCACGTGTTTCTTCTCCTTTATCCTCTGTTTTATGTGATCTTGGGAGAGTAACTCGAACATCCTTTCGACTTCTTTTTCCACCGGAACGCTCGGTTCAAAGCCGTGTTCTTGAGGCAGTTTTCTAGAGACGACTTCCATGGGATGTTCCTCGGCCTCTACTCTTGGGTTTTCCAATCTCTGTATCTCTACATCTAGGTCATATCTTTCGTTACCGACTCTAGCGACGGTATCAGCCACGTCTTTGATCTTGTGTAGGCCTGAAACTTGATTTACAACATCATACTGTCCCGGTTCTGGAGGTGAAGTTATCAACCTCACCATGCATTCCATCGCATCCTCCAGCGCTATCATACCACGGATCTGTTCACCTTCTCCGTAAACTGTTAGAGGGATATCTTCGATGGCCTGAGAGACGAATCTATTCACTACAGTACCGAACCACTCGTCATAATCTAGTCGAGTCCTCAGATCGGGATGTTGAGAGACTTCTTCTGTATGTACCCCGTATATGATGCCCTGCATTATGTCGTAAGAGCGCAGCCACCAGTACTTGCACCCCTCGTAGATGTTGTATGTATCTTGAACCTTAGAGACGTGGTAGAAGCTGTGCGGATCTCTAGGGGTCATCTCGCCTCCCATGCTCCACTCCCTATCGTCCCACTGTAAGACTGCGTCGTTCGGGAAAAGACCTTCGAAAAGCGGTCTTCCTGTCAAAGGAGAACCGTACTCTCCCATCGTCCCGAGCTTCAGGAGTGAAGTCATCGGAACGACGTCGCGCATTATGTGGAGTAATCCTAACGTAGCTAAAACGTTATTCCTCTGAACCTCTATCGCATGTTCGGCATCCACCATCGAGTAAGGCGCACACGGGATCTCTGCATAATGAACGATCGATTCCGGCTTGACTTCTTCGATGAACTCTCTCAATTTTTTTCTGTTGCCTAAGTCCATCCTTCTGAAGTTGAGAGTGACGCCGAGTTCTTCGGTCGCGGCTTCAAGTCTCCTGGTCATGTTTGGGATCGGCACTAAAGTATGGGATCCTTTCTCCATAACACAATCTCTTCTGGTGTAGTTGTCTATACCGGAGACCTGGAAACCCTGGTTGGCGAGTTTGAGAGCTAGAGTCCAGCCCAAATAACCGTCCATACCCAGGATCATCACCCTCATGTCTTCCAGCATGTAGCCGTGCTCGCCCATTATCCATTCCGGGCACTGCTCAAATGTGATGGAAGGTTCGAAGTGACCCAGCTCAGGTCTTCTTTTACATTCTATCATCAGCTGCTTGTCTTCCCCTTTGGGAACTATTCTTCTCGATTGGCCGCAGCCTCTGAAATCTACATTGCCTTTGAATTTGGCTGCTGGACAGTTCCAGCACGTTCTCTCTGCATTATGTGGTTCCTCACTCATCTTCATCACGCTCTATCAAACTTCTAACGTCCTCGACCGTCGGGTCTTCCGGTAAAGGCATATCGTTACAGTAGAGGAAAGCGTCATCTTCAGTGTGCTTTCCGCTAAATATATTTTCCGCAAAGACAGAATCGTATTTAACGCTTCCCTTGAGGTTGTACCCCTCGTTGGGAGTGAGTATCAGGTCGGGGGACTTATTGGTCTGATCTCCATGGTAAACTTTTTCTCCTCTGTGTATCTTCTTGATTACCTTTTCCCCATCGTGAGTTAGATCTTCGAAGATATCGATCATCTCTTCTAATGTTTTCTCTCCATCTTCGACTTCCCCTCTGGGATACCTGTCTTTCCTGTTCAGGTATATCCTTCCGGGATCGAGGGCGAAAGCTTTCGTTCCCTCTTCTATGTTCTTGTATCTCTTATCGTGTTCGTCCCCGAGCTTCAAAAGACCGTGTTCTTCCAGGACAGCGTTCACGTTCACGTTCTTCTTTATCTGTTCCATGCCGTGGTCCGACATCATCACGAGTCTATCTTCTTCATCCATCTTCTCGACTATATCGCCGATGATCTCGTCCACTTCCCTGAAGTACTCGATGAACCTCTCGTGGTACTCATGTTCTTCATCGTAATAAGCGTCGATCAGGAAATGTTCCAATCTATCGCTGCCGGTGAAGACCAGCATGAAGACGTCCCACTTCTTTTCCCAGAAATGTTCCGCAGCTTTTTTTCTCTTCTCTAAGGTATCGAAGAGGTTGTCGAGGAAGAGTCGGTACGACTTGTGGGCCTTTTCCGAATCGACATCGACTTTGTAGTCTATATCGTTCAGATATTTCAAAGCCGAATCGGGATATATCGCCTTTTCAAAATCTGGTGAAACGAAGCCGGACACGAAAACGCCGTCGATCTCATCGGCGGGATACATCGCCGGTACGTTCAGGATCATGTACCTTTTATCGTCCTTCCAGAACGGTTCCGCTTTAAGAGCTCGTCTGTCCGGGAAGGAAACCGTGTAAGTTCCTTGGATCAGTTCCGTGAAACCGAATACTCCATGTTGTCCTGGGTTCTTTCCCGTGACTATGCTGGACCAATTTACGTTAGACACTTCCGGTATGGCGGCGTGCATCTTCGAGAAGTTGCCCTCTTCAAGGAGTTCCGCGAAGTTAGGCATCTCTCCTGTATTGGCTAGACCTTCGATAAGGTCGTAAGGAACGCCGTCTATACCGATTATTACCGTTTTCCCTGACATCTCCTTCTACGTTAATGTGATGATATATAAGCTATTTTCGATTCCCTTTACTCTCACACGCGAACGCTTTACCCTCATCTCTTCGCTATTATCCAGAAATGGTCTTGCATGGACCCGGAATCTATTATCTCGAAACCTTTTTCTTCGAGTTCATCGATCGCTTCACTCCTCGTCAACCTCTCATGGGAGGGCGGACCGAAGCGGGTCGTAACTCCTTTATCCCAGTCCAAGACGAATATCTCACCGTCCTCTTTCATCACTTCCCATACTTCCTCTAGAGTTTTTGTTCTCTTCACCTCGTGGAGAACGTTGAGCATGAATGTTTTGTCTACTTTCTTCTCAGGTATGGGAATATCGTCCTCTCGTGAATGCAGGATCTCCACATTTTCATATCCCTTTTCGCTGCATTTTTCCTCTAATTTTTTGATCATCTCTTCTCGGATATCTACCGCGTAAACTTCACCCTCTGTTAACTCTTCAGCCAAGGAAAATGTCAGAAAACCTGTCCCGGCTCCTAAGTCTAAGACAGT
>JAGXLI010000101.1 GCA_018334755.1 Thermoplasmatota archaeon
GAGATGTACTTTCTCTGCCTGGGCCCCCAGTCGCTTGAAAGCTAAATGAGATTCATCCTCGCAATTCGTACCCTCTATCCGCAATACTCCGGCCTTTATATTTTCCCGCTTCAAGTTTATCTCCTGAGCTACAGTATAGCTCCCTTGTAAAAATATTTTCTCTCGTGGGATTCGATAATACTGGAAAAATGCTTTAGTCATAGGGAAGAGTGTGAACTCTACGCTAGTATCCACTTTCTCCTGCGGCTCAAGCCCTTTCCCACACCCCTTCTCCGTCCTTTCTAGCTTCTTCCTCGTGATCTAAATACTGGTCCTCTCTTTGACAGTTCCCTTCGGTATAGACCCGCGCCCAGCCGTTCTTTGTCAGTTCAGCTCCGAGATCCGTGCTGTTCTCAAGTTCCACGTAAGCGAGGTACCTCCCGTAATACCCTTTCTTTCCTTCGTTCTCATCGAATATCAGGTCAACTTCTGAAGATATCCATCTTTTGGTGAAGTTCGAGGCCTTTAGACCGCATCTTTCCAGCCACGTTCTGTTATCGATATCTTCCCATTCGCTGGTATCCACGTCGGTATGGACCTCGGGCGTATCTACTCCTAAAATACGAACCGTACCTTCCGTCCCATTTTCAAACTCGACCTCGATCGTATCTCCATCAACCACACTCAAGACTTCTACACTTTCGGTCTCTAGGTCGGGCTCTGAAGGCAGATCTACACACCCGGATATGCTCACATATACCAATAAAATCGAGATGACAGCGCTGATCTTCAGGGTCGTTTTCATCATATCTCGCACCTCAGATTGAACGTCATACCTCAAATATCAACTTTTTGAGATCGCTGAATAAAGCCTCAGCCAAGGAGAAATTATTTATTGGTAATCTTATTTCTTCCTTTCCACGTTAAGGGGCCGTGGGGTAGCCTGGTCGATCCTTCGGGCTTTGGGAGTCCGACACCCGAATTCAAATTTCGGCGGCCCCACTACTCTTTTTCTCTTAAAATGTATGCGTATCTTCTTCCAGATCTTTTAGTTCCTCTCTGACCTTCTCTAGATCCGGGATCTCTTTCATCTCTTCTCTATCTATTTCACTCTCATCCAATAGTTCATCCGGTCTCTTTGGAGTCTTGAAGACGTCGAATCGTTCTCCTCTCTTTTCGATCATCTGGAACTCGTCCCTTTTGCCGGTAAGGGTCTCTCTTATCTCGTCTATCTTATCCAGGTCCTCTTCCGAGACGTCTCTGACGACCTCCGCAGGCTGACCCAAAACGAGTTTATTATCCGGGACCTCCATGCCTTCAGGAACTATTGCGTTGGTCCCGACGATCGCATTTTTCCCTACCTCGGCGCCCTCCATGACGACGGCGTCCAGCCCAACGAGGGAATTCTCACCTATCTCGCAGCCTTCCAATCTAGCGCCGTGAGAGATGAAAGATCTTTCTTTGAGAGATACAGGATGATCTTCGGTCGCCTGGATCGAGGCCTTGTTCATTATTATAGATTCATCTCCGATATCGACCTCATCTTCATCCCCTTCGACCATACATCCAGGGAATAAAGCGGCATTTCCACCTATATCAACATCTCCTACTACTCGGGCCGTAGGATCCAAAAAAGGTGTGTCATCGTCTTCATCAGGCAGGAACTCTTCCAATTCCTTAGTCATGTTGTGAGGTAAAAAACAATGATGTAAAAAGATTGCGGTTTAGAATTTTTTCTGCGGATCTTTCAATTTCTCTTTCTAATCAATATTCTCATACAGGGCGGGCAGTTTTACTATCAATAGGAAAGTGAGAACTATAGCTGAGACGGCAAATAAAAGTGATGCTGCAA
The DNA here is from genome assembly GCA_018334755.1 of Thermoplasmatota archaeon. GTDB lineage: Archaea > Thermoplasmatota > Thermoplasmata > Halarchaeoplasmatales > Halarchaeoplasmataceae > Natronoplasma. Next base: position 1,832 of record JAGXLI010000101.1, read on the forward strand.
ACGGTATCGTTTCTCCCTGGTAGACACTCTGATCGAAAGATGTTACAATCGAGATCATAGAAGCGGTGAACGCCACCAGAAACGATAAAGCTAGATATTTGAAAGCCGAAAATTTCCACTTTTTTATGTATTGTTCTAAAAGTTCGTCCCTCTCTCCCTTAGATCCTTTAAGGATGATGTCCAATCGGGTGAACTCATGTACGAATAGCCCGCAGCCATAGAAGAGGATGAAGAATCCTGAAAATAATATTATGTTAAATGGTGAGATCTCCAGATTGATATTGCTGAAATAATACGTGGCCCCTATCGCCACGATCCCCGTAGTTATCAGCATCTTTCTTTTGAAGAACACGCCCACCGCTGAAACCGCTCCGCCTATTATCGAAACGAACCAGATCTGAGCGGGGTATGTGAAAAAAGAGGTTATCCCCACCAGAAAAATTAGAATCAATACGGCCTGTAGAAGGGCACGTCTTCTCCTGATAGAGGATACCATACTGGAGGTCACGTCCTCATCTGGTATCGTCTCACCCCCTCTATAGCTACTTCTAGTGGCTGGTCCGTTTCCCAATCGATCACGGGGCCGTAATTTCTCAATTTCGCCATCCTGTTGTTCCTTTCGATCCTCTGTAGTTTCTCAGCCAGCTCGTCTTCTTGATCGACATACTTTTTCTGAAGTTCGACCGGACAAGGAGAGACCACCGCGATCTCGTATTTTTTCCGAGCCAGACCCGCTATCGCCTCGGTCACCTTTTCACTGGTCAGGGGTGAGATGAAAAGCAGCAGACATCGACTAGGAAAGATCTTATCCATGATGAACCTGGCGTGTTCTAATCTCCAGTGGCTTCCACCTTCTAGGTCCATAAGATTGTCCATTATCTCGTACATCTGTTCCTGGCCCGATCTGGGATAGACCCATCTTACGAAGTCTCCTATCACCAGAAGGCCGACTCTATTTCTGTCTGAGATTATGTCGGAAGCTAGTGTCGTAGCTGCCCTTACTGAATGTTTCAACATGTTATCTTCAAAAACTCCCACATTTGAATCTCGGAACGCGTCAAGGATTATTATGACATCGCCGCTCTTCTCAGCTTCGAAGGCGTTCGTTTTAGGATCTAAATATCTGGCCGTGGCTTTCCAATTTATGTCCCTCATCTCGTCCCCCTGGGAGTATTCTCTTACTGAGAAGAACTCCGAGCCCACGCCCATCTGGGCGGATTTTATATTACCCAGCCAACCTCTGGTGTATCTGGGCCTCAACTTGGTTCGGCTGAGGTCTTCGACAGGCGGTAACGCAACTACATTCAGGAGCTCTTCAAAGTGCCACTCTTTCGATGACAGTCCGATCGGGTCTATATAGCGGGCTTTTACCGGACCTATGGTGTAATTTTCAGTTTTTAGAAATTTAACTTTATATTCTATTGTTTTTTCTTCCCCACCCTCTAGATACAGCGAACTATGGTTGGATCCTTCTATCACTTTTACATTGATAGGTAGCTCATCTTTCACTTCTAGAAAAATTTCAGAGTCACCTTTATTTTCAACTGACAGAGTGACGATGAATTGGTCTCCTTCGTGAGTATGGACTTCGCTCTTAGCTCTTTCGATATTGATGGCTTTATCGTC
>JAGXLI010000011.1 GCA_018334755.1 Thermoplasmatota archaeon
CTCCTGCGAGCTGGGTAGGTCCCTGGATTTCTTGGCCGCCCACTCCGCCAGAGCAACGAACAGGCTGCTTCTCACGTTCCCATATTCAGCGTCACCTGCCAATTCCCTGTGCATCAAGACGTAGTAAAACCCGGTGACGACAAGGACCGCGACTACACTGAAGATCGGATTGATTATGAACATCGCGAAAAAGCACCCGCCTGCCCCTATGATAGGCACCAAATTCGAGATCTTAAGGATAGGCCGAAATCTGACCAGCTCCAGCTACTGCTTCAGAAGAATAACGACGTTTATCATCGCGTAGGTCAATAGAAAGAACATGGTTATCAGCGGAGCTATGGTGTTCAGATCTCTCAGCAGAAGGCCCATAGCAACTATGACTGCAGTTAACATAACTCATCACGAATTCGTTATGTCCCTCTCAACTAGTCAAAGACACCATTGAATTAAGCAGACCATATGTCTTTGACTATAAATTTGTAGCTCTGTAAATCAAGAAACAAATGTCTTCATATCCCTATCTCTTTTCTGAGGCCCAGATATTATAAACTCTCTCTCTCCCGGTCTGGGTCAGACCTAGTCCTTCCAGGTCGCTGGGAGATCCAAGGTCGCCATAACCCGCGAAGTACCCGTTCAACCTCGCCGCCGCCGTAGAATCGATGAAATCATCAAGGTCGGGATATATATTTTCGAAGGACCTCGAGATGTTTTCTCTCTGTCCTAAGTGGTACTTCTGATTATATTTTTCAGCCAACGAAAAATTCCCCAGTGGATTCAATTCCCTCGTCGTACCGGTCTCATCGACCAGATCGTAAAGTTCCTGGTGGGAGATCTTATCTGGATCATAATCTACCCGGACCACTTCTCTTTTGATATTATTCCTGTCTCGATCCGAACCTTTGACCACCGAATAACCAACTCTCGTCTTCACAACCCCTGGTTCCACCCCCAATCTTGCCTCCGGACCCCAGAAACACCAGACGCCGAAAGTCGCTGTTTCGTACTTCCCCTTATCTATTCTATCTATTTCTGGCTTCTCGCCGGTGAACAGATCTTCGGGCCCTTCCGAGTCCATCGGCTCGTGGAGACTCAAAGCTGCGGCGGTCAATCCCACGGCTACCAAGACGGCGAATGCCACCTTCTTGTAGTGAACCTTCTTTTTCATCGTATATAATACTGTTATAATGGTTTTTATACCTTTAGGTTGGTAATGCTTTCTATCTCTCTAACATTTCTTACTCACCACCGTAGAGAAAGAGAGATGAGTAAACGGGCATCTGCGGATAAGAAGGACCGCTAAATTTTCCTCGATCGCTTCCTAAAAATCACAAAAAAATTTTTATAAATTTCTTCCTTTGGCTTTGTCGGTCGATGATAGATCCATCTCAAAGTGAGCTATCAAGAAATATAGATGGAGGTCCGTCTTTCTGTCTTCAGAAAAGAAAACCGTAGAGAAACCTTGGTCAAGATCTCCCAATGATGTCCTGGATCATCAACAGGTCTCTTTAGAGGAGGGTCTGGACAAAAAGGAAGTAAAAAAGAGAAGGAAAAAGTTCGGCCGGAACAAGTTAAAAGAAACGAAGAAAAAAAGCCGGTTGAAGATCCTGGTAGAGCAGTTCAAAAGTGTTCTCGTAGTCCTTCTAGGGGTTGCTGCCATAATCTCTATCGTCGTTATGGAAGATTACATAGAGGGTGTTTCGATACTCGCGGTCCTAGTGATCAATGCAATCATCGGTTTCGTTACTGAAGCTAGAGCTGTTAGTTCCATGGAAGCCCTCCGAGAGATGACGAAGATAGACACCCATGTAAGAAGACAGGGTGAAGTGAAAGAGATCCCGGCTAAGGAGCTGGTCCCGGGAGATATAGTTACGCTGCAGTCTGGGGATATGGTTCCTGCTGACCTGAGAATCGTGGAGTCCTCAAAACTTCAGGCCGACGAGGCCGCTTTGACCGGAGAATCCGTTCCTGTCAGTAAAACTTCCGATGTGATCGAAGAGGACATTCCTCTAGCTGATAGAGAAAACATGCTCTACAAAGGCACTTATCTCACCAGGGGAACCGCCGAAGGCGTCGTGGTTTCTACGGGAACAGAGACTGAACTGGGTCAGATATCGGAATCGATAGAGGAAGCGGAGGAGGAGACGACACCTTTGGAGAGAAAACTGAATACTCTCGGTCAAAAACTGATACCACTTCTGGTCGTCGTCGCCGGCATCGTAGGTCTAGCGGGATGGATCAGAGGGATGGAACCTATCTTGATGGTTAAAACCGCTATCGCTTTGGCTATCGCTACTGTCCCCGAGGGACTTCCTATCGTCGCCACTTTAGTCCTGGCGAGAGGGATGCTCAGGATGGCTAAACAGAACGCTCTCCTGAGCAGACTTTCTTCCGTCGAAACTCTAGGTTCTACCAACATAATCTGTTCGGATAAGACGGGGACTTTAACAGAAAACAGGATGACCGTCAGCAGGTACGAGACTGAGGACCGTTCCGTCGATGTGACCGGAACCGGTCTAGACACCCGTGGAGATTTCGTCTGTGGTGGAGAAGAAAAAGACAGGCCGGACGATCCGATCTTGAAAGAAACGCTGGAAGTAGGCGTCCTTTGTAACAACGCCTCTTTCAACGAAAATGAAGGCGAGAAAGAGATGATGGGCGACCCTCTGGAAGTTTCGCTACTTGTGGCGGGCATCAAAGGAGGTATGGAAAGAAATAGGCTCCTGGAACAGATGCCCGAGAGTAAAGAGGTCTCCTTCGATCCGTCGGTGAAGATGATGGCCACCTATCATGAGAAAAAGGAGGGTTACAAGGTGGCCGTGAAAGGCGCTCCCGAAAGCGTTCTAGATTCTTCCTCTAAAGTGATGACTTCAGAGGGTGTTCAGGAGTTGACTTCTGAACGGAAGGAGAAATGGATGCAGAAGAACGAGCGGATGGCGGAGGACGGTCTGAGGATCTTAGCCCTCGCCAAAAAAGACGTCGAGAGCACTGACGAAGAACCCTACGAGGGCTTGACTTTTCTGGGACTGGTCGGGATGATGGATCCGCCGAGAGAAGAGGTCAAACCCGCGATAAAGAAGTGTCAAGATGCAGGTATCAGGATCGTGATGGTCACGGGAGATCACGCGGCAACGGCGAAAAATGTCGGCTACAGCGTTGGGCTCACAGAGTCGGAAGACTTCGAGGTGATAGAGGGAAGTGAGCTGGACGACCCAGATCGTCTAGATGAAGAGGAATTTGAGCGCTTCGTGGGCGCCCCCATCTTTGCACGGGTGAATCCAGAAAACAAATTAGATCTGATAGAGATCCACCAGGAGAACGGGTCTATCGTCGCGATGACCGGAGACGGCGTGAACGACGCCCCGGCTTTGAAGAAAGCTGATATAGGTATAGCGATGGGGGAGAGAGGTACGCAGGTGGCGAAGGAAGCCGCGGACATGATCCTCCAGGACGATAATTTTTCCACTATAGAGAGGGCGGTGGAGGAAGGGAGGATAATCTTCAATAACATACGAAAGTTCGTCATCTATCTCATCTCCTGCAATATCAGCGAGTTATTGGCCATTTTGATCGCCACATTACTCGGCTTTCCGCTTCCTCTGCTTCCGCTCCAGATTCTCTTCTTGAACGTAGTCAACGACATCTTCCCCGCTTTCGCTTTGGGAGCTTGCCGGGGCAGCGAGGATATAATGGACGTGCCTCCGAGAGATCCTGAAGAACCCATACTGACGAGGACGAACTGGTACGAGCTGGGAGTCTACGGCCTGATGATCTCTGTAGTCACCGTGGCGGCGATGGGACTCGGCGGACACATACTGCCCGAAGATATGTCCAATTATAGGATAATCACGATCTCGTTCCTGACCCTAGCCTTCGCCCAGCTCTGGCACGTCTTCAATATGCGGGAGTTGACCTCTGGGATCCTGAAAAACGAGGTCACTAAGAACAAGTACGTGTGGGGCGCTTTAGGATTGTGTACCTTGATCCTTGTCGCGGCGGTATACCTGCCCGGCATCTCCACGGTACTCAGAACCGTGGACCCGGGTCCTGTCGGCTGGCTGTTGGTGATCGGGATGAGCCTGATACCTCTATTGATAGGGCAGGTGGAACGGGCGTTGAGAGGATGATCTTTGATCCATAACAGTCCCGGGCTCGACGGGTGATTTAGACTTTATGTGCCAGCCCGTTTCAGGAGAAAAACACCCAAAATATCGATCCTACGGCGACTCTCCCCTGTGAAAAGTCTTTACCTGGGGAGAGGAGGTCACTCTATTTTCTTCCCCCGCTTCCTCAGGTGTCTTTTTATCGTTTGGATCGCCTTTTCTGTATCTTTAGTTGAAAAAACTATCTCTCTGACAAATCCTTTATTCAATGAGACCACGACCCTGGGACCTGCTACTGCGTTGAAAGCCGTTCTCCACTTTCCCTCAACTCTGGTAAAGCGGAGACCCCACCCACCGTATCTGAGTGCTGAGGCCTCATCGACGTAGGAATCTTCGACTCTCTGCCACGGGATCTTCTTCCTCAGGATACCGAAGCCCAGTGAAATACCTTCAGAGTCGATCTTGATACTCAACTTCGCGAAGTTGATAGTGATCCCCAACATGAATAAGAACATGCCGAGCCAGAACCAGCTTAAAGGAGGGACACTCCAGTTCCACCCGACGAAAATATCATATATCCAGATCGAAAAAAATATCGTCGTGATGATGCCTAAAATCAACGTCATCCACTTCGAAAAGACGGTCTCTTCGTAAGTTCCAGTATCTATATCGCTGCTCCAATTTCCCTCGTCGGACATATCTCTTTCCAGGGATAAAAGAGATGATTTAGTGTATATATCTTTGGATTTTGTCTTCTTTACTTCTTTCTGAAGGTCTGGATATTCCCAGAAGCGATACTAAAATTCTTAGGAGCATATAAATTCTATCTAAAACTAGGGGGGAAAATATTTAACCTCACGTTCTTTAAAAAATCAAGGTGAAGAGAGATGAATAACTCCCGAGAAATCTCAGAAATGAAGATAGATTCAAAAGAAGAATTTTATGACACTCTCCAGAATATCTACTCCATCGAGGAGTATTTTGAAGGGATGCATTACTGGGTGGGCAGGATCATCTCAGAGCCAAGGTATGATGATCTCTTGACAAGATTGGCGGAAGATTCGAAAGAGCATAAGGAAAGACTGGATGAATTGATCTCTAAGATAGAAGGTTTCAAACCGGAAGAAAACGATAAGGATGGTTTCGATTTTGAGAAGGATCTCGAGGACGAAAAGATACTGGACACCGTGCTCGAGAACGACCACTCCGCCCTATACCATTATTCACTCTTGAAGAAATCTGTGGACGAAGAACTCCTCTTGAAGATGATGAATGAGGGGGATATATCATCCTACCACGAAACTTTAGAATTTCTCATCCAAGAAGAGCTAAAACATATAAAGATGCTGAGATCCGAGTTGGATTAAATATTACCTTCTTGGAAAGTTCTCTACAGCTACTGGGATAAAGAGGTTGAGGGCTCTCTGACCAACCTTTCGGACACCAAAGCGCTTTTTACTTCTTCCGCAAATCGTTCATTTCCTAAGAGGGAATATTCAATGGTCTTCTCGTTTATCACCAGACAGATCGGCCAATTCTTCCATTTCACTCTTTCTGTCAATAACAATATCTCTAATTTTAAGCTCATCGTCATACCTCCGATATGATAACCGTTCTCAAGCATATAAAAGTATCTAAAACAAATAATAGATGTTGTTTAAAATAAATAGACATAAAATGCTGAGAATCGCGGATGCCTTTTCGATACTTCTTCAAAATCCGTAAATCTCTAGAAGGTACATCACGGCCGCGAGTATTATCGAAAAAATCAGTACGATCCACCACGCGTTCACACCTAAAAGATCGGGTATTGTCACGGTTCCTTTGTCACTTTCGGACATAAAATCTGACATGTGTGGGTAAACTGAAGCGAAGATTCCGGCTCCCACCAGCATGCCTATGACTCCAAAGATCGCGTGCACCGCACCCGTTCCCATGGCTCCCGCCGCCGTTCCAGGACATAAACCTAAAATTGCGAAACCGGCACCGAATATCAAACCGCCGATGATTATGGGTTTCCACCGGAAGGGCTTCGGCTGGAGTTCCGGGGACATGTATCTCACTATGAGATGGACTCCTACCATGCCGGTGATGACGGCCGTGAAGATGATCTTCAGGACCGTGAAATCTTTCAGCAAGAGCTGGTTCACTATGATGTTGAAATCCGTCGCCCCTCCTTTATCTAAGAGAAAACCGAAACCCACGCCTATCAGGAAACCGAGGATCAGCTGCTTTTTCTTCTCATCATAGAGTTCTTCCAGCATCTAGATCCCCCCGTAGATGAGCAGAGCTGTCAAAATACCTCCGACGAAGAAGAATATAAAGGCCAACCAGCTGCCCAAAGATAATTGGGATGTTCCGCTTATCCCATGACCGCTTGTACAGCCTCCGGCCATCCGCGCTCCGAAACCGAGAAGTAATCCGCCGATGAAAGCGCCCACGAGCCTTAAGATCGGACTCGAGCCGAAGGTTCTATCCCATACCTGCGGGACCGTTTCTACCTTAAAGCTCCCCGATAGGATAGACGAGATCAACGCGCCTATCACCACACCCAAGACGAGCATCCATTCCCAGTCTATCTTGGGCACGAATTTCTTGTAGTACGGTTTATCTTCTACCTCTTTTCCGCCGACCAGCTTTTCTAACATACCGAAGCTGCGCGCGTATGCCGTGGAACATCCTATTGCCTTGTTGGAAAGCAGGAATCCCACCCATACCAACACTCCGATCCCGAATCCCACCAAATAAGGGGACCATAACTCAGAAGTGAGTGGATTCATAAGGCTCATACAGCTATAGGGTTCAATGTATATCAGCTTTTTCTCTGTTACGACGTCGTCTCGAGATATCTCTTCGTATAAGTTCTCTATCGATCAAAAGTCATAGTTTTCAATGGGAAAATAGGTTTTACGAAGCTGATGTATTCTCAGCTGTCGATCCATTTCGCCTTTTTCATGCCCTCTTTAGCCTTCCTGAAGAAGTAGTAGTATAATAGAGATCCCAGAACGTAGCATCCCATCGTGATGTAGAAGGGGAATATATATGCCTTCCTCGCGATAGCGTATCCTCCTCCGAGCACGCCTCCACCTCTAGACAACCTTCTAGCGAAGTAGTTCCAGCCGCTGACAGTACCTCTCTCCGATTCGGGAGTGACCTCCATCATGAAGTTGTTGAATGCCGGGTGATTCATGTTCATGAGAGAAGTTCTCATCACATAGGCCGTCCCTACACCTATAGGACTCCTCAATATAGTCATCAGAGCTAGGAAGGGAACCGAGAAAAGTTGAGTCACGATGACGGACCTGACTTTTCCGACCCTGTTCACCAGGATGGGCAGTAAGAACACGGAGACGCCCATGCTCGATCTACCCACGGCCATGAGAACTCCGATCTGGAACCTGCTCATCCCTATGAACTGGTCGAAGAAAACGTTGAAGTACTGGACTATCAGTCCAGCTCCGAATCCGATCAGAACGGAGTTCACCAGTAATTTCTTAACGAGTTGGGTATCTTCCAACTTTATCCAATTCTTCAAAGAGGTCAAGTGTTTTTTGTCCACATAATCTCTTTCCTCCACGATCTTCAGCAGAGGGACTAGTGAAACCGCGATGAAGAAAACCGTGATCAGCATCGCCATCCTGTTCTGGACCGCCGGTATCGTGACGCCTCCGTAGTAGAGGAAGAGCGCGGGTAAGATGCCCGCTAGGACCCTGCCGCCCACACCTGCGAACATCCGGAGTGATGCCGAGGTGGAGAAAAGGTGCATCCTCTCCTCCTCGTCGCTCTGCTCCATCATGAAAGGATACCTGGAGATCCTCCTCATCGCGTTGGCCGAACCTCTGATAACGTTCGCGAACAGAAGTATGGCTTTGATCTCGACCGAGACAAGGACCAGCATCGATATGGTTATGACCACGGTGGATAGGACCATGCTCCTCTTTCTGCCTATCACGTCGCAGACCTTTCCCGCAGGGATTGAACTTATACCGGCCGCGGCGAAGTTGACCGCGAGAAGATTACCCAAAAATGCGCCGGAAAAACCGATCTCCAAGATATAAAGGTTGAACAGGACCCTGTAGATGCCGTAGCCGAAAGAATAGATTATGGTAGAACTGAGCAGCATCTTCGCGTTCCTGTTGAATAAGGTGAGTTTATCTAGATACGACCTGACCCTGTCCAACATTTTTGCGTGAGCGTACAAATGTCTTTATATAAATTTTTTTGGAATCCGACAAGATTCTAATATATCTATAAATGAAATACTCGCGCAAGAGCATCTCCCAGGCAATGATATAAATAGATAGACTGGTTACTTTACTTCCCAAACTATGTTAAGAGAGCAGGAGGAACTGGTCGTCGTCGAATACGACCCGGAATGGCCGGAGATATTCGACAGGTTGAAAGAGATATATCTGGATCATCTCGGCGATCTCGTTGTAGATATAGAACACGTCGGAAGTACCGCCGTACAGGGATTATGTGCCAAGCCGTATATCGATATAGATATAGTGATAGAGAACTACTCCGATTTTGAAGAGACCAGAGATAGATTATCGGAACTGGGATATTCACATGAGGGCGATCTGGGAATAGAGGGAAGGGAGGCCTTCTTCAGGAGAGATAAAAAAGTTCCTTGGGACGGGACCGGTAGGGAAAAGCATGGACATCATCTCTACGTCTGTCCGAAGGACAGCAGAGAGCTGAAGAGGCACAAGGCTTTGAGAGATCACCTTAAAGAGCATCCAAAAGATAAGAAGAGGTACTGTAAACTGAAGAAGCGGTTGGCTAGAAAGCACGATGATGGAGAGAGCTACACCAGAGGTAAGACTGAATTTATCGAAAAGATACTTGAGAACCGTTCGTGACCTCCCGGTACTTCAAAACGACCTCTCGAAGTAGTAATCCAATGTTTCTTCGCTGAACGCTTTCGGTACGAGGTTCAAAAGAGAGACTTTTTCGCGGTAGGATAGATTTTCCGGCATATACTTCTTCAAACGCTTCAGCGTCTTCCTCCTCGCCTCCGAGATCGCTTCTTCGTCCTTTTCTAGGAAGTAGCGCATCACCTGGACTTCAACTACATCTGGATTTTTTTCATAGGCTTCCTTTATACTCTTTTCAGCCTTTTCCTTCTCCCCTTCCGAGAGCTGATACTTCGCCTTTCTTAGCCACGCGTCCGCTATCTTGACGGACTCCTCCTCCATATCCTCTTTGAGTTCCGGTCTTAACTTGTCGACCAGTACCTCTTCATGAAGACCGCCCAATTTATACAGTAGCCAGGGACTTATCTTCCTGATCTCTGTCTCTCGCAGGACCGTAAGCAGAAGTATCGTTGCGCCGCTAGCCAAAAGAGCGATGAGAAGGACTCTAGAATCAAAAAATATCTGGATCAATGGTACCGGGAGAAGATAGGCCGGAACGAAGTAAGTATCTATCTGTATGAACTCCCGGACAAGGAGTCCAAAAACGATGCCCAGAACGCCTATCCATATCAACCTGTATTGTGCGCTCATCGGTAAAAGACCCGTAGCGGCACCTAGGAGAGCGAAACTTAAATATCTGTGATCCGACCTGGCCAGTAAAACTATCACCGCGGATATAAAGGTCACCATAGAGACGAAAAGAAGATCGTACCTCGAAACGAAAGGAGTGGTGAAATACTGTACGATCAAAAAGGGAAAGAACACCTGTACCGCCGAAAAGATACCGGCCTTACCGCCGAATTTATACCATCTCCTCTGCGAGAAGAAGACGAGAGCGCTGAGAGCGAAGATAGTTAAAGAGACGATCAGGTTCTGTATAAAGAAGAGCGGGATCAACGCTATCATGAAGTAATGCCTGAAGAGGTCGGCATACTTCTGTTTCAGGTCTAACTGAAAAGGAACTCTCTCGCTCTTTCTTTCGATGCGTTCGATCAACTCCTCTTCGAACTCCTCACCGCATCTCCAGCATCCTTCGCTGTTGAACTCAGGGTGAGCACCACACGCCGGGCAGGTAAGGTCCACTATCGTCTCTTCCGGTTTCTTCATCGTTTCACCTCGATCTCGCGGCCGCCCCATTCGATCTTAAGACCGATCCTCGTGACGTACCTGAAAAGGAGTGATAGTCTCAACAGCTCCAAGATCGTCCCGTAAACAAGATAGGTGAGGGAGTATTTGATAAATCTCGCTCCTCTTCCGTAGCTCTGCAGGATCAGGGACCTGGTTACAAGGTAACCAGAGATGACTATGAAAAACCTCAGTGAAAGGAAATTCAGAAGCGCCGCTCCACCCGAGACGAACGGCGATAAAAGACCGACCAGGAGTAATAATCCAAAGGTGAAGAATGAGAGATACCATCTTCCTATGTAGAAAAGGGACCAGGGGTTTTTTGACATGAACCCGCGTTCTCTTGTCCATATCTGGAGGAAGCCGTAGAGCCATCTGGTGCGCTGTTTCCACCAGTCCGAGAACTTTTCCGGGACGTTGGTCCAGACCCTTGTATCTCTGGCATACCTGGTCTCGAAACCCGCGCTTAGAAGTTGGATGGTCAAGTGGGCGTCTTCCGTGAGCGTGCCCTTCGGCATGGGGAACTCTTTCGCCACTTTCTTGGGCAAAGCGGTGATAGCTCCAGGCATTATCACCACGTTCCCGTCCAACCCCTGTATCTGTCTCAGCAGATGCTGGCCGTAGAGATATTCTATCTGCTGAACTTTCGTGATGAGGTTCTCCTCGTTCCTGACGGCCACGAAACCTCCTATCCCACCTGCCTCGGGATACCGTTTGAATTTTTTCACCACCTTCCTTACCGCTTCCTTTTCCATCTCAGTATCTCCGTCTGTGTGGAATACGATGTTCCCCGTAGCGTGCTTCAACCCAAAGTTCAGCGCGTCCGCCTTCCCCGAGTTAGGTTTATGACGGACTTTTACATCTCTATCCGAGTGGGAACTCTCCTGTACCTTGGCGATATCGTACGTATTATCTAAAGAACCGTCGTCCACGACCACCACTTCGATCTTTCCTTCATAATCCTGAAAATAACAGCTCTCTATCGCTCTTCCCACGCCTTCGCTTTCGTTGAAGCACGGCAGTATTATGCTCACTTTTGGGGCATATCCACCGCCCAGCTTTTCTTTGATCTTCCCTATCTGTGCCCCCGGAAGTCTCTTCTGAAGCGTCAACAGTTCCTCTGGATATTCTTTTTTCTTTTCACTCTCCAAGGTACCGGTTAAAAAGAAGAAGAATCCGGTCGTAGAGGTCAAAAAGAAGCCCAGGACGTAGAAAGACTCCATCGGTATCCTCATCCAGACCGGCATATAGGAATGGATCCCCTGTAAGGTCGTCACCGAAGAAGTTTCCGGCCTGACAGCTAATATGATCTCTTCAAGAGGACTGTAAGAACCCTTTAAGTGATAGGGGAGCATCGAGTTAATCATCTTCTCGAGTTTTGACTCCTGTATATCGGCATCTATATCTTGGATGACCAATTTGACCGAGGATCTTTCTTCCAGAAGATGTTCCAGGTAATCCTTCAACGAGCGCTCGATCCCTTCATTCCATACCCCGGCCCCGATCACTATGACACTAGGATCATATCCGACGAGGTATTCATAACTCATGTTTTGTGTTTGATCGCTGATCTCGAAAAGGCCCGGGGGAGGTGCGCTCTCGTTCCCTATTATATCTGGAGGTAAAGAAGTTGAAAAGCCAAGATCGTCTGAATGTTCCTGCAGCGCCTCGAGGACCCGGCCGTCGTATCTGTAAGACGAGGGGAAATAATAGTCCGGCTCCACGCCGGCTTCGTTGAAGCGGGAGAGGTCTTCCTCAACCCCCTCATTCACCTCCTGGGATGTCATCTTGTTGAGGTCAGTACGGTAAGAGCTGTGAGAAGCTATCTTGATACCTTCACTGGAGAGACTTCTGATCTCCTCCAGGGACCGATATTCCTCCAGGGGAGTGCGCCTCTCGACCGTGGACCTTCCCCCCATCAGGGTCAGTGAAGCCGGTATCAGCAGTATCATGATGGTGATAGATAAAGATATACCGAAAAAGAGATACCGCTTCAGCACTATCTATCTCCTCCAGACCGATATGAAACTTGCTACTATAAAAGCGATCAGCGGGATGATAAGATAAAATCGATAGTTAGTTTTTTCCTCCACCCCTTTTATCTCCAGTTCGACAGGGTTCGAACTCGCCCTGAACCTGAGACCGTTCTTCTCTCCTTCCGTCTCCGCCCGTACCTCCGCACTGGAAGACCCTTCTTCTACCGGCGTCACGTTGAATCTCACTCTTGAAGTAGAATTCGGCTCGAGCGTCAGCTGCCATCTCAGTTCTCTAGTACTTGGTTCATAGACACCTCTCGGTAGGTAGGTATAAGTCAAAGGCCCGAGCTGGAAACGTAAAGTGACATCGAGGGGAACAGAACCGTTGTTATAGACGAAAATATCGACGGGACTTTCATCGTTATATGATAGCGTACGATTTTGGATTATGGTTATCAAACTTATCTCAGGTGCTTTCAATCTTATATCCCTGTACAGGACGAGTTCCTCGTTTCCGAACTCGAAGGAAAAGTTGAATCTCGCCCTGGTGTCATCGTTGACCTTTCCTATACCGAAACCCAACAGGAGCTCGGTCCGGCCCACGAAACTCTTATTCCACGAGGCCGTCTTTTCTTCCGAAACGTCCGGATCTTCGCTGCTCGATATTAGGGTTATATTACTCTCCCAGGTCACGTTGATCTTTCCGCTGAGGGGTGAGGAGGAATTCAACGAGATCGTAGCGGCCGCTTCTTCCCCGACCACGTAGGAACTTTTCGAGAAGGTTGCGTTGAACTCTATAGCCTGAGAACGTCTTTCGACCAGCAGATCGGTCACGGAGCTGTAATTCTCATAAGGCGATCCTTCGGGCGTCGTGTAATTCCAGTCGAGGGTCACTTTTGCCGCCCCGACGCTTTTCGGTTCGACTCTCAAATCCAGTTCCCTGGTCTCTATGCCGAATTCTTTCAAAGTGTGCTCGCTCTTATGGGAGCCGTTGAAAGTCAGTTTTTCCGATGCGATGCTCAGGTTCACCCATCTCGAATCAGCCATACCGAGGTTCTCCACCGTTACCGTCGCGTTATAAACGCTGTCCAGGTAGAGTTTAGAGGGCATATCTAAAGTCACGTATATCCTGGGCGCCTTGGTTGTCAGCACCAGTTCGTTCGATTCTGAGGTGTGAAGTTCATCGTAGAGGCCGTAGGTGAATAGAGCCTGCACGTTGTTCAGTTCACCGTTATCGCTGGATAACGGACATCTCAAGGTCAGGTCGAACTCCAATCCGCCTGGAGGGATTTCGTTCAGAGCGTAAGAGAGCGTTGAACCTTCAACTTCCGGTTCTACCTCGAGAGAATCCGACACGTACGTCATCTCGTCGATACTGAGGTTTACCCACGCAGGCGAGAACTCGGTCTCGCCGACGTTGTGACAGGTAACGGTAACGTTCGTTTTCTCTCCGGGAGATATCGAGGTCGAAGGGACCTGGATGTTGATGTAGCCAGAAGAACTGTGAGCCGTGACGTAAACGGTGTTAGACGCTTTCGAATAGGTCTTCTCTAGAGTGTATCGGATCGTAACGTCGTTCTCTATCTCGATCCCGTCAGGAGTGGAGGATTTCACTTTGACTCTCAGATCGAAAGACGTATCCCGAGTGATGTTCAGCTTCCAAGACACGGTCCCGTTCTCTATCTTAGGTTCCACTTCGGAATCGTCAGAAACGTATTCTAGATAAGTGGATAAAGAATCGTTCACCCGGCACGTGAAGTCCCTTTCCGTCTCCACCGAAATGTCTATTGTGTAGTTGAATTCAGTCCCGATTATGACGTCTTCCTTTGAAGCGGTCAGTGAAACACTGGCCGGTACGTACTCGACAATAGTGATCACGACGTTGGAGGTGGTCGTAGACCAGTCCTTGCCCCGGTACTCGGCTACGGCCTGGTTCGATATCTCCGTTCCGTTGGGCGTGCTCTCGTTCACTTTTAGGGTGACGGTAAAACTGTTCGATCCCACGCTGACGGAGTTGAAGTGCCATGAGTAAGTATTCCCTTCCACCTTTGGGGTCTGCTGGGTCGAATCCGAGATGTATTTTAGGTTTGAGTCGAATGTGTCGTTAACATAGACCTCGTCCAGTACCGCGGAGCCGGTGTTGTTGTACCAGATCTTGTAGTTTATCTTCTCGCCGGGCGCGCATTCCTTTCGATCTACCTGTTTCTGGACCTTCAGCTCGTATTCGGTCTCTGATATGGTAACTTTTAACCAAACTGTGTCCCAGGCGATCCTGCCGCGGGGATTCACGTGTCTTACCTGAAGCTCGGAGATGCGGTCCCAGGTCCACTCCTGATACAGATCAGTTATGTCTTCGCTCTTCGTGGTGTCCTGCCGTTCACCTTCTCTCGGCGTTATGTTCGTAGCTTCCCTCCAATCGGCGTTGGGATCGGGCCTGTACTCTACCGGCTTTGGCGTCCTATAGGTGGCGCTTAGGATCTTGTACTGGCCGTAGAGCTCCACTTTGGAGATGCCTCCCCCCTTGCCGGACGTGTTGAAGGAAGAAACGGTGAAGTGATCCGCTGATTGACCACCTGTGAGTTCATAGTAGACCTCGTCGTCCTCCATCAGGTCGTCCGGTAGAGTACCTTCGCCGGTGCCGAAGGCGTCTTCGATCCTGACCTTCGTGGTGGTCTGATCGATCGTGTCGGCGTCGGCCGTGAAGAAAAGAGGTAAGAAAAGAGAAAGGAAAAAAAGAAAAGTGATGAGGAAGATGAAATTTTTTTCTAAATAAGGATGACCTTCGCTCATGGAAATGACCACTGCTATCTAAATATATAAACCCAACGAACTCTTCCTGACCCTGGTCTTGTTTCGAGGAACCGTTTCTAGAATATCAGGAAGTTCTGTGATCGACGATATCTTATACTTACCGCATTTAGGATGAAGATCGTGTGGCGACCGCCGCGACGCTTTCGTCGTCGGGAGAGTACTTGCCAGTTGTTTTCATACCGAGGATGAAGCCGGCAAAGTCGGTTCTGACCTCCTTTTCGTTCAACAGCCCGATGGGTTCACCTTTATCCACTTCTTCTCCCGCTTCTTTCTTCGGTTCGAAGAACCCTTCTTCCTCGGGCGAGAGTCTTTCGTAGTGGCAGTAAAAGATGGTCTCTTCCTCTTGTATTTTCTTATAGTCCTCTATCAGAAAACTCAGGACAGCGTCTTTGACTTTTTCCAGTTCATCTCTGTAACGTTCAGCGCCTCCAGCTTCGATTATAATGGAAGGTATGCCGAGTTTCGATGTTTCTATGAACAACTGCCCTTCTTTACCTCCGGTCTGGACGGCGTTTTTCAAACCGATCTTCTCGCAGAAGTTGCGGTTATAGTCTTTCTCCAGGTCCGTCAACATGTATGGGACACACCAGCTGTTCTTCCCGTAGGTGTGCAGATCGATCACACGTTCAAAATCTTTGGCTTTTTGAAAGAGCTGATGAGCGGTGCGTTCCGATCTTGTGCCGTCTTCGTTTCCCGGAAAAACGCGGTTCAGGTCCTTTTCATCCCTAGGGTTCTCTCTCTGCTTGTTCTCGACAGCTTCGAGATTCACCTCTGGTATGACCTCTACATCTGGCAGATCTCTGCTCTCGATCCAGCCCTTTATCTCTCTCGCGGTGAGAACTGAGCCGATCTCTGAGCCGTGGATACCGGCGGTGACTAGCGTCTTCTTCATGGTCCGTTGATAAAAGTACGATACTATATTATGCCTGCGGTCGATCGATGGAAGCGCTGATGGTATCTTATATTGACCATCTCATCGACCCTCCGCGACAACTTCTCGGCGTGTTATTATTTCAAGCTGAGCGCTCCCGAGAGTATCAGAAACACGATAGCTATCACTACGGCCCACAGCAGACCCAATAACCACCAGCCTACCGCGAAAGCTACCACCGAGAGTATAGATATTTTTGACCAATCCATTGATATTGCCATATATTTCACCTCCCCTTCGCGATCATAAGGGACCTCCGAGCGTGGGCAGGAATATCCCGACGACGTAAGCAATGATCCAAACCACAAGTGCGGTGAAGATAGTCTTCAGCCAATCCATGTCATAAAGGCTTCCCAGGGCCAGTATCCAGACTACACCGGCTATTACAGCCGGGATCAGACCAGGACCGAGGAAGAACGAAACTAAAGTGTATATCACGGCGCCGGTCAGAGCGGCCATCACCGCTGTTCCTATCCCTTCGATCTCTCCGAACAGCTTCGTTATCACCCATATGATGATGGACGAAACGATCAGTGCTACGAGAAAGTATATCAACGCCGCGATCAAAGCGTCGGTCATCCAAGACCTCCCTATTATAATGGTCTTTATCGTATAACTAGGTACTTCAAAATCATCTACGATTTAGTTAAAAATCCGGTGCAATTTCCTCTCGGAAAGACTGTCTGGTTAACATCCAGTATCTGAGAGAGCGCTGCCGAGAGATAGAAGTCGGAGACCACTCCACCATTGGCTATAGGGCATAAATCTAAATATTTAGCTGGTTTTTGAACACAGTAGATGATACAAAGCGTTGAAAGTATCAGATTACTGGCCGATATAGTACTCATCCTGTTCGCCGCCCTAGGAGTCGGGTATATCGTTTCCAAGCTGAAACAGCCCGTGATCTTAGGATACCTGATCGCCGGGATGATGATTGGACCTTTTGCTTTAGGTCTGATAGGAAAGCCCGCCGAGGTCCATACTCTAGCTCAACTCGGGATCATACTGCTCCTTTTCGTTGTGGGGCTAGAGTTCTCCCCAAGGACGTTGAAGAAGATATGGAAGATATCGGTCTTCGGCGGCATACTGGAGATGGTCTCCATGTTCCTTTTGGGTTTCGGGGTGGGGATGCTGTTCGATCTAGGTTTCATCCAGTCCGTGTTCATAGGAGCGATAATCTCCGTAAGCAGCACCGTGATAATAATCAGCGTCCTCCAGAATCTGGGGGAGGAGAGAGAGCTGGGCGGGAGGATAATGATCGGTATCTTGATGGTGGAAGATGCCGGGGTGATCGTTATAGTGACGCTACTCTCCAATCTGTTCTTAGCCCAGGGATCCGGTGCAGAACCGACACTCATCAAGGTCCTGCTGAGCCTCGCCTTCGTAGCCGCGATGCTGGTGATGGGTAAAACGGTCCTGCCCAAGATCGTCGAGACCGTGAGTCGCCACGAGAACAAAAAGCTGTTCATACTGACCATGTTGGTGATAAGCACGGGCACCGCGACCGCCGCCTATCTTCTGGGTATACCTCTAGCACTGGGCTCCTTTTTGGCGGGTCTCGTTCTTGCCGAATCGAGGTACGGTGAGGAGATAGTGAACAAGATCAGGCCTCTAAGAAATATCTTCATGATCATCTTTTTCGTCTCCATAGGTATGTCCATCAACCTCTTCCTCGTGGGTAATAACCTTTACTTCGTGATCATCTTCATCCTGCTCATGATAGGTGGGAAGTTCACCGTTCTTTTGATCTCCACCAAGATGTTCGGTTACACGACGAAGACCGGATTCAAGGTCGGCCTGGGTATGATCCAGATAGGTGAGTTTTCGTTCGTGATAGCGGAACTCGGGTATCGAACGGGATCGATCTCCCCTACATTATATTCGTCGGCCATCACCGCGGCGCTTGTGACCATCATAATCACCCCGTACTCCATAAGGAACAGCGGGAGAGTGTACGAGTGGTTCAGGCAGTTCGAGTCGTTATCGAAGATCGCGAACCGCGTATTCCCGGAGGGTAAAGAAAAGACGGAGTTCGGAAGAAAAAGAGAGTTGAAGGATCATACGGTCCTGATAGGCTACGGGAGGGTCGGCCACTTGACCGTAGATACTTTAGTGAACAACAGAGAATCTTTTCTTGTAATAGATCACGATCCGAAAAAGCTCGATTATCTGGAGGAGCTGAACTTTCCATATATCTACGGAGACGCCACCAGTGAACACATACTCGAGAGAGCGGAGGTAGAGAAGGCGAAGATGGTTGTGGTCACCATACCGGGTATGATAGATACCGAATTGATAGTCGATACCGTAAAAGATCTGAATCCGGACTGCAAGATCGTCGCCAGGGTCAACTCCGAGGAGGAGAAAGATGCGCTGAAGGAGAAAACGACCTCCCTGATATATCCTGAGGAGTTGGCGGGAAAGTCGCTGGTCGAGAAAGTGAACGAGCTTTTATGACGGAACAGCGCGGTCGAGGACGCCGCGATACGGTCAGCTGATCAGTCATCGGTTACTCGGATCATGAATTTTGATGAAGTTTCTAGAACGATATCCTGGGTTTCCTCGTGAGGCGTGTGCCCTGCACCGGGAACGATCAATCTGGAGGACGGTCCACTCGTTCCCTCAACTATCTTTTCTACTTGTGTGATGGTCCCGTATCCGTCCTCCCCGCCCTGTATCACCAGAACCGGGCAGTTTATAGATGGCAGATGATCCTCTATATCCCAATCTCTGAACCACTCTGCCGTCCATGTCTCGGCCCAGGCCCGGAACATCTCCTCTGTCTTGTCGCCGTGGTATCTCTTCAGTTTACTTTTCAGCTCGGTGGTCCTGTAAAGTTCCGCGGTATCTTTTACACCGTCCACCGCCACGTCTTCGACGAATACGTGTGCACCTTCTGTCAAGATCCCAGATATCTTTGACGGATACTTGCTTCCCGTGATCAGCGCGATGGAGCCGCCGTCACTGTGTCCGTAGAGCACCGCATCATCTATACCCCAGACCTCCATCAGTTCGCACAATAAGTCGGCTTGGACCTCCAGGTAATCTTTATCTCGTTCGTCCATCGGGCGTGACCTTCCGTAACCCGGCCTATCGTAGATGAGGACGTTGCATTCTGAAAGTTCACCCAGCCTTTCGGGAAAGTCTCCCCACGTCTCGATACAGCCGAGAGAGTCGTGAAGGAATATGATAGTAGGCCTACCGGGATGATCTTCTATCCTTTTGTAAGCTATTCCATCCTCTGTGTATTCGATCTCCGTCGACATCTTATCGGTCTAAGAACTTTTTTTAGGGTGTTATCAAGATAGAGAGGATCCCCTATCTCCTCCGCCAGATCGCTCCAGCGATAACTGTGGCAGCGAGTACCACCGCGATCCCGAATCCAGGTGTTTCTTCACCTGTCTCGGCTGAACCCCCCTGGTTCCACCCGCCTAGTGTAGCCCACAGCCACCAGGCGGCATAGGCCTTCTGGTTCGCGTTGAGCGGCTGGGAGTGTGCCGAGGCACAGCTGTACCAATCCTCTCCCTCGGTGTGCTCCTCCTGCCATTCTATCGCCCAGTTGCTGTCCCTCTCCCCGTCACCGTTTGAATCGTAATCGCAGTTGTCGTCGGGTATCTTGTCCCCGAAGTAGGTATTGTCGGGGTCGTAGGTTTCGATATCGGCGAAATCGTACAGGATCTTCTCATTCTCAACGCAGTAGTCCCTTATCTGCTCGTTCCGCAGATGTAGGTTACCGTCCAGGCCGCTCCCGTCCAGGTGGCCGGTCATGTAGACGAAATCGACATCAGGATATTCGCTTTCAAGGTCGTCCATCAGGGTCAGGTAAGTGTCGATATCTTCCTCTGATGCACTGCTCACCTGTCCGCACCAGGACCAGATGACGACGTTCAGTTCTGGATGGTCATCGAGATAATCCCGCGTCGCGTCCGCCCATGAAGTCCTATCCGGATTTCCCAGATCCGCAGCGCCAGGAAAACATCTATCCCGTAGGTCTAGAGCACCGTCTTCTCCGCCGTCGTTGTACGCGTAGAGATCTTCTGGGTATCCCTGACCGTTCATGAACTCGACCAGCCCGTCCATGCCCGTTGTCAGCTGGCTGCCGTGGGAGGTGTGCCCGTAGCCGATGTGCAGGTCCGATTTCGCCTGCCTTACAGCGGATTCCGGTATCTTAGAGATATCGGTACTGGAGTGGTCTATGATGTTCCACGGGGTGGAACTGTTCGTTCCCTGGGCAGCGTTACCAGGAAACAGAACCGAGGCGTTGAGACAGATCAGAGAAAATACCACAAACAGACTCAATATCTTCAATGCTGGTTTAAGAGACATATCTTAAATAAACTCATAAGATATATTTATAGATTTGTAGTATAGGTGAAGTGACTTGGTGGTGGAAAGTGTTATCTTCTTCTCGCTGCTAAACTCTTGGATCATCTTCGATCCTTCGCCTGAGAAGTTAGAAGGATGAAGACTCTAGGATCTTCTGTATAGATTCATTTACAAAAGATTCCGTTTCCTCCAACTCTTTTTCCGAATAACTCTCTTCAATCTGTTCCCAGCAGTCTATATATGATAGAGGATCGATGGTCCTATAAAATTCGATCTGTTTTTTGTAGTTCTGCGGTAGGTCTATTGAATAAGTCTCAAAGAATCCATTGACAGCTATCTCGCTTTTCTTTTCTTCCTCGAAGTGCCTGTAAACCCTGTAGATGTCAAACACGTTGTTTCCAGCCTTTGCGATATCAAAATCGATGATCCCTCTAACACTGCTATCCTGAACGATTACGTTACTAGAAGAAAGATCGCTGTGTATAAGCCTCGGCTCGATGTTATCCGTGAAGATATGAGATCTATTCTCGAGCCATTCCTCGAGTTCTAGGATCTTATCTTCAAATGGTGTATCCACTCCTCTATGCAGCCAGGATCTGGACAGGTCCAAAAAGAAATCTCTATAGGAATCGAATGAAGTTTCAACTTTGAATTTCCCATCTATTTCAACGATCTTACCAAATCTTTCAAATGTCGTCGAATGCATTTTTGTGTACAGATCTCCTAACTGCTGGTATATCTTTCTGACTTCTGAATCGGTGAGTCCCTTTTTGACTTGGTTCAGAGGAAAGAGAAGCATCATTAGTTCATTGGAAACCCCCGAAAGGAAACGAACCTGAGTACGAATACGGTCTTTTCAGCAGAAGAGCGGGAAGATATACGATTGGTCGCGGTAGATGACGTAGTATCGCTCCTCTCTAAAAAGGAGGAGGAGTGAAGAGGCGTTCTGTTTCCGCGATCCGGTCGGCAGAAGGATTAATAAGGAATAAACACAGTTAAAATTGTACTAGACAAGGACAGGTGGGTTAAGCATAAAAGAATTCATCGAACCTAGAGTGATCGTGAGTAGATGTTTAGGGTTTGAGAGCTGCAGGTACAGCGGTAACATCATATCTTCGGACGAAGTCAGGGAGATGAGAGATCACGTGGATTTTATCACGGTCTGTCCGGAGGTCGATATCGGTCTTGGAGTGCCTAGAGACTCGGTCCGCCTGGTATCGGAGGGGGAGGAAAAAAGACTGGTACAGCCCAACACTGGCGATGATCTTACGGAGGAGATGAAAGGTTTCATAGATGATTTCTTATCGGGAACATCGGATGTAGATGGATTCATACTCAAGGGCAGGTCCCCTACATGCGGGTTGAAAGAGACCAGGATATATCACGAGATGGATAGTAAAGTTCCGGAGAACAAAGATACGGGCTTGTTTGGAGGCCGTGTGTTGGAACGGTACCCGGAAAAAGCCACTGAAACCGCAGGGAGGTTGAGGAACTACCAGATAAGGGAGCACTTCCTCACTAAGATATTCACCTTCGCAGACTTCAGAGATAGGAAAACATCGGGAAGTCTGCACCGGTTGAAGGATTTCCACAAACACAACAGATTACTTTTCAGATCCTACAGCAAGGACCTGTATGAGCAGATGGATAGATCATTAAGAAAAGATATCGATGTCTCTAAACTCTATGACATTTACGAACAACATCTACACGATCTGTTCGATAGGCCTCCCGAGTGTGGGTCTAGGATAGAAGTCATGAAAGAGATATTCAACGGGTTGAAGACCAAGATCGTAAAGGATGAGAAAGACCTATTCAGGGGATCTTTAGAAGATTACAAGGAGGGCAGGACTTCACTGAATGTACCGTTGTCTGTACTGCACAGCTGGCTGATCAGATTCGAAGACGAGGCTCGAAAGAACCAAAGTTTCTTCTATCCATATCCAAGAGACCTAGTCCGACTAGAAGATATCAAAACGTGCGTATCTAGGGAGTATGAGTACTTCTGATCTCTATCGATCCGATGAACAACGATCAAGCCGGCAGTTCTTCCTCTAAAACCTTTTTCTAAAAAAAGTAGACTGATTTCCCACCAACCTTAACTCTCCCAGTTACTTCACAAAACCTCCACCTAACAAAACATCTATTCGATCACATACCTGTAACCGTGACCCGCGCAGTAGTTCACGTTTTCGGCGTCCTTATCGGCATCTAACCACTCGCCGTCGACCACGAACGTGAACTCGTCGAATCCTCCCGACAGTCTATCTTTTTCCACCTCCAGTTCCCAGTGCCCGTCTACCAATTCCATCCTCCAGTCTTTTTCCCCGGATTCCCACCCCATGAAGTTGCCGACGACGAACACTTCATCTGCATCAAGGTGATCCTCTAGTATGAATACTACAGTATCCTCTTTCATCTTGTATCCTTTCCTACCCATGCGATTCACCTTCTATTAAACGATATAGGTTCGTACTTTAAAAAATATCCGAAACTTGTTTCTAGAGTCAAGTCGGCTGCCTTCGCTCAAACCGAAGAAAACCTTGGATCAAATGGTTCAAACCTTCGTCCCCAATGCCGATGTTTTAGGTCTTCGCGAATCAGTGATCATAACTTACGTGTTCGAGAACGCTGATCTGAAGTATCGGATGAAAATATTTTAGTAGCTAGACCATTATGTGATATCGGAGGATGAAAGATGGGTCCTATCAACGAGGAAGCAGGATTGTACGCCGTAGTGGGTGGTGTCCTCATGCTGATCGCGGGAGTGACCGGTGCCGCAACGTGGGCCAGGATCGGGGAGCTCGCCGTCGAGATAACCGGTCAGGAATCCTTAGAGATCGTGTTCCAGGTGCTCGTGCTGGTCGGTTCCCTGGGCGGACTCATAGTGATCTTGGGAGGAGTACTCATCCACGGTAAACTGGCGGAATCGGTTTCAGGGGGAAAGATATTGATAACCATCGGAGCGGGTTTCGGCCTTATAGGTCTGCTTATCTTTCTGGTCGTCACCATGATGGGTGAGACCCCGGGAGTCACGATCATCGCCGCCATGGGGCTCGGCTTAGTAGGTCTCGTTCTCTCCATCGTGGCAAGACAGAAAGCCATAAAATAGGGGTCGACGGATTCACACCATGTCATCTACCTAACTCAAGATCGGATGCTGAAAGAAATTTTACATGAAGGAGCCGAGAAGATAGAAGAGCTGTTAGAAGCGGGTTTTTATCCAGATGACCAACTCCAAAGACAGCGCAAAAAAGCTTAAAGATCCGACACCTCTTCTTCCCGGGATGTCACGATTAGAGATAAAGAAGGCTGTTTCGATAAGGCCCAAAAACCAAAATTTTGTATAAAATGAGCGTAATGTTATATTCGTAAGATAAAGAGGTTGATAGATTGGCTCCCCCGGAAGACGTATATGACGATATGGACGAAGGTCGTGAAGCTTCAGAAAGAAGATTGAAAGAGCGTGAGAAAAAACTGGATGTGCGGGAGGAACGGCTCCGGGAGAAGGAGACTAAACTGGATGAGCGGGAGCGGGAGATAGAAGAGCTCAAAGAGAGATTGGAGCAGCGGGAAAGCGACGTCAGTAGCCGAGAGAGCGAAGTGAAAGAAAAGGAAGAGAGGTTGAACGAGTGGGAAAGAGAGTTGAAAAGTGATAAGGAGGAACTTTCGAGGAAAAAACAAAAATTGGAGCAGGAGGCGAATGAATTAGACGAATGGAGAGTGGACCTGGAGAACAGGGAACAGGACGTAGAGATGAAAGAGAACGATCTGGATCGGAGAGAATCCGATGTAGAGGATCGGGAAGAAGTGCTGAGTACTCGAGAACAGAAAGTCGAAGAGAAGGAAGAGGAACTGAGAGGATGGGAAGATGAACTCGGTCAAAGAGAATCCGAGCTGGAAGAGCTGAAAGAAAAAGTCAAGTCGAGAAAACAGGAAGTCCAACAGAGGGAGAAAAATTTAGAGGAGCAGGAGAAGGACCTTGAAAGAAAAAAGGAGAAAGTCGAGAGGAGAAAGAGCGAGCTGAAAGAAAAAGAAGAGATGTTGAACGAGAAGAAAGAACGGTTCGAAGAAGAGATGAGTAGCAGGAAGGATGAACTAGATAAGAGAAGATCAAACCTGGAAGATTGGGAGGATGAAGTCCGGTCCCGGGAACAAAAAGTCAAGAAAAAAGAAGAAAGATTAGATGATCGGGAAGAGGACCTCGATGAAAAAGAAAACGAACTGAAGAGGAGAAAGAACGAACTGGATGGGCGGGAAAAAGAAGTCAGTTCCAGGGAACAGGAAGTCAAAGATAGAGAGGAAAAATTGGATGATCTCAAAGATGACCTCGATGAAAAAGAGGAAGAACTGGAAGAGAAAAAGAAGACACTAGACCACAAAGAATCCGATCTGAAAAAGTGGGAAAAAGAGGTCAAATCTCTAGAACAGGAAGTCAAGGATAGAAAAGAAAAGTTAGATGAACGGGAAGAGGACCTCGATGAAAAAGAGGAAGAACTGAAAGAGAAAAAGAAGAAACTGGACCAAAAAGAATCAGATCTGAAAGAGCGGAAAAAAGAGATCGAATCCCGTGAACAGGAAGTCAAAAAGAGAGAAGGAAAGTTAGATGAACGGGAAGAGAATCTCGACGAAAAGGAAGAGGAGCTGAAGAAGAGAAAGAACAAGCTGGATCAAAAAGAATCCGACCTGGATGAGCTGAAAGAAAAGGTCAGATCCCGGGAAGGGGAAGTCACGAAGAGAGAAGGAGAACTGGATGAACGGGAAAAGAGCATCGATGAAAAGGAAAACGAGCTTAAGAAGGAAAAGAAAAAACTGGATCAAAGAGAATCCGATCTCGATGAGCTAGAAGAAGAAATCAGATCCCGGGAAAAGGAAATAGAGAAGAGAGAAGGAGAACTGGATGAACGGGAAGAAGACCTCGAGAAAAAAGAAGACGAACTAGAGAAAGAAAAGAAGAGACTAGACCAAAGAGAATCTGACCTAACAAGATTGGAGGGAAAAGTCGAAGCCCGTGAACAACAGGTCGAAGGAAGAAAAAAGAAATTAGATGAACGGGAAGAAGAGCTCGAGGAAAAAGATGAGGAACTAGAGAAGAAAGAATCCGAGCTAACAAAGTTGGAGGGAGAAGTCGAAGCCCGTGAACAACAGGTCGAAGAGAGAGAAGAAAGGCTGGATGAGCGGGAAGAAGACCTCGAGAAAAAAGAGGACGATTTACAAGGTGAGTTAACAGAGATAAATGAAAAAAGAGGCGAATTGAAAGAAAGGGAAGATCAATTGGATGAAAAGGAATCCAACCTAAAAGAATCTAAGATGCGGTGTGAAAAAAGAGAAGCTGAGATCGAAGATTGGTTCGAGCAGATCGAGTCTAAAAAGGCCGAGTTGGAAGAAAAAGAAAAGGAAATGAAGATGAAAGAAGAAGAGATAGAGATGTGGGAAGAAGGTGTCAAGGAGAGGGAAGAAAAAGTGAAGAAAAAGGAGGAAGAGTTGGAGGAAAAGAAAGACGAGGATAAAGGGAAAAAGAGAAGGAGATCGAAGTAGAGAGATGTATCTTTCAGATCGAAACCAAAGATTTATGTGAGATAAGTTAAATAATAAGTAATAACTTTCCTGGGGAATAAAGGATGAGATATGTGAAATTCCTGACTTTTGGCGTAGCCATCCTTTTGATACTGACTGGTCTTGTCGTTGGTTTCGCTTCAGCCGACGATCCTGATGACGGTGGAGAAAAGGTGAAAAGAACAGCGGTCGAAGATAAAAATATCTCAAAGCCATCTCACGAACTTATGGATCCGCCGGAGATGAAAGAGGAGATGCAGCCTGAAGGGAAAGATATTCTGCGGAACTTTGACTACCCCAAGATGATAGAGAGTCCTCACCTTCGAGCGAAAGATACCTCCCATCTCGAAGAGAAAACATCTATCCAAAACTCTCCTTCCGGGTCTATTAAAGTCTTGAAAAATTATACGAGTCACGACCCCATCCGGATCGACAATAATACGGACCTGAACCGGACCGCTCAACGGGAGGGATGGCCGGGGGACGGAAGTGAAAGCGATCCATACATCATAGAAGGTTACGAGATCGACGGGAGCGGGTACGGTTACTCCCTGTATATCGGGAACACTACGGATCACTTCGTCGTCAAGGACTGCTACATGCACAACTCGACCAGTAACTCCAGTTGGCCGTTCTTTGTCGATTCTGGCATATATCTGTTCAATGCCCATAATGGAGTGGTCAGGGACAACACCGCGTCATCCAACAACGGCACCGGTATCTATCTCAGATCATCACACAGGAACACTTTGAAGGATAATACGGTCTACGATAACAGGTTGGGGATCCAGCTCAACAAATGGTCTAAAAAGAATAATTTGAGTGAAAATCGCGCCTTGAAAAACGAAAAGACAGGGATCGTGCTGCACGGAGCCAACGATAACGCCCTTACCAAGAACACCGTTTCATCGAATAACTGGACCGGCATCCAGTTGAGCTCGTCCAACGGCAACACTCTGAAGAACAACACCGCTGGCGGGAACGACTGGTACGGTATCAGGCTCAGATCCGCGCACAGGAACACTTTGTACAGCAACAACGCCTCTGAAAACGGCGCGGGCATCCGACTTGACAAATGGTCCAAACAGAACGTCTTGAGTGAAAATCTGGCTTCGAGCAGCGAAAGAGCTGGGATCGTTTTATCCGAAGCAAACGATAACACGCTTAGGAAGAACACCGTTTCATCGAATAACTGGAGCGGGTTCCACCTGGGCGGGTCCAACGGGAACCTTCTGGATAGCAATCGTGCGTTGGGGAACGTTTGGTACGGTATCCGTGTCAGATCAGTAGCTTACAAGAATATCCCGAGCAAAAACAATATCTTGAGAGAAAATACGGCCTCCAGAAACAGGGCGGGGATCCGGCTGGGCGAATGGTCTGAACAGAACGTCTTGAGTGAAAACCTGGCCCTGAACAACGAAAGAGCGGGGATCGTTTTATCTAAAACCGACGATAACACCCTTAGAAAGAACAGCGCTTCATCGAATGGATGGGCCGGGATCGATCTATACTTGTCTAATGGTAACTTCCTGGCGGATAACTATGCTTATTCAAATAACGGCTCCGGGATACATCTCAGATCTTCCTCCTATAACGTTCTGAAGAAAAACATCGCGAATCACAACAGTTTGGGTATCTTTTTAGAAGGATCTAGCAGTAACAACACGGTCTCCAAAAACACTCTATCGAAAAATACCTTCCACGGGATCTACCTCGTATCCTCACAAAGCAACATCATATCCCAAAACGAGGCACGCTCCAACGGGTGGGCCGGTATCTTCACGAAATCACAGAGCCACAATAACAAAATCAGCGCGAACAAGGTCTCCTCGAACGAAGGTTACGGCATACATCTCATCTCTTCCCATCAGAACGAACTGAGTAAAAATACGGCCTCCAACAACGCCGGCGGGATCTTGCTGGAATCTTCCACCGATAACGTCTTGACCGACAATCTGGCTTCGGACAACGAATTCCGCGGCATCCATCTGAATTCCTCCAAAAACAATTCGATAGTCGATAACCACGGCCTCTCGAACGGCTGGGCGGGCATACATCTCGAATCACAGAGCCACAATAACAAAATCTGCGCAAACACGGTCTCCTCCAACGAAGGTTACGGCATACATCTCATCTCCTCGCATCAGAACGAACTGAGTAAAAATACTGCCTCAAACAACGCCGGCGGTATCTTCCTCGAATCGTCGAACGCCAACTCCGTCATAGATAACGTGGGAACCGATCACGAACATTTCGGCATCTACCTGTTCTCCTCGAACGCTAACAAACCGATAAAGAACAACACCCTTTCGTGGAACGGCTGGGGCGGCATCTATATAGAAGAGTCCAACGGCAACGAAGTCTTTAAGAACACGGCCCCGGCCAACGGAGGGTGCGGTATCTATCTCAACTCCTCCAACGGGAACAAGATTTACAACAACAACGCTTCAGGCAACTGGCGGTACGGCATAACCTTGGACTCGGCCGATGGTAACCGGATCGTAAACAACACCGCTTCAGATAACAGGCTGGGAGGAGTTCGCCTTTTGATCTCGAACGGTAATTCTATTCAAGGAAACACTTTAGAGAAGAACGGGAGAGGTGCGCACATCTATCGATCGAAAGGAAATTCACTCTATCACAACAACTTCATCGACAACGACGTTCAGGTCTATTCACCCGATAATTCCTCCCAACTCTGCGACTGGTCCAAAGGGGGTGAAGGGAACTACTGGTCCGACTATGATGGTAAAGACGACGGGAGCAACGGCAGGACCGCCGGAGACGGCGTAGGCGATACGAAGATACCACATCCGGAAACGGACCAAGGCGATGGATATAACCGGTTGGATAACTATCCCCTGATGGTGCCTTGGCCGAACGAATTCGTAGACGATCAGCCGCCTGAAGCCCATGCCGGTATAGACAAAACCGTGGAGGTCGGAGAGCGCTTCACTCTCAATGCCAGAGGTTCTTACGATGATGTGAAGGTAGAAGAGCACGTCTGGATCATCGACGGAGAGAGGTATCACGGCAGAAAGATAACACACTCTTTCTCGGAACCCGGTACTTATCAAGTCACCTTGAAAGTCATCGATCTGGCCGGTAATCATGATAGAGACGTGGTCCATATCGAGGTGGAGCCAAAGACGGTCTCCAAGTGTATCGCCCAAGCCGATAAGACGGACGTGGAGGCGAACGAACGGGTTCGAATCGTGGCCAAGACCACGTCCTACGATGCGGCTGCAACGAGCTATCACTGGGACTTCGGTGACGGGAAAACCGGCGCGGGGCGGATGGTGGAACATTCTTATGATTCCCCGGGTGTTCACACGGTCCTTCTCACCATTAAAGATGAAGCGGGGAACGAGTACAGGGACACGTTAGAGATTACCGTGGAAGAGGAGCAGGATGGAGATAACGTCCGAGATCCTCCAAAAGAGGACCGGAGACCTGAAAACGACGATGATGAAACTGATGAGGGCGCTATCGATCCACAGGACTACAAAAAGGACGAGCTGCAGATGCGGTCGGAAGACAGCGACAGTGAAAATATCAGAACGGCGGCCTATCTGATACCGATCGTCATATCTCTGATCCTGGTCTTCATCTTCACCATGATCTACAGGTACTCCACATAGCTGCACATCTACACGAAAAGGTCGAGAGAAGCAACTTTTCAACCGATCAATCCCTCCACCTCTTCACGGGAGAACGGGCCGCCGGGGCCGCGTAAAACCTTCTTATCTCCACATCATGGATCAGCAGTTTTTTCAAGCTTTTCTCTACTTCCTCCAGGTCATAGGCGAAGATCGGCCTGACGGGCTTTGAAGGTGATAAAGTACCGCCCATCACGAGATCGCCAACTACGGCCTCGCTAGTGTTCAAAACTATAGAGATAGAACCGGGCGTATGACCCGGTGTGTGTAATATCTCACCTTCGATCCCGAGCTCCGAAAGGTCGAACCCGCCGCCAACCGTCATATCGGGTTCATAACGTCAAGAATATCCCCCATTTTCTCCGATCCAAATTCACTTAAAATAATTTCGAAATGAAGCCCCTATATCCATAACCTATATATAATTTAAAAGCGCTAAATGATAATCGGAGGAAAAGATGAAAAATAAATTGATCGTTGCGGTAATCTGTGTGATGTTTCTGAATGTTGGTTTTGTTGTTCTAGCTGGGACTGGAGCGGCCGATTGGCAAGAAGGGGATGGTCATAAGATGCATTATCCACAGCTTCCCGATATGAAGGGTGAAGATGTATATGCATCTATAAATACAACAAACACTCCGAACGGTTATATAGCGGATGACTGGAAATGTAGCTCTACTGGTCCGATATCAGAGATACATTTCTGGGGAGCATGGCATAACGACACTGCTAGTTCGATCGATAATTTTGAGGTTAAGATAGCAAAAAATTCACTCGACAATTTTGTTTGGAACCGGACCTTTGAGAGGAGTGAATTCACCGTCACCGGCCCCTTTAACTGTAGTGCAAGTTGGCACAATCCATTTGATCCACCAGGTGTGGGCCTAGAGGAACGGTATTATCAATACAATATAGAGAATATCAGCGATCCCTATATTCAGACGAGTGGGGAGAAATACTGGTTGGCTATCGGGGCGAATGTATCTTTCTCTGAGCAGAACAACTGGGGATGGAGGACCACTTTAACCGATTATGTGTATGGAGATGGCGCTCATTATCGTCAAACCGGTGGGTCTCGTTGGGAGGAAATGAACTATCATATGGCATTCGTCATCAACGGAAGTCAACAAAAGCCCTGTATAAACCTCACCAAGAAAGTATGGGATGGAAGTTCATGGGTCAACTATCTCAGCGGTGTATCTCCCGGGACTGATGTGAGATACAATATTACAATCAACAACTGCGGTCCCGTTGACTTAGAGGATGTAAAAGTCGAAGACACATTGCACTCCGACCTTGAGTACAATGCCACCCTTTCTTATCACCCGCCGGGAATTAGGGTCCCGCCGGCTGTATACGGTGATAATATCATCTGGGAGTTTGATGACGTTCTCAAATCCGGTGAGGACTGGTCGATTGAATTCAATGCAACTGTAAATGGAACTGGTTTACTTTGTAATAATGCCTCAGTAAAAGCCGAATCGGTGTCCGGCGCCCCGGTTTATGATGGGGGTTATAGCTGTATAAAGGTGCAGGAAGGCCAACCGTGTATAGACCTGACCAAGAAGGTATGGGATGGGAGTTCATGGGTCAGGGATGTCACGGTCACAGCCGGCACTGAATTGACATACAATCTCACGATCACTAACTGCGGGGACGTTCCTCTCCACGAAGTGAATCTTACAGAATGGTTGCCAACTGGACTGGTGTGGAGTGATGATGTATCTTACCATCCCTCAAGCCTTGCGCCTACCATGTCCGTAGTAGGTAGGACCATCTACTGGAATTTTACTGGCCACACTCTCAACGTCGGTGAAGATTGGTCGATCGAATTTAACGCCACTGCGAATAGAATTGGAAGATTTTGTAACAATGCATCTGTAAAAGGTCGATCACCGTCAGGGGATTGGGTTTATGATTCAGCTTTTTGTTGTATCGAAACACAGGGCGGTAAACCGTGTATAGACCTGACCAAGAAGGTATGGAACGGGAGTGCATGGGTCGATAGTGTTACAGTCCCAGTTGGTACTGAATTGACGTACAATCTCACGATTACTAACTGTGGCTCTGTTCCTCTCCACGAAGTGAATCTTACAGAATGGTTGCCAACTGGACTGGTGTGGAGTGATGCTGTATCTTACCATCCCTCAAGCCTTACGCCTACCATGTCCGTAGTAGGTAGGACCATCTACTGGAATTTTACTGGCTATACTCTCAACATCGGCGAAGATTGGTCGATAGAATTTAACGCTATTGTGAACGATACTGGCTACCACTGCAACAACGCTTCTGTAAGAGGAGACTCCCCGTACGGCACCCGAGTCTATGACTGGGCTCATTCTTGTATCGAAGCAGAAAAAGGCCAACCCTGCATAGAGCTGACGAAAAAGGTATGGGACTCCGAAGAGGAAGAATGGGTTGACAATACAAACGCACCAGTAGGTTCAGAGGTAACGTTCAATATAACTATCCACAACTGTGGTACCTGTAACCTAACGGATATATATGTAAATGATACCTTGGTTTCAGGACTAGAGTACGTCTCTGGTAGTGCGACTCCTATCCCGTCAATTGCCTCCACGCATCACCTGAATTGGCATTTCGGGACCCTTGCCCCGGGAGCGTACATATATATTGAATTCAACGCTACAGTGGTTGAAACAGGCAATAATTGTAACTTCGCCCGGGTATCTTCAGGCTCATCGTGTCCAGATGATGAAAGCACACTTCATGATTCCGCCTCGGCCTGTGTGAATTCTACATGCCAAGGCTGCGTAGAGTTAACAAAGCTGGTATGGGATCCGGTTGCAGAGGAATGGGATGACAGCGTCAGTGTGTTCCCTGGCTCTGAAGTAAAATTCAAGATCACCATTTCCAACTGTGGTTCCTGCTTTATAGACCACATAAATGTGACTGATAAATTGCCTTCAGGATTCATGTACATAAGCGGAAGTACCGAGATAGACCACTGGTTTTATAGGAGTTCCGATCCTACCATATCTGGTTCCAGTGATATTCTCTATTGGGAACTCGGGAGTTCTTCCGGGAGGTTTATTTTACCTGTACTTTATCCTCCTGATACCGGTGCTACAAGCTATCCGTCCTCCGTGGATATAATATTCAAAGCATATGCTGAAAAAACAGAACAAGGGAATTTCACCAACAAGGCTAATGTTACCGCTCATTCTTCCTGTGAAGGTGAAACTCACGATTCAGATTCCGCATCGGTGAGTGTTGCGACCCTTCAAGCAATCGAAGATATCTATGGAACAGATGACTTTGATGATGACGGTATGCCGAACAAGTGGGAGATCGATTATGATTTAGACCCATACGATCCCTCCGACGCTGATTATGACTGGGACGGCGATGGATACTCTAATGCAGAAGAATATAAAGAAGGTACGAATCCACTAGATAGAGGCAGCAGACCGGAAACAGGGGCAAAACTCGGCACTCTCACTTATATCTTGATGGCATTAATCCCGTTAGCAGGGGTTATCGGTCTAATCTCCGGTAGAAGTCTGCTCCGAGGAGGTAAAAAAGGAGAAACCTCCTCTTCCTATGAGGAAGAAAAAACAGCTGGAGAAGAGTACCCCTCAGAAGAGAATGAAGGTTCCAATGACCTTTAGAATATTCAGGCCCTGAGTTCAGGCGTATCTTAGGATAGGGTCCGATCAGCCCAATGAAACCCATCCGAAAGATACCTGAAAAACCTTTTTTCCTTATTTTTTCTCCATATGTATCCCTGTAAAATACGATTATGGTGAAGGGTATCTCCCTTCTCGTTTTGCATGCATTTGAACTGGAATATCGTTGGGTTTAGTATTCTAGATAAACCGGGAAGAAAAAATCATCCAAACGATGAAGAGAGAGCTTCTTTCGTTTTTTCAATCCCTATCTCCATGCCCATCTCTTTAAACATGGAGAGTGCTTTATCCAGATGAGTCTTCGCCTTTTCTTCTTCACCTTTAGCTTTCCACATCAGTCCATACTCATAATGTTCCCAGGATACATCTTGTTTTTTTCCCACATCTTTCGAGATCTCCAGTGACCTTTCGAATTCTTCTCTAGCATCGTCCCATCTTTCCTTTTCCCTGTATACCATGCCGAGCACACGGCGCCCCCTAGCTTCCAAATCCTTTGCACCGATATCCCTAGCGATCTGAAACGCTTTCTCCGCATTCTTTTCTGCCTTCTCTAAGTTTTCTTTTTTGACGTGAGTTTCACCTATGTTCCCGAGCGACAGGGCGATGCCTTCCTTGTCGCCGATTTCTTCCTCTATCTCGAGGCTCCATTTCTGATACTCAAGCGCCCTGTCAAGCTCGCCTTTCTCGGAGTAGATGAGAGCGATGTTGTTGAGTGAAGTAGCGATACCGCGCTTGTCCCCGATTTCTTCCTCTATCTCGAGGCTCTGCTCGTAATAATCCAGTGCTTCGTCCAGCTCGCCTTTGTCGGAGTAGATGTTCCCGATGTTGACGAGCGACAGGGCGATGCCGTGTTTGTCGCCGATTTCTTCCTCTATCTCGAGGCACCGCTCGTAATACTCCAGAACTTTGGCGAGGTCGCCTTTATTGTAGTAGATGATCCCGAGGTTGTTGAGTGACTCACTCAGTCCTTTCGTGTCTTCAATTTCTTCTCTCACATGGATCGCTTTCTGTAGAAGATCTTCTGCTTTCTCATCATCTCCTTCTCGGAGATATACTGACCCCATATCATGGAGGGATTGCGCTCTTTCCTTTTCCTCACCGCGTTCTTCTGCAAAATCCCTCTCTTCTTTGAAAACTTCAAGAGCTCTGTCATAATCTCCCATGCGCATGAACACCCATCCCTTCCTGTTCAACAATTTTCCCCGCTCTACATCCTTTTTGCCCACCAGCGAAAGACCTTTTTCTACATGCTTGAGTGATCCCTCATATTTTCCCTTCTCATCTAACAACCCAGCTATCTCTCCATACAACCCGGCTCTCTTTTTGTCCTCCTCGACGATTTCTAACACATCCTGATAGCTCTCAAGGGCATCATCATATTTGCCAAGCCTCCCGTACACCTCCCCCAATCCAACATATACTCTTTTCGATGCTTCAACTTCATCCCCCTCTATCAATGAAAGAGCGTGTTTATAGAATTGCTCTGCCTCTTCATTCGAATAGGCCTTTTTAGCTTTATCACCCAGATCTACCAGATACTTGACACCACGCAAGTCCTCCGCCTTATAGTAATGGTGGCCGATATTCTCTATAACCTCATCTATATCGTCTTCGTATAATTCCTCATAACTCTCCGCCACCATCCGGTGGTACTCCTGCCTGAGCTCCTCGTTCAACCTGCTATACAGCACCTCTCTTATCTTGCTGTGGTCGAACTCATATTTCTTCTGGAAAGAATGGATCAAATAATGGGTTTTCTCTATTTCGTTAAGGTCCTTAAGCAATTTTACACGATCCATCCCGCTGACCCGTTCTAAAACTCCGCTCTCAAATTCTTCCCCAACTACGCTTGCACATTCGAGTAAATCTCTCTGTTCTTCTCCCAACCTGTCCAATCTTCTGACCACCACATCATATACCCTGGAAGGTATGTTTACCTCATCCAAAGGCTTCGTTACTCGCCGCACGTCTTCATCTTCAGCTATATATCCCTCATCTACCAGCATCCTGAGGATCTCCAGCAAGAAGAAGGGGTTGCCCTCGCTCTCCTTATAAAACCTCTCAATGTTTTCTTTTTCTAACTTGATTTCCCCCAGCATCTTCTCGATGAAATCACTTACGACGGATTCGTCAAGCCTTTCCAGTTCGATCTTCTCATACAATCCTTCCCTGCCCATGTCCTGCATCACCGTCTTAAGTTGGTGGGTCTTGCCCTCCAATCCCTCGACTATATCTTCAGGGCGATACGTACCGAGGATGAGGACGCTGTCTTCCCCTGTATTCCTGGACAGATAATGGAGAAGGTCGAGAGTGGTGGGGTCCGCCCATTGTAAGTCGTCTATAAAAACTATGACAGGTTTTTCCGTCGCAAGTCTCCTCAATCCCAGCAATATGTTCTCGAAAAGGTTTTCCTGCTTGACCTCGGGATCATCCACTAAAAATTTCCCATCATACTTGCTCGAATCGATGAACCACTCCACTTCGGGCACTAATTTTTCAACTTCTTCCATGTCGCCCTGCCAATCATCTAGTGTATGGTTCGCCTTGACCAGCGGTCCTTTCATATCATCTATGAGAGATTCGCTTTTTGTACCTTCGATAACACATGCTAAAGAGTAAGACCCGACCGTTTGGACGAGTATGTCATGATCGCCGTACCCTATCGTGTTCAGATCCCTCCTCTCCTCTTCATCCATCATGGATAACGAGTCCTGCACGAAACTTTCTACCGCCGAAAGCATCGAAATGAAGATATCCGCGTCCATTTCTGTATCTTTTCTTTCTGCCTTAGCTGCAAGCAGGCCCGCGTCGTTCATCAGGTATGCAGCTTTCACCTTTGGCGGCGGGTCCTGCGATATAAGATGGCCGAGGTCTGCATCTCTCAATGCTTCCCGGATGGGCATCAGCGGTTTGAGTCTGTCGGAGAGACATTTTCCCTTGATTACTTTGGCGTTCTTCTCCGTAGTAGATCTTTCAAACAATTCCTCCACGAGCCTCGTTTTACCCACTCCAGCCTCTCCGGAGATAAAGACGGTCCTCCCTTCTCCCTCTTCTACTTCTTGATAGTATGCTTTCAGCTCCTCTAACTCCTTCTGCCTCCCAGCAAATCCATATTGAAAAGTCCCCTTCTCCATCTTATCAACATGCCATTTAAGATAGAATATATAAATCTTCACAAATAGCGGCTCAGTAGAAAACCTCACTTCTAGGAAAATAAAGGGGGTAATTTGTCTAATATTGATAGGTTTTATTCGATATAGAAGTGTAAATAGAGCGTTGTTCAAAACCTAATTCAGGAAGCAAAACCCTTTCTAGACAGATTTTCTACGACGCCTCTACTAAAAAACCTTTAAATAATTAAGAGAAGTTAATTTTTCATCTTATAAATAGGGGTTTGAGATGATGGAAGGTGGAGTAATCAAAAAGAAAGTGAACCTCCTTGGAGAACCAAGAGTGGGGAAGACTTCCTTGGTCTTCCGTTTCGTCAAGAATATGTTTGGAGATGAATATATTCAAACCTTGGGCACCAACGTGTATACCAAAAAAGTTCACATAACCGGCTCGGAAGTTAAGATGGTCATCCATGATATCATGGGCCAGACCGATCATCTTGGTGTCAGAGACGATGCTTTTTATAAATCGGCAGGGGCTATTGCCGTGGCGGATATCACCAGAAAAGAAACATTGGAGGATCTGGTGGATAATTGGCTTCCCAATTATAGAGAAGCGGCGACTGACAATGCTCCTGTCTTCTTGGCGATCAATAAAGTCGATCTTGAAGAGCAGGAAATGACGGAAAAAGTGCTCTCGAATTTCCACTCCGTTTTTTATACCTCCACCAAAACAGGTGAGAAGGTCGAGAGGATGTTCAATGAATTGGGGTTCGCTACAAAATATTGTAAGGCCTCTATACCAACGGAGGAAGAAGGCATCGTAAAAAAGTGGACAAAGATAGATGAACCCAAGAGATTGATGTTCGCTCTCATCACACACGCTTCAGAAGTAGGAGGGATGCCTTTCTCCGCTAAAGAAAAGATGTTCGAGTGGAGTGGAATAGACATATCCTCACCTGAGAAGGAGGTCTCAGGAGAGGAGGCTTTATCTTTTGGTGGCGGGCTTATCGACTGGTATGAAAGAAACGACGAAGAGGAGGCTGCATCTGCTGTAAAAAGATTGCTGGAAAAGTACCAAGAGGATTCCGGAGAGAGAGGAAACCTTTCTACTGGGATAAAAAGGGAGGAAATGGAAGAAGAAAAAGAGAAGATCTTAGACCGTCGAGAGAAATTGAAGAGTAGGAACGAAGAGCTTAAGGAGAAAAAGGAAGAGCTCTCCAGTCGGTTAGAAGAGGTTAAAGAAAAGGAAGAAGCTCTAGAGGAAAAGATTTCAGAGGAAGGTTTTGAAAAAGAAAAGATGAAAAAGCTGATCTGGGTCTACATGTTACTAGAAGAAGGTCTTTCCAAAGAAGAGATCTCGGACCAAATAAACTTGGATATGGAGGCAGTAGAGGAGTACACAGCTATAATAGATGAATCTAAAGCCGAACTCGAAGATTGATCGTTATGTTATATAGTCAAAGGTACAAAACACATATAGAGGTAGAGGACCCTTCGTATCAGCGTTTTTAGTATAATCGTAAGTAGGCTAATCGTGATTATATTATATTTGATCTCGGTCTTGGACCTTAAAAGCAGACGCAGTTCGTGTACGATCTGTTGTTGGTGAATAGGGAAGGGTGTTTTTGGATTGGAGCTGTGTGTGAGTGTGTGGTTTGAGAGGTTTTCCTAGAGGATTAGAAACGCGGTGTTTGATAAACTCGAAAACCTAAAAGTTTCCATTACATTTATGTAGTACCTATTACATTATTGTTATAGATGTTACAAAATTATAGTACATGGAAAGTAGCTAGAGTATTCTTCGATGAGCCATCAAAAAATCATTATTTAACAGAGATATCTGAAAAATCTAATTTGGCCCATACTTCAGTGAAAAAACATCTTGAAAAGCTTAAGGAGACCGGGATCATAGAAGAAAAAGAATTAGAAAGAGGAGAACGTACTTACCCTGTATATAATAGAGTCGATAATGAGAAATATAAGCGATACAGGAAAATAGACGTCCAACATAGGTTGGATGAGAGCGGTTTGATGGAGTATATCGAGGATGAATGTTATCCTGATTGTATCGTATTATTCGGTTCTAGCGCTCGAGGGGAGGATACTGAGGAGAGCGATATAGATCTATATGTCCAAGCTGGTGAGCGTGAGGTTGATCTGTCTTCTTATGAAAAATCCTTAAATAGAAACATTCAACTTCATTTTCAGGAAGATTTACAGGATTATCCAAAAGAATTGAGGAACAATACAGCGAATGGGATCGTCATGTATGGTTATCTACAGGTGTATGGATGAGAAAGATAAGTCCGGATCCAGAAAAAGCGAGAGCTCTGCGGAAGATGAGTGAAAAAATATTGAATAGAGTAGAGGAAAGAGATCAAGTGCTCGAGAGAAATCGAGCTAAAGGACCAGAAAATGCCAGAGGTAAATAAAATATATTTTCTTCTATTTTCTCGATCTGGGATTCATTCAGTACGAAACATCTAGTAGGATCGTATTTACCGGAAAAACTTCTCAAAGACCGAGTTATTTTTGGCGTAGTTTTGATCTCTATAGGTTCTATACTGTTCTTTTCAAGAACAAAATCGACTTCGGCTTGGCTTTTCGTCCTCCAGTATTTCAATTTCTCAGTATAGTGGATCGCTTGCGAAAAGAAAAAATTTTCGTTCAGTTCACCTCTATCCTTCCTATTTTCAAGTTCTCGAAAATTATCTATCAGGCCGTTCCTGAAGCCGTTGTCGTAAAAGTAAACCTTGGGTGTCTTGACTATCTCTTTTTGTTTGTTAGTGAAGAAAGGATTTACTAGTTTCATCACAAAGGTATAATCCAATATGTTCATCTTTTCTTTCAAATCCTGATAGGGAAAGCCTGAACTGTCAGATATCTTGGAGTATTTTGTCAGCTCTCCAGCCTGCAGAGAAAGTAATTTCATCAGTTTTCGCAATTCTCTGTCCTCTGAAATATCAAGAACATCCCTGATCTCTCTGAGGAGATAAGTGTTTATTATGTTCTTTATGACGGTCTTTTTTTCTTCCTTCTTCTCAGATAAAACCACGCGCGGATAACCACCGTAAACGGTATATTCTTTCCTCAACTCTTCAAGCCTGGAGATGATGTTCGATGAGATGTCTAGTTCGTTCTCGGACTCTATCCATCTTTCTATGTTTTCACTTTTCTCCTCATAGATCTCGTAGAGTTTTTTGTCTTTATATCGGAGGAACTCCTCA
Source organism: Thermoplasmatota archaeon (assembly GCA_018334755.1). Taxonomy (GTDB): domain Archaea; phylum Thermoplasmatota; class Thermoplasmata; order Halarchaeoplasmatales; family Halarchaeoplasmataceae; genus Natronoplasma. Next base: position 39,394 of record JAGXLI010000011.1, read on the forward strand.
AAACTGAAGGGATAAAGTTGAAAATTGAGGATCCTACCGGTCAGATGTTTTAGACCTTTGACGGTCATGTCACTAACCGAAGAACCAGTGATAAGTATTTTTTTGTTGGGATAATGATCATAAAGATACTTCAATTTCTTACCGCCCTCCTCTGCGTACTGGAACTCATCGATTATGAGCTGATCGTGATCTTCGAGGTACAGCTTAGCAAAGTCCTTGATATCTTCTTCAAAAAGAGCTAGAATTTCCCTATCTTCAAAGCTGATAAAGTTGGAATCGTCTAGATCGTTGTGTATTTTGAGGAGCAGAGTGGTCTTCCCACTCTGTCTTGGGCCTGTTATACAGATTATCTCGGGCTTATCCATGTATCTCCATATACGATCTTCAAGGTCTCTCTTGACGTATTCTTGAGGCATTTTTTTGGGGATGTTTTGTTCCATATCTTGACCTCTTTACGTAAAATAGGTGTACTACTTTTTAAATCTTTCTAAAAATAGTAGGGTTGAATCCTTTTTTAGTGTTTGTCATCCAACAACTATTTTAGTCTGTATTACATATGAATACATGGTACTTGACATGAGCAAGAAAAGTTTGAAAAATGTACAAGCAAGGGTCTCTGAAGAACTCTATGAGGAAATAGATAAGAGGATAGAGTCAGGGATGTATGCGAGTAAAAGCGAGGTCATCAGAGAAGCTTTGAGAAAGCTGTTCGCTGAACAGAGCAGGAATTTTTTGAGAGAATTGGCCGAGGAAGAAGATCTTTCTGAAGACGAGATGCTCGAAGAATGGATCAAGGTCAGAGAAGGAGCCTAGGATGATAACCGTCTTTATCGATACCAATGTGATCATTTCTGGAATGTTTTTTTCAGGACTCGAAGCTAAGATCTTAGATTCAAGAGAATTAAAGTTGGTGAGTACGAATATCTGCAGAGAAGAGACGCTAGAAGTCGTAGAAAGAAAATTTGAGGATCTAAGTTCGAGGTCTCTAGAAAAAGTACTCGATGAAGTGGAAGAAGCACTGATGGATATAGAAGTGGTCGAGGGATACAGAGAGAAGATGGGTGTTTCGAAGAGATGTGTTGAAGGAGAAAACGACAGAAAAGTATTGGCTGCAGTATTGAGTTATGAACCCGATTATTTTGTCACTGGAGATGGAGATTTTCATAACGAAGAAGTTGAGGAAAGAGTGGAGATCATAGAGAGCAGGGAGCTGTTGGAAAAAGTAAAGTAAGAAATTTGTACATATCTCCTTTCGATTCCGCTGAGGATCTTTGATTGAGAACAGTCATTCTAGTTGAGCGCTGGTTATATACTCATATCCCTTCCTCCTTCTTCCCCGGTCTATGAATTTTATCTTCTTTGAATGATGTCGGGCTCCTATCTCTAGATGTTTTAAAGCGATACCCACGTCTATGTGGTTGAGCTTTTCCAGATCTCCTACCTTCCTCACCAATTTCTTGAACATCCCCTTTTTCTCTATGTAAACGTGGATCACTTCATCTTTATAAAGAAATCTCCACGGCTGGCTGTTCAACGCGGATGGAGCCATCCTCGCAGCGTCTATGATATCTTTCACTTTTTTTGGAACATCCTCATTGTTTATGATCAGATCGTCGAGACCCTTTCTACTGGCGGATCCAGGATCTTTTCTAAAGTTGTTCTTATCGGGGACTGAATCACCGAATGCGGCCAGGATGACCGTATTTTCTTCGTAATCGAAGAGATCCTTTAACTGGTCGTGCTCTATACCGGAGCCGAGCCAGCAGGTTCCGATATCCTTCTCTGTAAGATAAAGAACAGCATCTTCGAGCATATACCCCATATTTTCCAGATATCCCGCTTTTTCCTCGGAGACACCGATCAGATAATGTGGAGCGTCGACCCTGGCGATCTTGGATTTCAATCCCGAAAATGTCTTTTGGATCGTTTCTCCATCTTCAGCCGGTACGATCTTAGAATCGATATTTTTGTACAGCTTGTCTATATTTTTTATCTTCTCTTCGATCTCGTTCAGTACTGTCGAGGATAACTTTTTTTCTGAGTACTTTCTCACTGATCTTCTCTTGTATATGGCTTCAAATCTATCCATGTATGATTTATTGTCAGGTACATATATAAGTCTGTTGCAGGATTTGATGGAATTGGGAATTTTTTTGGGGATTTGAGGTGATGAGTTTAATACAAGAGGTTTTGAGGAGTTTAATCTGTTTTGAATTTTTAAATAATTAGGGTAGTCTAATCATTAAGAAAATCAGATGATTTTTTGATCTTAATATCCTTATGGCTGATACTATATAAATACAACGATTTAGGGTTGATAATGTTAAATAAACTTTTTAAGGTTTATATTGTAAATTAAACTCTTATAGGTTGAAATATCACTATCATTTTTCATTAAAATCGGAGGCGTGTATATATAAATAAAGTTTTGAAGTCATCAGATTCATATATAATACCACCCGCATCGGTATTCACTCACCTTCTTTCCTGTACTCTGATATCGCTTTTTCCACGTCTTTTTTGGTGATCCCTTTCTTCTCCGC
>JAGXLI010000059.1 GCA_018334755.1 Thermoplasmatota archaeon
ACCGTGAAATCATACGAATGCGGCCCGGGTTCAGATTCAGTCTGATCTTGGGGAGCTATGACGTTCACGTCCAGACCTGCCGTGTACATCACCGTCATGCTGTCCGAATCAGAAACTTCTGACATATTTTGCGAAGTCGCTGTAAGGGTGATATCTGAAATATCCCCGTTAGAAGCGCTCTGTGGTATAGTTACCTCTACAGCTATTATCTCTTCATCTTTTGCTATTACTGTTACCTGTTCAGGCGCGTTCACACCCCAATCTGGATTTGAAGAGTCAACGGTCAGATTGTAAGTGTCGGGATCATTTCCTACATTAGCAACAGTAAAGTTATAGGTATATACTCCATCTTCCGATTCGGTCTGGTCTCCCGGAGCTGTAACCTCGACATCTAGATTTCTAGTGTACGTGACAGTCATATTGTCCGAGTTCTCCACGCCCGTATCGTTTCGAGATACTGCGGTCAACGTTATAACTGAAGAGTCTCCAGGTTCGCTATTACCCCAGATAGTCACTACTACAGATACCGCTGCATCTTCACCGGCGGCTAACGAGATATTATCAGGATCACTAGTCGCCGACCAGTCGGGATTTGATGACGTGGCTGTAAGATTGTAAGTGTCATCCTCGGTACCGGTATTGTTCACGGTGAACTCATAGGTGTAATCCCCCGGCTTCGGTTCGGCCTGATCTTCCGGAGCCGTAACATTGACTGCATAATAGGATGAAGAACGGTAAGTAACGGTCATATCATCCCAGTCTGTAACTACCGTATTATTTTGTGAAGTTGCAGTTAAAGTGATATCCGAAAAATCTCCATCTACCGCTGTTTCAGGGATGGTGACTGTCACGGGCACCGATATATTATCTCCCGCTGGAATTGAGATGTTATCAAGGGTGCTGGCAGTCCAGTCTAGATTCGAAGATGCGGCATTGAGATCGTAAGTATCGTTCTGGGTCCCGGTGTTATCGACCGTAAAGCTGTATGTATAGTTACCGTATCCTGTCTCTACAGCGTCTTCTGGCGCTGTCACTTCCACGTCAAAGTCTCTATAAGTGACACGCATCGTATCGGAATCCGTTACCTCAAGGGTGGCATTTTGACTCGTAGCGGTTAAAGTAATATCCGCCCACTCTCCCGGTTGGGCGCCGTCTATCTGGACTACTACACTAACATTTTCCGAAGTATTCGCGTCTAAACTAACGTTTACTGGGGCACTTGGACTGAAATTGTTATTTGTGGTAGTCACCTCTAGATCATATGTGTCGTTTTCAACCCCCGTATTTTCTACCGTGTAATTATAGGTATAATTTCCGTATTCAGTCTCTACAGCGTCTGGAGGGGCTGTCACGTTGACATCATACAGTTGGTACGTGACTCGCATATCGTCTGAATCGCTTGGGGGTCTAGGGGGAGGGACAGTATTATTTTGACTTTCAGCCGTTAAGGTTATATCCGCAAACGAGCCAGAGGGAGCATCCACTATCTCTACAGTCACGGTCACTTCTTCCGACGTGTTTGTCTCAACAGTGACTTGTGCTGGTGCACTAGGAACAAAATTTGCCAAATTACTGGAGGTGACTTCCAAGTCATACGTGTTGTTCTCAGTACCAATGTTCTCTACCGTGTAATTGTAGGTGTAATTTCCATATTCCGTTTCAACCGCATCCGGGGGGGCTATCACGTTAACGTCGTATTCCTGGGCCCTGACAGGTGAGATCATCAAAGTGGTCACCACTGAGAGCAAAAGGACGACCACCAGCAAAACACCGATTATTTTCAACCTATCTTTTTCTTCACTAACCTTCTGCAACGATTTAGAATACATATTTTTCCTCCTAATACATATTACTCGACTCCGAGTATTTATTTTTATTGTTTTGAAGAGTTTTTAAGACGGAGTTCTCAGCCCTCCCATCGCTCATAGAGTGAATTCTGTATCTCCAGGGAATCCAATATCTTCCCCAAAACGAAATCCACCATATCATCTATCGACTCCGGGTCCTCATAAAAAGCGGGCATCGCGGGCAGTATCGTTACACCTTCACTGGAAAGATGCCACATGTTCTCGAGCCACGTTGTCGTCAAAGGCGTCTCCCTAGGAGTTAGCAATAACTTTCTATCTTCTTTAAGAAATACGGATGCGGCTCTAGTGATGAGATTATCAGAGATCCCATTCGAGATCTTCGAAAGGGAAGACATAGAGCAGGGAACTACTGCCATACCGTAATACTTAGAGCTACCGGAAGCCGGAGGAGCTTTCAGATCGTCAGGATCATAAACCTTCTCTGGATAATCCGTGAGTTCTTCAAAAGAGATATCCAATTCAGAATCTATCAATTGTTTCCCGGCTTCAGAAACGACTAGTTCCACGTCCACCTCTTCCTTTTTACTCAAAACCTCGAGCAACCTTTTACCGTAGATCACTCCCGAAGCGCCGGATATGGCTAATAATATCCTCATATACCTACATCTTTTTTATCTATATAAACAATTTTTCACTTCTTTTACGATGAAATGTCAAAAGTCCATCTCTATCCCCTCGTAGACCTTTCCAGCCCTCTTTAGTAGGAACAACAGTACGAGTGCACTCATATCCGTCATAAATATCAATGCCAAAAGTCCCAGGACTCTATCAACTCTAAAGATAACTACGGGAATAGCGAGGAAAAGAAATGCAGATATCATACCCGTTATCATCATCGTGTACATGGTCGTTACGTCTGGAGCACCGTTGACGCTTTCATCAAAATTAGGGAACTTTGCAGCTGCCCAGGCACCTATACCTCCGAGTAAAAATATCATCAATATGGAAGAGAAGACGGAAAATAATATAAATTCTAGAGGTAAAGGAAGCAATAGAGGTAATGGCAAAGCGACGATCAGTATTATCACGGGGCTGTAGATCAGGATAGCCATCACTTTTCCCCACACTATGTCTTTTGAAGCTACCGGAAGAGATCTTATCGCCCAGAATGTCTTTCCCTCTCTTCCAAAAAGCGACAGGGACGGGAAAACTATCTGTAATATCACTGCGATATAAATAGACATCCCGATCAGGATGGGATATACATACTTCCCGATCCCCAAACCTAGGTCCGGAGAACTACCCAGTTCCATATAGAAGAAGATCAACCCAGCGCCTATCATACCGGTGACAGCTATCGTGGCGGGGCTCTCCCTCCTTCGCCATCTTATCAATATCTCTTTTTCGGCGATCCTTCTTACGGGAGAACGTATCCACTCGGGTAAAAAATCACCCGCACTGTGGAAGCGAAGTCCCTGATTGGTCGAAACGTTCGTTCCATGCCTCCAAACTTCCCAGAACAAGCCCTCCGAGCAACAAAGAAAGATAATAGATAAAGACCCGAGCGCTATGATGTAAAGTGATACATATTTAGCAGGGAGATCTGAATGGAGTACTAGCCAGATCAGAGATATATTCTGGCCGTAGAGCATCAATGACGATATCTTTTTAAAAGGTCCTTTGACTTGAGTGAACATCCCTAGATTGAACCCGATAAGGGGAGCGATCAATAGAAGGAGGTAAAGGTGATAGTAGAAAGATTGTGTCACCGGTGGTTCGAATCCGAAGATAAGGGTTAAAATCGATACGATGGACAGCGAGATAACTACGAGAAGAAGATTGTACCAGTATACTTTCAAAAAACGTGAAAACTGGACCTTTCTTACAGATATGGGTGAAGAAAGATGATGTTTCAGCTGTTCGTTCCTAAGCGTGTTCTCTACGGTCTCTACAGAGGCCTTAGCCATGATGACGAAGAAGATCGTGAAGAGGATATCCCCTTCAGATAATCTAAACGGGGGATCCTCTATACCTTTGGAAAATTCTACCAACATCAAGAGGATCCAGAATCCAGTAATCAGGAGGATGATAAACCATCCAGTTATCAGCGGATGTTCCTGGGTTCTCTCTTTGAAGCCCCTGTAAGAGCCTTTGATTTCAGTCGAAAAAAGATCAAGTGCTCCCTTTCCCACCCCTGATCACTTCCACGAAGGTCTGTTCTAATGTTTCAGTCCCTGTAGAGGTTTTTAAGTCCTCTATCGGCCCTTTGACAAGCAGCTTACCTTTACCTATGATACCTACTTTATCTGCGATTTCTTCCGCGACTGAAGTTATATGGGTGGTCATCAACACAGTTTTACCGTCCTTAGAAAATTCATCTATCTTTCTTTTCATGTATTGAGCATACCGGGGATCCAATCCGACTGTTGGTTCATCCAGTATGAAGTTGGGTGGGTCGTGTAGAATAGCGTTGATAAATAGTATCTTCTGTTTCATGCCTTTGGAATAAGCTCCCATCTCGGAATGTATCCTATCCTCCAATTCAAGTTCCTCAGAATACCGGTCTATCTTCTTTTCTAGAATGTTCTTTTCCACCCCTTTTAAGCTCCCCATGGTATCTAAAAATTCATAACCGGTTAATCGATCGTAAAGGTGTGGCTGCTCGGGAAGGTATCCAAATCTTTTTTTCAAGTTAACGTCGTCATTTACTTCTTTACCATCTATAAGCGCGGTACCCTCGGTCGCTTCCAGCAGGCCAGTAAGTATCTTTATTATGGTAGTTTTTCCGGCGCCGTTAGAGCCCAAAAGACAGAATACTTCGCCCTCTTCAACAGAAAAATTTACATCATCGACAGCTTCTATTTCACCGTATCTTTTAGAGAGATGTTTTATCTCGATCATTTCCCTTTCAATCTCTCGAGTTCCTGATAAAACCGCTGCACGGAACTATCTCTACGCCCTCTTTCTCGATCTCATCTAAGAATAGATTCATACCCAAAGAATCACTAGCCATATGGCCCGCTATGATGTAATTTATATGGTTTTCCTCTGCCTTTTCTCTGTGTTCTTCCCCGAGATGCATCCCTATGACCGTGCCGACGCCCGCTTCGGCCATCTTTTCATATGACTTCTTGTTTCCTCCGGTCCCGCCGGTCATCTCGACCACGACTTTCCCGGCCCTGTTATCTTCACTACCGACCAGCACGTCCGGCCCGGCGTTGAATTTTCTCGCTTCATGGAATTCAGGGATGGCTTTGAGAAAATCTATGACGTCTTCCACCTTGTGGAACTCTTCCTCCTCCACTCTATCGGTCAAAAAGGACTCCACAAGATTATCAGTTATCGTATGAAGGCACATCATCGGTATATCCAATAGTTTAGCCGCATCCAAACTTTGATTGTAGTTCGCACCTTTTACTTTCCTTTCGACTTCTTTCATCCTTTCTTTGATCAGACCTTCGGCGACGTTTATGGGTACTCCCCAGTCCTCCAGCATATCCTTCTGAAGGTCCATGACCTCATAGAGCGAAGCGAGCCCGACACCTCTAGGATGATGACCGATTATCAGATCTATATCATCTTCCTTCTTCGACAAACGGTCTGCAAGCAGGACTTCACCTGTGTCGATATTGATACCGACCATGACTTTTTCTACATCTGTGTTAGGATCGCCGTGAAGGAGTCTAGAATCTTCGAACGGATTCTCAAGGCGCTGCTCGTCGAACACCTCTTTCTCTTTTCCCTCCAACTCCTCGTATTCTTCTTTAGCTTCTTCCAATTTTTTATTGAGTTCCTCTTCACTCCTCACGTCGTTCTCGATCCCCATCTGGATAGCTAGCTCGTAGATATCTTTCAGTTTCATAAGAGAAAGAGGAAAATACTCTGTTATATTTTTTTTCATGACAAATCAAATCGGCTAAAATATGTACTTATTCAAGGCCCACGCCACACCGTTGTTTTCGCAATCTAGACCCACGTCGGCCGCCACTTCTTTCACGGCAGCGGGCGCATCACCCATCGCTATACCGATCCCGGCCCTCTCTATCATCTCCCTGTCCACTTCATCATCGCCGATAGCTAGCACGTCTTCAAGCGATATCCCCAAGCGGTCACATACGAGTTCCAGACCGTTGAGCTTGGATACGCTTTTATCATAGATAGTCAGACTCCTGTATTCTTCTCCATGATGGTGTCTGTCTATTCTCACATCATCTTCGAACTTTTTCAAAACAAAATTCTCTATATCATCCAATGCATCCAGATCATTTTCGATTTTGTGGATCATGAAGTTCACCGGGGTCCCGTTCTTCAGCGCTTCTATGTTTTTACTCTTGAATATTACCATCGGGTCTTCACTCTTTCCCTCCAATTCTTTCTTACGATATACTTTCTCGGGAAAGACCGTCGAGAGGTTATAATCTCTCTCATCAGCGTAGGTGGCTATTTCCTCAGCTATATCCCTATTCAGCTTTATATTGCTCAGTTCAGTGCATCCTGAAGGGGCACTCCAACTTGAATCTAAAACCCTCGCTCCGTTATTGCAAACGAGGGGGTATCGATCGATAGAGATGTCTTCGAAAAAGCGGGCCGTCGAAGGCCTCAATCTCGTAGTAGCGGGAACGATAGGGATCTCTTGGTCAAGGGCTCTGAAAAGCGCCTCTTTGTCCTCTTCACCGATCTCGTGATCGTGGACTAGAGTTCCGTCGAGGTCGACAGCTACCAATTTTATCATGTACGGTTTGAAGAACGGCTACTTCCTGATATAATCTTTTCGTCTTCGGTTTTAGGCAAAAGTGATATAATAAAATATTTTTAGACCTCTATCTATACAATTGCGATGGTCAGGATATTCGACAGGAAACTCAAGAAAGATACGATCAAGCACTACGTCATCCAGAGTTTTTTAGGGGCCCTGATACTTTTTCTAGGTTTAAACCTTCCCATATTCGGCGAAGAGATCATACTCGTGGCTGCTGCAGGTTCGACCGCTTTTGTCGTTTTTGCGATGCCGGAGAGTAAACCATCTCACCCTAGACGCGTCATAGGAAGCCACTTTGTCTGCGGACTCATAGGTTTTGCTTTCCACTCCACTTATCCCGGCTTATTTCCCTTCGAAGTCGCCGTGTCTTTGGCTCTAGGCGTGGCGATACTGAGCATGGTATCTCTCTGGTTGGAACATCCACCCGCGGGCGGTACGGTCATATTTTTTGTCGTGAACGCTCAGCCCACCGCTTTCGTCTCTTTACTTCTATTGGTCAGCATAATGGCCACTTTATCTTACGTCGTAAAACCTTATCTACATGATCTAGTCTGAGTTTCCCCGCAAAATATCAAATTTATTTACCCCAGCAAAGATTATATAAGGGCCATATATTATGAAAGAACGATACTTTGAGTAACGACGATGAAGAAGAAGTGGTCCGGGTTCCGTATCCTGATCGAGGCGAAGGCCAGATGTTCGCTATCGCAGATAATATGCTGGGCGGCGGTCGAGTCAAAGCCGTCTGTGAAGATGGAGAAACGAGGATGGGAAGGATACCAGGAAAACTCAAGAAGAGGATGTGGATAAGAGAAGGGGACCTTCTTATAGTCGATCCGTGGGACTTCCAGGACGAAAAGTGTGACGTCGAGTACCGGTACACGAGGACCCAGATAAGCTACCTGAGGAAAAAGAACGACATCCCCAACAGCCTTGACGTTTTCTGATTTTAGCAAAATTTTCCGAAAGAATTTTTACCTACAGCTCGATATATGACCATGAAAGAGAGTTTGCTAGATATCCTCAGATGTCCCGAGTGTAAGAGTGAACTGGACCTTACCGTGGAAGAGGAATCCAAAGGTGAAGAGGAACTGAGAGAGATCGAGGAAGGGACTTTACACTGCAAAAATTGCGATATAGTCTATCCTATCGAGAACGGCATCCCAAATATGCTGCCTCAAGATGAATAGTTTTTTACCGGCTTATCGTTACCAGCCGGGCTAGTTATTCCATGTATTCTTTCTGCAGCTCTACGATCTCCGCACTGTTTTCAGCCTCTCTATAGTCGTTCAGCGGCTTTTCATTCATTTCAAAGAAATGTTCGCCCCATCTGAAGTTGGAGAGTAATTCCTTCGCTTGGTCCTCTTCGTCGAGGATAAACAAAGCTGCTGCAAGGGCCTCCGCTGTGGTCAGCTGGAGAGGGTTCCCGTAATTCACGGGGTTGACAGCGACGAGATAAGGAAGGGCTCTTCCGTTCTCGTACTGGGGTATCTTCTCGTCGGCCTCCGGCCATGTGCAGTCTAAGGCACGAATACCGCCGGTCTCCGCCAATTCTTTATCCTCCGGAGAGATGGCCTTCTCAGCAAGAGGATTTAGATATATACCGTCTTCACCCAGTTTTCTGTCCTTCAAAATCTTTTTCGCCACGCCCCTATCCAACAATTTTCTTGCGGTACATTTATCGGGGTCGCACTCACGATAATCTCGGATAAAGAGTTCCATACGGCTTTGCATAAAACCACTGAGTAATAAATCATTCGAAAAGTTCGGAAAAGCTTCTTCAAGGAAAAAACATAAGAAGATGTATATCTATACAGATACACCCGATGATGAAGAATCCAAAGCTGAACCGTGATGAGTGATGGGCAGTCTGAGGGTGTAACCACAAGTGATCGAGATGGTAACCGGATTCGACCTTATACACGATAACGGACCGCTGCAGAAGCACTGGATAAGGCGTATTATAGCCTATATACTCGATCTGTTCATATCTTCCCTGGGAGTCTACATAATATTCTACTTTCTTATCTCACTGAATTTAAGGTTCGCGGCGTTATGGTATTTCCCGATGACCGCCGGGATGGTCCAAGTGTTTTACTCGGCTGTCTTAGAATATACCAGCAGGAAGACCGTCGGTAAGGCCATAATGAAACTCGAAGTCGAGCAGTTGACCCAGGAATTCGACCTGTCCAAAGCTCTGATACGGAACTTCAGTAAGATCCACGGGATAATCTTACTTCTAGACTGGCTCGTAGGAATGGCGAGTGAAGGGGATCCCAGACAGAGATATCTAGACAGGGTCGCCGAAACGACCGTGAGGGCGAAAGGTGAACCGGTACACGTAAGAGATTACATCAATGATCACCTCTTCAGAGGGGAAACAAGAGAAGAAGAAAGAGACGAAGAGGAAAAAGAAGAGGAAAACAGATGCCACGAATGTGGGGGAGAACTGATCAGCATAGGGGAAGATAGGTACAGATGTAGAAATTGTGGCCGGATCCAGTGATCTGACAGAAAACGGATGAAAATATGTTCATAGCGGTTGACGATACGGACTCGAGAGACGGGATGTGTACAACTTTTCTCGCCACCGAACTTATAGCCGAGTTTGAAGACTACGACCTATTAGATCATCCCCGGTTGGTGAGGTTGAATCCAAACGTCCCTTGGAAGACCAGGGGCAACGGCGCGATAGTGGTAACGCTGGGAAAGGGAGAAAAGAAGGAGAGAAAGATAGGAGAGATAGGTGAAGAAGTCTCACTTTTTGAAGGCATATCTAAGAGAAAAGAAGATACCTTCCAGAGAGTAAAAAAAGTGGTCGAAGAGTGGAGCGAATTCGATAGTGAGAAGACGAATCCAGGTTTCGTCATAGCCGATAAAAGACCTCCTAGAAGATTCTATGAAAAAGCGGTCAGAGACGTGGTTGAATTAGATGAAGTTCTGGATTATCTGGATAAGGAGGAACTTTCGTACAAGGGATACGGGGAGAAACGTGGTCTTATAGGAGCACTTTCCGCCCTCTCCTGGACTCCAGAAGATCGTACATATGAACTGCTGACTTACCGCAGAAAAGAGAAATGGGGCGAGCACCGCAGGATACCTGAAGAGGACGTTATCGAGTTGGACCAGACCTTGAAAAAAACTTTCGACAATTACGATCATGAAGAAAAAAAACAGGCAGTAGCTCCTAATTCCCCCTGTCCGGTTCTTTACGGAGTAAGAGGCGAGGACCCTGAAGAGCTCGAAAAGGCTCTAAATATCATAGGAGGAGAGGTCCCAGAACGATGGATAACTTTCTTGACGAATCAAGGGACCGACGACCATATACAGGACCTCTCGCTCGAAGAGATCAAACCCTGGACTTCATCTAAGATCACCGGTAAAGTACGTTCTGAATCAGATACGATCGAAGGAGGCCACGTGTTCTTCGAGATAGAAAACAAAAAGGGAAAGATCACCGCCGCGGCTTACGAGCCCACCAAAGGTTTTCGAAACGTGGTAAAAAACCTTATCCAGGGAGATAAAGTAGAACTGTGGGGCGGGATAAGGAAAGATCCTATAACGCTGAACATCGAAAAGATGAAGATCCTACAATTAAAAAACAAGATCGTCAAGGTCAGTAATCCAAAATGTCCGGAGTGCGGCAGGAGCATGTCATCAATGGGTACCGATGCCGGTTATAGGTGCAAGAATTGTAGAACTAAAGCCGACGAGGACGAAGCGAAAAGAAAGAAAGTAGAAAGAGAATTGAATGAGGGTTGGTACGAAACGCCGGTATCGGCTAGAAGGCATCTCTCTAAGCCGTTAGCCCGCCTTAGAGATAATGATCATTCAGGATAGTACTCGTCTATCAACTTCTTGTCTATCCTCTTCAGGTCCTTCTTCGGTATCTCGGTCAGGAGGTTCCAAGCAAGGTCTAAAGTCTCGTCTATAGTCCTATTTTCTTCTTCGCCTTGATTGATGAAGCGTTCTTCGAACTCTTCCGAAAAATCGAGATACAGTTGATCTCTGTCGCTAAGAGCCTCCTCACCGACGACCGCGACCAGATCTCTAAGATCGAGTCCTTCCGCGTATGCCGCATACAGTTGGTTGCTGACGTCCGCGTGGTCCTCTCTGGTCCTTTCTTCACCTATACCCTCTTCCATCAGCCTTGATAGACTCTCACCTGGAGTTATCGGCGGCTTTATGCCTTTCCTGTGAAGCTCCCTTGAAAAGACAAGCTGGCCTTCAGTTATGTATCCGGTCAGATCGGGTATGGGATGAGTTATGTCATCGTCGGGCATGGTCAGGATCGGGATCATCGTTATGGAACCTTCTCTATCGAGTATCCTGCCCGCTCTCTCGTATATAGTCGATAGGTCGGTGTACATGTATCCGGGATAACCTCTTCTGCCCGGGACCTCTTCTCTCGCCGCCGCTATCTCCCTCAAAGCCTCACAGTAGTTCGTCATGTCCGTCAGTATCACCAGCACCTGCATGTCCTCTTCGAAAGCCAGATACTCCGCGGCGGTAAGGGCCATCCTCGGGATGATTATCCTTTCGATCGCCGGGTCGTTCGCTAGATTGAGAAAAAGTACGGACCTTTCTAAAGCGCCGGTCCTCTCAAAGTCTCTTCTGAAAAAGTTGGCCTCTTCAGCGGTTATGCCCATCGCACAGAAGACGACGGCGAACTCTTCCTCTTCTCCGAGAACTTTGGACTGCCTCGCGATCTGGGCGGCTAAACTGTTGTGAGGTAGACCGGAAGCGCTGAATATGGGTAATTTTTGACCTCTCACGAGCGTCAGCATCCCGTCTATTGTTGATACACCAGTCTGTATGAACTCTCTCGGGTACTCTCTAGCGGAAGGATTTATCGGATCTCCATTTATGTTTCTTCTCTCTTCAGGGATTATATCGGGGCTTCCATCGATCGGTTCGCCGATCCCGTTGAAGACCCTTCCTAGAAGTTCTCTCGAGACACCGAATTTCATGACCTCCCCGGTGAACTGTACGCTGGTTTCATCAGTATCTAGACCGCTGGTACCCGCGAAGACCTGGAGTACCGCACGGTCCGTCTCGGCTTCCAGTACCTGACCCAGCCGTTCTTCTCCGCTGGGAAGCTTTATTTTCGCTATCTCATCGTATGCTACATCGCTCACACCTTCGACTACCATCAGGGGTCCGGATACTTCCGTAACGTTCTGATATTCTGTCCTTTTAGACATCTCGTCCTCTTCGTCGCTTTCCATGATCATCCCTCCTCCTCGCTAGTTTCTTCTTCCATCAATTTTTCTGCCTTATCTTCTGACTCTTTACCGCTGACTTTCCCTACACCTGCTTCTTCTTCTAGAGGGGAAGATAACTCCAATGAATCTTCCAGTTCTTTGAACTCTTTGTTCATCTCCATCTCCACCTCGTTGAACCTTTCTTCCCATTCCTCAGAAGAGAAGTTCGACATCCGGCTGACCTTCTCGAGGACGTCCATCTCAGATAGGTCATCCACTCTGACACCTTCCTCCACGGCCTCCTGCCCTGTGTCGTAGAACTCCATCATGATCTGGAGCATCCGGAACTGTTTCTCCGGAGAGCAGAACGTATCGACTTCGTGGAATGCGTTCTGCTGAAGGAAGTCCTCTCTTATAACCCTGGCGGCCTGGAGTGCGAACTGATCCGAAGGTGGAAGAGCATCCGGACCGACCAATTGTACGATCTCCTCGAGTTCCGATTCCTTTTCCAGCAGCCGCATGGTCTCTCTTCGAAGGTCCTTCCAGTTCTCGTTCACATTGTCCTCCCACCAACTTCCGACCTGGTCAAGGTAAAGTGAATAGGAGGTCAGCCAGTCGATAGCAGGGAAATGTCTTCTGTTTTTGAGGTCGGTATCTAATGCCCAGAAGACCTGCACGATCCTGAGAGTGTTCTGAGTTACGGGTTCGGAAAAGTCACCGCCGGAGGGACTTACCGCGCCTATGACGGATATAGAACCTTCTCTGTTTCCGTAAAGTTCACACATACCGGCTCTTTCGTAGAAAGAAGCAAGTTCCGAAGCCAGGTAGGCGGGAAAGCCCTCTTCACCGGGCATCTCTTCTAACCGGCCAGATATCTCTCTCAGGGCCTCGGCCCACCGTGAAGTCGAATCTGCCATGAGAGCCACGTTGTAGCCCATATCTCTGTAATATTCAGCTATAGTTATACCGGAGAAAACGGATGCCTCTCTCGCCGCTACGGGC
>JAGXLI010000102.1 GCA_018334755.1 Thermoplasmatota archaeon
TATATCGGGAGTCATGAGCTGGCTTCCCGCTACCGCTACTACTAGATCTTTCTCAACTTCTTCGACACTTATCTCTCCATTCGGCGGTAGTCCCTCTTTGACCCTTACCTCGAATCCACCTTTAGATTGGGCTAACACGTCTCCCATGCCGGTCCTGCAGAACATCTCGGCCTTGTGCGCCGCCGGCAGAGCTCGATCCAGATTCTGACCCAATTCGTCCAGGACTGCCATGCCCGCTGAAAGGGCGCACGCTCCGCTCAATCCGAAACCCTGGCTGAAGGGTAGATCGGTTTCTAAGGAAACGGTTCCGCCTGGAGCGAAATTGAAGACGGTCTTCTCTACCACCATAAAAGAGGTTTTCTCACCGTTGACGATTATGTCCCAGCCCTCATCTCCAACTTCTACTTCTGCCTTAACACCGAGATCGATAGAGAATCCGGCGCCTCTAGATCCCATCCTCTCGTCGTTCTCATAATTTTTACCTTTCAAGGGGAGACTGAAAAATCCAGTTATGTGAGCTGGACAGAACGCTTTACTGGTCATCCTAGTTTCACTTCCACTTCATCTAAGATCGCTTCAGCTATCTCACGCT
Source organism: Thermoplasmatota archaeon (assembly GCA_018334755.1). Classification (GTDB taxonomy): domain Archaea; phylum Thermoplasmatota; class Thermoplasmata; order Halarchaeoplasmatales; family Halarchaeoplasmataceae; genus Natronoplasma. The sequence goes on from JAGXLI010000102.1 coordinate 593, forward strand.
TGGTACCCTCTATCCAGTCACCTCTACTTGTGAGATAGACACTGTTCTTTTCTCGAGTCACATCTTTAAGCGAATTACCAACAGCCATCTCCGCTCTCTTTTCTTCCACCATCTTATCAGCTTCTTTTCTCGCTCCTTCCCGCGTATCTTCGGCCTTGTAGGCGACCAGTAGATCGACCTTATCTCTGATCTCATCGATGAATTTAGGTGTTGGTTCCAACTTTAAAGTGAAATCTTCAGAAGAGGAGATTTTCTGTTCTTCTTCCTTTTCGGGAGTGAAATCGGATAATGCCGCGGGAACCAAAACGGTTCCTTCCAGATCGCTCGACATCTCGATAAGATCATCTAAAGTCTCAAAACTTCGATCGGGTATCCAATCTGGGATCTCCTCCTTCACCTCGCCGTGCCACAGCTCGACTTCCGCTCCCCTTCGATAAGCTCTTTTTGCCAGTTCTATACCGCTCTTACCAGAAGCTCTGTTCGTTACTATCCTCATGCTGTCTATAGGTTCAAAAGATCGGCCAGTCACTACCGTTATGTTTTCGCCTTCAAGATCGTCGTGCAATCTCCTTATCACTTCATCAACGATCTGGCCCTTTCCGGCAGACTTTGCCGCGCCTTCCTCTATCTTCGGTCCGACCACTGTAACGTCCAGTTTCTCTTTGAGCTGTTCTAAATTTTCCATGACGATCGGATGATCGTACATCGTCTGGTGCATCGCTGGGACTACCATCATGGGTATATCAGAGCCTACGCAGGTGGTCGCGAACGTAGTCACTGGGGTGTCATCGATTCCCTTCGCTATCTTCGATATGGTGTTGGCGGTGGCGGGAGCGATCAAGAAAAGATCCGCCTTGTCAGGAACATTGCCGCAGTGACTGACGTGTTCGACCTGTCCTGTAAGTTCAGTGATGACTTCATTGCCGGAGGCGAACTCAAGTGAATTGGGATGGACTATCTTCTGCCCCCAGTCGGACATAACACAGTGAACTTCAGCTCCCTCCCTGATCAATTCTCTTACCAGTTTTACGGTCTCTACCGCGGCGATACTGCCAGTAACTCCCAGTACTATCTTCTTACCGGAGAGATCGTCACCTTTGGAGCCTCTCAATTCATCTGAGGGATGCATAATTATACAGTAATCGATTTAGATATTATATCTTTCCCTTACTCAATAATACTCGTATATGCCCGCATGAAAGGTCTCTGCCGCCCCGAATCTCTCGAGGGGATTGCTTGGATCATCTTCCAGGTTTTTGACTTTGATCCGGGACCACATATCTTCAGTCCAGTTGTAGCCCTCCTCGATTATATCTTCCTTGTAAGCCGGGTTAACGTGGGTCAGAACTATCATCTCTTTTTCCGAGAAACTTTCTAATCCATTCAATATATCTGAAAGATGGCCATCTTCAGCACCTACTTCTTTCACCGTGAGGTGATTTCTAGAACTATTGAACATCGCATATCCTATCCGCTCTCCATCTTTGTAGGCGATCTTGACTTCCTCGTTATCTGGCCATCCTCGAACTTCCGCCAGGTCCCAGTACTCCTCTTCTCTTTTGACAAGGCCGGTAAGAGAACTCACCGAGTTGTGATAAACCGATCGGATATATTCAGGGTCTTCCTCTTCTTCAAATCGCACATCTGAATCCAGTTTACCGATCTTCTTGTAGGCCTTCGCGGGAACGTGAATATCCTTATAACCGAATTTTTTGTACAAGCTGGAAGCCACGAGAGAGTCTGAAGTCATCAGGAATGAATACCTGACTTTTTCTCTCAGGATATCGTGAGCTTCCTTCAACAACTCGGTAGTGACTCCTTTCTTGGACTCCGAAGGTCTGCAGCAGACATTTCTAATACCGCCGACAGTTACGGGGCCCTCCTTCGTCTCCGCCTTCGGGTAAAGTAAACCGACCATGGCTAGAACTCTGCCATTCTCAACGGCATAAAGTTCGCCTCCCCATCCCGGTAGCCTTGTATCCAGCTCTATCATCTCTTCGAGATGCCGTTTCGAATAGGCGTGTTGAAAACAAGCCAAGGTCAGTTCGGTCATATCCGAATCTTTTACCTCGTCGTAGTGAACTATCTCCATGGTTCGTTATATAAGGAGAACTCTTTCATACTTTTTGTCTTTTCGATGGAAAAATAAATAAACTTGTGTGAGGATACAATAGATGTGATAAAACATGTCGGAGGTTTACTTCACTGATCTAGAATCGGAGGATAAGGAGGACAATCTCTCTTCAAGACTTCACAAGCTCTTTGAGAAGGCCGGCGGAGACATAAAATTCGAGGAAGATGAATTCGTCGCTTTAAAACTTCATTTCGGGGAAAAGGGCATCGACACATTTTTGAGACCGGTCAGAATAGAACCGATAGTCGATGCGGTAAGAGAAGCGGGAGGCAAGCCCTTCTTGGCGGACTCCAACACACTTTACAAAGGGAGCAGGTCAAACGCCGTGGATCATCACCGCACGGCACAGGAGAACGGATGGTTGAGACCGGTCGTAGACGCGCCGGTCGTGATCGCCGACGGGCTGCACGGTAACGAATTCTATACTGTGGATATAGACGGCAAACATTTCGATGAGGTCAAGATAGGCGCGGCTTTCTTCCAGGCCGATCAAATAATGGCCGTTTCCCACTTCAAGGGACACGGGATGTCAGGACTCGGAGGGATAATGAAGAATCTGGGCATGGGATGCGCCTCTAGAGCCGGGAAGTTGATGCAGCACTATAACG
>JAGXLI010000060.1 GCA_018334755.1 Thermoplasmatota archaeon
GTTCAGCACTGTTTAGTAGTGTCTAATACTGCAGGTCCCACGTCACCTTCGATCCTGCATCGTTGTAGATCCAGTAACCCTGTCCAGGTTCGAAAGAGAAATCGAGTACATCTTCAGTGTAATTTATATTGTTATCTTGGGTGGCATCGAAATATCCTACTTGAGAAACCTCTGCAGGGATATCTAGAGCTGTTCCACTATCGGTCGAATTGATCGGCATACCGATCATGTTCCATCCAGGGAATAAATCCAGCGTGGTTGTATCCGGTCCATATCCGGTTATCCTCAACGTGTCGTCCTGATTCATCCGAATCCATATCCCCATGGTTCGGTCCCATATGCCGAGATCGTTATAATGTTCAGGACGGTCCGGCATATAGGTCCTCCATCCGTCGTTTTTTGCATCATAGTACATCACTTTGTCGTAGTTACCGGAGATATTTTCTTCAGATCCCTCGAGGATGTCGACCAGTGAAGGATGTTCTACCAAGAGAGGGAAAGAGACGAAGTTCCAACCACCGGCTATATCGGAATGAAGACTGATGTTGAAATCAGGTAGTGCCCCTTGTGTCAGTTCCACCACTGTACCGATCGTGGTGTATCTTGATTCATTCACTTCTTGGAGTTCGAGTTGGAGTGTATGAGGGCCGGATTCTACTATACCTTGGGTGGATATAGTGGCTTCAAAAGTACTAAATCCCTGCCTCGGGGTCAAAGTGATGTCATTTTTATCTACCTTTTTGACTATCGAACCGTTCCGCCTGATAGTAAAGCGATAATCTGCAAGATGTTCCTCCTTTACGGCTTTTTCGTCCGGCTCCGGGAAAGTCAGGTTCATAAGTCCTTCCCCGTGAACCGTGAGATTATCGCCGAGCTTGACCTTTTGAGGAGCATCTATCATATCCAACTCGACCGATTTGATCTCGAACTGTTCTGTCCAGTAACCATGTGGTTGGGTATAATTCGGATCGTCTGTAGTATTGAACGGGTACCCGTACTGGCCCCATCTTTCCAACGTCATACTACCAGTTCCGGTCGAGGTGATGACGAAAGGGCCACAGCCGATGAACGTGTGGCTGTAATTGTTGACGAATCCGATCAGGCTGTTCAACTCTGTTTCTAGATCGCTGAAATTCATAGGTATAGGTGCGTTATTTTCCGCTCTCAAATAGTTCGGTACCCAGTTCTGGTTCTTCATCTGATTCCAGATGTTTACCACATCGCTGGAGTGTGACGGTGATAGCTGATGGATCCACTCTGATCCCTGGACTGGCTCGTAGTTGTAAGAGGTACCGACGCCGAATTCCGTACCGCCTCCATGCATGTGGTCGAATCCATCGTAAACCATCGGATGGACTTCCGGGAATATAGAATGGAAGCTGCCTATCTTATCTTTGATCGGGAACTTATAATCGCTCCAGACCGTGTATGTTCCTTCTTCTTTGTCGAAGTCTACCGCAACTACTTTATCGTAAAATGGACCAGCTGAGTCCGCATGGGATTGTAAGAATGGATCGTGAGTATCGTCAGCTAATCGCTTCTCTCTCGCATACTTTGCCATTGTATCCTGAACGCTGAAGTTTGTGCCGTCATGATATACATGTTCATCGTGGACATCGTACTTTACCTTCACCTTGGATTCCTGGGACCCTCCGTAGTATTCCGTCATGTTCTGCCACTTTCGGGCCGTTGTGTTATAGTCCATTGCGGAGTCGGGTACACTTATGTTCCCATTTTCTGGTGCTATCTCTACGCTTCCGTTCCTTTCGTAAGGATCGGTATCTCTACCTTCGGACCAGTAATTGTTCACTTCCATGGGTTTCCCGGTCTGCGGATGCAGCCACGATCCGTATTCTCTAGCCATCCTTCTCTCGTACTCCCCGTAGATATCGGATGACCCCCCGTAGAGATTCCAGTTATCCATATAAGGTGCTTCTAAACCCGTTAACAGGTTCGCATCTAGAGCTGCATCATCGATCCTCATGGTACGGGGACCGAAGTAGGTATCGTATCCGTTTATAGATTCGGTGACCGCGGTCTCTAGGGTACTTTTGTCATAGGCATAAAAGCTCAGATCGGTCACCAGGAAAACTCTTACCGACTGCTCAACACCCAACTGGGTTCCATTCACCATCATATCCCAGTATTCTGATTCGTTCGCGATATTACCCTGGTAAAGCTTTAGCCCGATATCATCCAACTTTTGGACCTGAGGGGTATAGCCTTCTTCGTCATACTGCCAATGGGCTCCAGCTCCATATACCTGCATAAAACCATACCACGGTCCGTACATCTGGCTCAGCGGAATTTCTTGATAATATTGAGCCGATGAGCTTATCCAGCCGCCCGTGTAGATATGATATGACAAATTATCATAGGGTTGCGGATCACCGAAGAAACACAGGGATATTGCCGTATCCGACGTCCTCTCCTTAACTTGGACAGTGAAATTATTCTGTTCCAGTCTTGTCTTCATATAATATCCTAGATCAGCTCTCCAGTCTTCCGTCCTCGCGACGATCTTTATCTTTATATCGTTCCAGGTCCCATTAGGTGCCTTGTACTGCCAGTTACCATCTTTTCTTACTTGGCCGAAGGCAACATTGTTCTTTATCTCGTTCATGGCGTCCTGGATCATGTCGTGCCCTTTATCGAAGTCACCTTCCGGCGTCAGATTATACTTTTCTTCTATAGGCCCGTAAAATTTGTCTTTCCATACTTCAGATTGAGCACTCATAAAACTGTATCTTGGCTTTGCGAATCCATCCCGAAGATCCTGAATTATCTTCTTCCTGCTCATTATATAGTTCTGGGCGAATCTTATCTGCCTGTGAGCGAAAGGATTGACCGTCCAATTTCCGTTTACGTCGTTAGCTAGATACTGAACATCATCAGGACTGGAAATCCATCCGTTATTCCAGGCAGCGTTTATGGGATCGGTTCCATTTCCTTCATAGGCCGGGTTTATTAGCATATTGTTATAACTGCCCTTTACCTCCCAGGTATTCAACTGATCCTTCCATTGCTCAGGGAGACTATTGTAGGTTGAGGCACCTACACTCTGCATAAACAGGTCTTTGTTGCCGTCCGCTACTTCACCGATCGCTGTTTCCATATCCTGGTTCACCGTAAGGTTGATAGTATCGATAAGATCTCCATCCTGGCCTCTAGAATTTTCTAAAGGCGCTACAGCGAATCCGGCGATTATCAAACAAACAACAGTCCCTATGCTGAGGATGCTTTCACCCTTCATGACCTCTACCCAATATAATTAACGTCTCAATATTTTTTAAAACTTTTGGTCGAAAAATTATGATCCTAGAATCTTAAGCATCTCTCGATCAGGCATGAGATCACCTTGAATATTCACTTCCGATCGATGTCGTCGATAACGGGCCTCTGTTTCGTTACAAACTTTATCTTAATGGTCCCAGTCGAGATAATCTCCCTCTCTCATCTCGTTTATCAGGCTTATCGCTGCTTGACCTCCTTCTCCCACCGCGGCGCTTATCTGCCTAGCTCCTCCGACACAGTCTCCGGCGGCATAAACTCGTGGAACTCCCGTGAACATGTTTTCATCGACTGAAAGAACTCCATCCTCTACGGTCACGCCTAGACTTCGGGCAAAATCCAGGCTTCCACTTGTGCCCTGGGCTATCATAAGACCGTCCAGGTCCTCTTCTTTTCCTTCTACTATCAGACCAGAAAATTGTTCCTCTCCAAAAAGATCTTCGATCTTCTCTTTCACTATAGGGATATCCAATTCTCTTATCCTCTTATACAGATTTTCGGGAACGTCTAGGTCCTCGCCGTTAGTATATATCTTGATATCCTGGGTGAATTCATACAGTTCTAAAGCTTCCTTCGCGACCAGGTCTTCAGAACCGAGCAGCCCGACTTTCTCACCCTTGTAAAGAGGCGCGTCACACACCACGCAGTAGCTGACCCCTTTACCTTCATATCTTTCAATTCCCTCCAAAGTTGGCCTTTTGTGCTGGATACCCGGGGCGATCACCAGCGAGCTGGTGGTGAATTCTTCGTTTGCGGTCCTCACCACGTAATTTTCGCCATCTATCTTCGTCAGAAGCGCTTTTTCTAGTACTATATCGGCACCGAAACGCTCCGCCTGTTTTCTTCCCCGCTCTAACAACTCTTTCCCCGAGATACCGTCTGGAAATCCGAAGTAGTTATCTATGCTTTCTGCCTTTTCAACAAGTTTGTCCGCCTCGTCCAGTATCAAAGTTTTTAGGTCAGCCCTCGCAGTATAAACGGCGGCGGATAATCCTGCCGGGCCTCCTCCTATGATTATGACATCGTATTCTTCATCGTTCATATCTTAACGTCCTCTAACTACAATCGACCTGTGTAATAATATCCTTTTGGTCTATGACCATCTCAAGAGTCTTGTTATAGACGAACTGGGAAAGATTTTTATTGTTTTATCGCCCTTCACGAAAGGAAAAAGAGGGATATCATGAAGGTGAGATGGTTAGGCAATGCCGCGCTCGAGGTCTTTTCGGACAAACACATCTGGATCGATCCAAATCTTACCGTCGAACCGGAGAGAGAGCCGGATATAATACTTTTGACGCACGAGCACGACGATCACTTCTCTCCGGAGGATTATGCCGGGCTGGAAGGAAAAGTCAAGCTGTACGGACCGGAAACTACCTTGGAGAAGTTCGACCTAGAAGGTACTTCAGTCGAACCGGGAGACGAGATAGACGGTATAAAGGTTTTAGATTGTGACTGTTATGCCTCGGACGAATCCGTAACTTACCTCCATAACGGTCTCCTCCACGCCGGCGACTCCGCCTACTTTCCAGAAGCTGAATCAGTGGAATTGATATTCACTGCCTGCTTCCCGGACTATTACGACGATTACATATCTGCTTTTAAGAGACTAGAACCGGAGATGGTGATACCGTTCCACTACGATCCGGAAGACGGTCTGGATGACGCCGAAGGACTGAAGAAAAGGATGGACGAAGAGGGTATACCTAACAGGATATTGGAGCCCGGCGATTCCGTGAAGGTCTGAACTTTACATGGCGAATTAGAACTTTTTGATCGATCCGTCCAAGGTTTTTCTCCTTCCTTTAGTCGTTATAAAGCGTGAAGTTTTATAAGGTCCGTCGGGTTTTTCCGGTATGGTTATGAAGGATTACCTGGAACTCTTCGAAAGGATCGGAAGATTGAAAAGTACAGACAGAGAGGGTTGGAAACGCGTCGGGATCGAAGATGTTGAATCTGTAGCGGACCACAGTTTTAGAAGTGCTTTCATCGGTCTGGTCCTCGGTGAGAGATCGGGATTGGACACGGATAAGATCGTAAAGATGTTGCTGCTCCACGATCTAGCCGAAGTCGAGACAGGCGATATCACACCTCATGAAGGGATCTCAAAAAAAGAAAAACGAGCTTTAGAAAAAGGAGCCTTGGAGGATCTGTTCGATCCCATAGAAGAGAAGGAAGGATTGATTGAACTCTGGGACGAGTTCGAAACCGGGCAGAGCATGGAGGCGAAAGTCGCCAGAGATATAGACACTTTAGAGATGATACTGCAGGCCGTTGAATATCAGGAGGAATATCCTGAAAAAGACCTTTCCGAGTTCATAGAGGAAAAAGAAAAGGGATTTGAGACATCACAGATCGAAAATCTCGTAGAGAATCTAACCTATGGATGATCCGGGCGTCCAGCTACACGGATCTACCTGGATAAGTAAAGGTTCTAAAATTTCAAAACCTTAATATACCCTCTTTTAAATGTTTTACCAATCGGGGGTATAAATACGAGCCCAAAAAATCTCAAGTTACTGACCATGTCTTGTATGGCGATGATGATATTTTCGATTCTCCTCCCGGCTGCTGGTGCTCTTGCAAGTTCCAGTGAAGGAAAACAGATAGTTCTAGTGACCGTGAGGAGTTCGAAAGATGAAAAGCACTTGAACGATCTCGACAGCTCAGGATTGAATATCCTCAACAGGTGCGGTGACCACCGGATAGTCGAGGCTGACGAAGCATCTATCGAGGAACTCAAGAAGAGAGATATCGACGTGGATGAGCTTCCCTCTAGGACAGAGATATCCGTCAAGGGAAACCGGTTCGATATCTTCAGAGAAAAACCAGATATCGATCCTGAAATGAAGATAGACGGATATCCGGAAGGGTCCAAAGGGATATATCTCGTCCACATGCTGGGCCCGGTTGATCCAGGATGGAGAGAACAAATTGAAGACCTGGGTGTAGATATAATAAATTACGTACCGAACTATGCCTACGAGGTCAGGATGACTCCAGAAGAGAGAGATAGCGTTGACTCTTTAAATTTCGTTGACTGGACCGGCATCTATCATCCGGGCTACAAGATACCCGACGATATCGAGCCCGGAAGACTGCGGGTCAGTCTGGTTCCGGATGCGGACATGGAAGCGATGAAAGAAGTATCAAAGTTTGACCATGACGCGGTATTTAGAGATTCAGACTATGGGTTGGAAACTATCATCGAGTTAAACAAACTTTCTTCGATACGGAGGATAGCCCACCAGAAGGACGTTTACCGCATCTCAGAATACAGCGAACCGGAACTTCAGATGGAAGTGGACTCGCAGATAATAGGAGGCGGCGCCTGGATAATGGATGACGAAGACGGTAAACCGGGCACGGCCTATCGTAAACACGGAGATCACGGCGCCTATATCAACCAGATCGGTTATACCGGCGACGGTGTGGTTGTAGCTATGGCCGATTCAGGATTGGGTGACGGAACGACGCCTGATGCTGGACATCCTGATTTCGACGGTAGAGTCATCGGCGGATATGGTTTTGGAAGCGCCAGCGATTGGAGCGACGGTCTCAGCCACGGGACCCATACGGCCGGTTCTATCGCTGGGGATACTTACAATGGAACTGGAGTTCAATTTGCAGGGATGGACGGGGAGTACTACGCATCCCAAGGATTGGCCTCCGATTCCGAACTCTATTCGGTCAAGATCTTCGACGATGCTGGAAATTCTCTTCTTCCTAGTGATACAAGAGAGGTCATCGAAGTCGCCAAACAGAACGCTGACGCTTACGTACATTCCAATTCCTGGGGCGGCTCAGGAGACGGAGCATATACTGATACTGACGAAGCTTATGACCGCTCGGTTAGAGATGCAGATAGAAATAAATCCGGAAACCAGCCCATGGTCATTACGGTAGCCGCTGGAAATGCCGGTCCTCAAAATACAACGATCGGGAGTCCCGCGAATGCGAAGAACGTCATATCCGTGGGAGCCACCTTAACACATAACCCTGATGGGGGAGAGTATGGGGGAAAGACAACGTGGAGTCCCGCTTTCGTCTCGGATTTCAGCTCCCGGGGTTGGACAGCGGACAATAGGATCAAGCCGGACGTGATGGCTCCAGGTGAAGAGATCCTCTCGACCATGACACCCGAAGGTGCCGGAAGTTATACTGAAGACCTGCGGTATGAATGGATGAACGGCACCTCGATGGCGAACCCAGCGGTCGCAGGAGCTGCCTCCGTTACAGTTGAATGGTACGAGGACAATTTCGGCGAAAGACCGAGCCCGGCGATGGTCAAGGCGCTTCTCATCAACACCGCTCATGACCTTGACGAGGGGAACGGCAATACGGACCCCATACCAAATAACGACGAGGGATGGGGGATGGTGGATATCTCGAAGCTCGAATATCCGAAAGATAATCCGGTCGATTTCATGCTCGAAGATCAAAACAGCGCTTTACAGACGGGAGATGTGGAGGAGTACGAAGTCCAGCGAAAGAGAGAAGGAAAAGCATTCAATCTATCGCTCGTTTGGACGGACAAGAACGCCGCGGCAGGCGACAACCCGACCCTGAAGAACGATCTCGATCTTGAAGTCGAGGCGCCCAATGGAGATATCTATAAAGGTAACGCTTTCAGCGGTGGATGGAGCCAGCCGAATAACGATACCATCGACTACTTTGACAGTGATGGAGACGGGTGGGACGACGTGAACAACGTTGAAAACGTTTACATCCCCTCTAACGAGGTCCAATCCGGCGCTTACAAAGTTAGAGTCGAAGGAGCCGATGTGCCGGCAGATGCGGACGGCGACGGTAACCTGACCCAGGATTATGCTCTCGTGGGATACAATGCGTTCTCATCGCCTCCCGGAGAAGACCCCAACATAAACATAACTCAACCTCAAGGGGGAGAAGTATGGGACGCTCTAACGTATAAGAACATCACATGGCAGACGGAAGATGGAGACAACACCACTGACAGGATAGACCTGTTCTACAGTGGAGACGGCGGTCAATCATGGCATATCATCGCCGAGGGCCTTAACGATACAGGTCTCTACAACTGGTCAGTACCCAATATAGACAGTCAACAGGTGATGGTCAAAGCCCACGTGTATGATACGGCAGGACGTTTAGGACAGAACGCCAGCGGTGTATTTCAGATCGTCGGGGTCCCGCCCAGATCACCGGAAGTACCGGACGTTAAACACTTCAGCCCGCAGGGCGAACTGGTGCAGAACGGCAAATTTGACGGGGGAGACGATCACTGGGATCTTGAATCTGTACAGTCCGAAGGAGACGCCTACTGGGATGCTATTGAGAGCTATTCAGATGATGGCAGCGGTTCGATCTATGCGATCGCGTCTCAGGAGGGTGATGGAAATACAACCGAAGAGGTCTACTGGGAACAGGATATCACGCCTGTAACGACCGAGGTGACGATCAACGGGGCCTTTTATGTGGAGCAAGATACGTCGGAAGATACAGAAAACTGTGAGATACACGACTCAACAGTCGAGCTACATGTGCATGACACTCAAAGCGGATGGCAAACCATCTATAGCCACACGGGAGCGGTCTACGATTGGAACGAATTCGGGCCGAACGCGAACTATACTCCTTCCGGAGCCATAGATGCTGTAAGAGCTTCGATGAGAGGCAAAGCTGAGGGAGACACAAACTATGAATGGGGGATCCCCATCAGTGAGGATACCGCGACCATCGAACTCTGGATGGACGAGATCAGCATGGTGACCAATCAAGACGGTGCCGAGCATAACAAAGTAGAGTGGATAAGCAGTCCTGACGATCCTGAAAATATAACTCATTATAATCTGTATCGCGCTCAGGATGAAGGCGGTCCATGGGATTCGCCTATTAAAACCATACAGGCCACCGGCTCGTATTCCTACAGTTATTCAGATTATATGAAAGGTGAAATAGATAGTACTTACTGGTGGTACCTGATACGTGCCGTTGGAAAGAACGATCTTGAGGAGAAGAATATCTACAAGGTGAGAGAACCCAAGTCCGGAGACCCGCCGAGTGTAGAGGTGAATTCACCTAACGGCGGCGAGATGTGGGTACCGAACAGGACAGAAGAGATCTCGTGGACCACCACGAGTGGAGACGATCCCGTGGATGTGATAGACCTGTGGTACAGTACTGACGGGGGGAGAGAATGGGATACTATTAAAAAAGGTGTCGCGGCCACGGGAAGTTATAGTTGGAATATCCCGGACAGACCGAGCAAGAAATGCCTTATCATGGCTAGAGCGAGGGACACTTCCGACCGTATCTCCAATTACGATGAAAGCGATGGATATTTCGAGATCCTCGATCTAGATTCGATAGATGAACCAAAGATGGATGTTATCTCACCTGAAGAAGACATCCTTTTGAACGACCCCGACGTTATGGTAGAGTGGACATCTAACAATACGGATCATCATGAAGTCAGGCTCGATAGCGGGGGCTGGATAGACGTCGGTATGGACAAGAGTTATACGTTCCCGAACGTGGGTGATGGAGAACATATTGTCGAATGTAAAGGTGTCGGCATAGCTGGATTACAAGCTACTGACAGCGTTAATTTCACCGTAGATCAAACGGCCCCGTCGATAGATATAATGAACCCGAGCGACGGTTCCGTTTTCGAGTCCGACTCGGTCACGATCGAGTGGAACGGCAGCGATGATACGAGCGGGATAGACCATTTCAGGATAAGACTCGATGGAAGTGATTGGGAGGAAATAGGAACAACGACCGAACATACGTACACGGACCTATCGGACGGTGACCATACAGTTGATGTCTGGGCTGCCGATATTGCCAATAACAGCGCAGTCGAGACGGTTTCTTTCAGCATGGACACGACTTCCCCGGAGATCGAGATAACTTCTCCCGAGGAAGGCGTTGCTCTTAACACCGAGAATGTGATGCTCGAATGGTCGGGGCACGACGATGTTTCAGGTATAGACCATTATGAAGTCTGGCTGGACGAAGATCAGATATTCGAAGGTGAAGATGATGAATACGAGCTCCAAGGGCTGCAGGACGGCGATCACTCGGTAGAGGTCAGAGCCTTTGATGCCGTTGAGAACACTGCTAGAGACCACCTCAATTTCACCATAGATACTACTCCGCCTCTTCTTAATGTCTCACTAGAGGAGGGGGCTGTATTCAATAACGATTCTCTGACGGTCCGATGGACAGGCACCAGGAGAGGAACTGAGATAACCGGCTATGAAGTAAGGTTAGATGGAGAAGGATGGGTAGACAAAGAATTATCTACGGAACACACGATCACCGAGTTAGACGAAGGAAATCACACGATAGAGGTCAGAGCCACTGACGAAGCCGGCAACGTCGAAACTCAAGGCGTGAACTTTGTCGTGGATACGCGAAGGCCCGTCCTGAATATCGTTGGACCGGAAGAAGGAAGCATTTTCAATTCAGGGCCTATCACCGTTGAATGGGAGAGCCAAGATAACACGACCGGGATCGATCATCACGAGGTCGGCCTTGAGAACGAAGAAGGTTGGGAGAGTACCACTAACGAGACTTCACACACCTTAGAAGGTTTAGAGGACGGTAACCACACGATATATGTGAGAACCACGGATATGGCCGGAAATAGTGCTGAAGACGAGGTCACCTTCACTCTAGATACGACTCCACCGGTCCTCGAGATAGAAGAGCCCGGGGAAGGGAAGAAGATTGAAGAAGACACGGTCACCGTTGAATGGAGCGGTGAATCTACGGTCACGGAGATCGATCATTACGAAATCAGACTGGAAGGTGAAGATGGATGGGTGAACGTGGGAGACAACACCTCACATACTTTTGATGGATTGGAAGACGGTGACTACACAGTCCAGATCCGGGTCGTAGACGAGGCAGGTAATACTGGAACAGAGAGTATAGACTTCACAGTTGACAGTCCTGCGCTTGGAACAGGGTCGATGGGTTACCTATGGTGGATCATCCCGTTGATCATTGTAGCCATACTCATCGCAGCTTTCATCGTTTTCAATAGGAAAAGAAGAGAGGACGAAGAAGAGGATGTAGAAGAGGGGGTCGGTAAAGAGGAACCTGAAACGCCTGAAAGTATGCCGAAAGGAAAACTCGTGGAGAAGAAATCAGAGGTGCCGTCAGAAAGTGGTATGGAGAGTCAAAAGCAGGAAGAAGAACCGGGAGAAAAAGCAGAAAGAGGGGTAAAGAAAAAGAAAGTGCTGAAGAAGGTCAAGAAGACCGAGAGTCCCGAGGGAGCTAAAGAGGAAATAGAGGAGCCCTCTTCCGAAGGACTAGAAAAAGATGTCGGACCTGCGGGAGCCGCCGCTTCCGAAACAAAGCCGAAGAGAGGATGTCCCGAGTGCGGGGAGAAGATACCGGAAGGAAAAGATATCTGTCCCAACTGCGGAGCTACCTCTAAAAAGGTCAAAGAACCCTCTTTGAAAGAGGGGACATTCAACGAGTGTCCCGAATGCGGCTTCTTGCTGGCCGAAGGTGAAACGGAATGTCCTTATTGTGGTGCCACTATCCCAGAAGTAACAGAGGGTGAAGAAAAGGGAACAGAGGAGGAGATCACCGATCAACCTACCGAGGATGAAAAAGAAGAAACAGAGCAAGAGGAAAAGGAAGAAACGGAAGCACAGGAAGAAAAAGACGAAGGTGAAGAGGAGGGCCGTGAATGTCCGCTCTGTGGCAAGGAAGTAAAACCGGATGCCGATAAATGCTGGGCGTGTGGAAAAGATCTGACGGAACTTAATGAGGAAGAAGAGATCTGAGGAACTGCAACTTACTACTGTTGTGGATCATCTGAGTATCCAGGGTGTGTATCGAGAACTTTTATAAAAATGGATATAAGGGGGTTCTCCATTTCAATAAGTTTAATATACCCCGAAATAAATCAATCTTCAATGGGAAGATTCAATATGCAATCTGAAATAATACCTGCTGAAAATAAGTTGGTAGTTATTTTCATAAGCGGCCTACTGCTCCTTTCGACACTGGTATCGGCAGCCGGAATATATAGTGGTACTGGAGATGACGGTGAGATAATCCTAGTAGAGATAAAAAGTTCTAGCCAGATAGAAGAGTTAAGAGATTTGAATGTAAACATCCTAGAAAGATA
>JAGXLI010000012.1:0-5899 GCA_018334755.1 Thermoplasmatota archaeon
GATATCTCGGAAAGATTTTTGAACAGGTCTGCAAACAATTTTTGAACTCCGTAAAATCGTATCCAAAAATAGGGAGATGGTGGTACAAGGAAGATGAAATAGATATAGTTGCTTTGAACGAGAAAAAAAATAAGATTTTATTTGGAGAGTGCAAGTGGTCAAAAAACAATGTCACTTTTACTTTACTAAACGAGTTAAAAGAGAAAGGTGAAAAAGTGCGATGGAAGAACGAAAAGAGAGAAGAAGAGTATGCTTTGTTCTCAAAATCGGGATTCACCGAAGACCTAAGACAGGAAGCATCAGAATCTAAAGAACTACGGATATATTCTTTAAAAGATCTAGAAAAGGCTTTCTAACCGCGATTATATAATCCTAATTCGAAAACTCTTCTAATATTCAACTTAAACTAGGATGCTTTATTTTCAAAAGAGCTAGGAGTAAGGGATTTTACAATTTTTTTAACCCAAATGATGCCCGCTATCTCTTTTTCTACGGATTCACCATGATCAGCTTATACACCGCTATTTTATTCGAGCCACTCTAGAGCTTCTTCAATCTTCTTTTTTCGAGTCACCAATCCTTCCTATTCCCAATAGTCGCTTTCAACGTCGTAGGAATATTTATTTTCGATTGTCTCGTCTTCCCATGCTGTTTTGAATTCCTCGAATTCCATTCCATATTTTTCTTCAAGCTCTTCGATTTTTGGATATATCTCCTCAAGTCTATGAACTAAAGAATCTTTTACAGCGATTTTTACTGCGATATCTAGTCTAGATTCTCCAGTAAGATCCTTCAACAACTTTGCTGTAGACTTGGATATTGCTTCGGGCAAGTTGATCCCCATAACTGAAACCCTTTTCAGTTTATTTAAAGCTTCAGGGAAAATATAAGTATGATTTTTTAGAAAGTGGTTTCTAAATACGATCATATGATCGTAATTCGAAATACCTGAATATTCGACCCAAACTGAAAATTGAATACCTTCTCTAAGAGCTAGAGTAGAGGTAATTTGGAAGCTTTTTTACCCCTAATGGATATTCACTATCTCTTCTTCTGTAGCCCAGCCATGATCGGGTTATACATGGCTTTTCTGATCCTGCTGAGAAATTCACTTAAAAGCAAGAAAGGCAGAGTATTCACCTTCGTTAAATCACTCAATTTTCTTCTATGGCCTCTTGAAGAGGTTTTACCATATATTCGAGCGTTTTATCCTTGACCTTTTCTTTCATCCCGGGCATGGCGAAGAGTATCCTCAAGAAGAAATTTTGTACCCTTTGTTTGTACTGGTTCTGGGGGAAGTCGTACAACCCGTGCTTCTTGTAGTACTTGTGGTCCTGGGTGAAGAGGAATTTCATCTGGTAAACCAGATCCCTGAAGACCTTATGGCCACCTTCTCGAAGGAAGGTGAACGGTCTCTGGAAGTCGTTTTCCAGTCCCCAGGCGATATCGTCCGAAAGCTGTTGGATCTGCTCCGTTATCCTTTCCGAGTCGTCGGGCTCGTCGGTCACGAAGCCCATCAGGTTGATCATCCCCACTTCGGCCTCTCCTTTTAGGATCTGTTTCATGTTGGCGTCCTGCTTCAGGGGACCCGAAACTATGTAACCGAGCTGCTTTCCTTCATGAATGGGTCTGTGTCCGTTGTAGAATCCCCGGTCGTAAAAGAGCTTCCACCTTGATGATGCGAACCTATTCTTAAGAGTGGTAGCAAAAACTATCCCATCGGCGGGTTTGAACTTATTATTATAGAACTCTTCGTGATCATCGTCGTAGACACATTCTCCCGATTGGGCGCACTTCACGCATCCTAGACATCCTCCTTTGATCTCGATATCATGAAGGTTTTGAACCTCTACATCGAACTTACAGCTTTTCTTGAATACATCGATCATATTTTTCAGATTCTGATCCTCTTCCGTTGCATCCGAAACCACCAAGATCTTATAATCGCCGCTGCTCTGGACTTCTTCGACGCCCTGCGGCTCATATGACTCCATCTCGTAATCGATCGGCATGAATTCTCTTTTCGTTTCAACATCATTTTTGATGTGATGAAAGAATCTCTCCGCCAACTTCAAAAGGTTCTCCCTTTTTTCTTCTTCCAGAAGATCGTACATCTCTGCAGAAAAGCCGTCTAAATAATTCATCCCCAGCTCTTCGGATATACCTTTCAGGTAGTTATGAGCCGTATGGTCGTAAAAGTGGGCGGAAGTCGTTATGGTTGTTGAATGTTTTCCTTCAAATCTTTCTTCTGCCCCCTCGTCGAAAACACGGTCTATAAAACGCATCAGCTGATATGGAACGGCGCATGTGTAAACGGGCGTGCACCATATCAATCCGTCCGCTTTTTCGATATCATCCAGAATCGATTCAAAAGACCCCTCTTTATTCATTATCGACTTGATCTTCTTACCCACGTGATGTGTGATGAAATCATGCTGAGAAAATTTTTTTTCTAGGTATTTCGCATAATGTAACGTTACGCTGTACTTACTTTTTGGACTTCCATTCAAAACTACGATATCCATGATAACTGCCTGTCGCTTTCCTAACGTTCATGATTATATAAAATTGATGTTGTATCTAAGAGATTAAAAAATATATAAAAAAGAAAAGAAATGTTCAGTTCATGGATCTAAAATTTCAGCAAAACAGCACTCAATCGATCTTCTTCACACTGACGGCTCGAGGACCTCTTTCGCCCTCTTCTGAATCGAACTCTACTTCATCTCCCTCTTTGAGATAGTTACCATCTATATCGCTTCTGTGAACGAATAAATCATCACCATCGTCGTCAGGTTGGATGAATCCGAAGTTTTTCATGTCATTGAAGAACTTGACTTCTCCTTTCATCTGTAGTTCACCTCCTTCATTTTTTTACGCAGTATCCCCTTGTTCTCCTCCTATATATATCTATGGTTTATGAACAGGGAATTGTATGATAATATCTCTACATCATATCTCGAGATATTCATGGTACTGCTATTCTAGGTAGAAGACTATTTCCTACATTCAGAGCAAAGGCACATGCCTCTTTTCAAGCGTTGGCAAGGATCTAACCTTCGAACTGCTCATCCTCGAAGGGATCTTCATCTTCACCAATTCCTTCCGGTTCCGGCGCTTCTTCTGATCCCATGCTCTCTTCCGATGGTTGAGGAGGAGATTCGGTGCTCCCTGTTCCCTCTTCAGGGAAGAGATCCTCAGAGAGATCTTCCTCTTCTTCGTCCTCATCGCCTTTTTGAGTGTACCAGGCCGCGAGAGCTATGACTATCACCAATACGATGATCAGCGGTATGAGCCACCATAACCAGCCGGAGTCGTCCTCGCCTTTGTCCGCAGTGTCCTCTCCACTGTCGTCTCCACCGCCGGCTTCTTGGAAGTACGCCGTGATATTGAAGTTGTCTTTTACCGTTATATTTATCTCATCATCTTCTACTACCCCTTCAAGGGGATCGCCTTCCCAGTGGCTGAACTCCCAACCATCTTCGGGCTGTGCGGTTAACGTGACATTAGTTCCTTCTTCGTATTCACTCCTCTCTGGATCTCTATCTACGCTTCCCTGACCGTCCGTGCTCAAAGTCAATTCATACTTGGCCTTTTCGAAATGAGCCGTGATTTCAACATCACTATCAATCGAAACCTCTATCTCCTGGCCGGTCTTGTCCATACCGCTCCATCCAGCGAATGTATAATCTTCGTCTGCGACCGCGTTGAGAGTGACGTTGACCCCATCATCGAACTCCTGCGACCATCCATCTTCTACTTCTTGACCGTCCAATTCTACAGTTCCGTTTCCTTCGATATTCACGCTCAGGCTGTGTCTTTCAGTCGGAACCTCTTCGAAGTGTGCCGTGACATTCTTATCCTCGTCCATAATTATCGTGATGGAATCCAGGTCACTTTGGACGGAACCTGTCCAATTCGTAAAGGTCCATCCTTCCGACGCGTTCGCTTCAAGTTCGACTGTTGTATCTACTTCATAATCTTCTTCAAACGGAACGTCCACTTCAGTTCCGTTCACTTTTACCGTACCGTTTCCTTCAACATCTAACCGAAGCGTGTTGGTCTCTACAGTTTCCTGGAACGTCGCCGTTATACTCTTGTTCTCATCCATCGTTATCGTTGTCGCGTTCGCCTCGGTATCTCCTACAGTCCCGTTATCTCCTATCCATTCAACAAACTCATAGCCTTGATCAGCGTCCGCTTGAACATCCACCTCAGTATTTTCACTGTATGTGAAGGTGCCTTCACCGGGTTCTATCACACTGCCTCCCGAAGAAGAATCTACGGTCAGATCGTAAGTTACTCCGCCGATCACTTCGAATTTCGCCGTGATAGAATAATTATCGTTCATCGTTATGGTGGTCGTGTTCGCTTTTGTATCTCCTACAGTTCCGTTATCTCCCTTCCATCTAACGAAGTTCCAGTCCTCGGCAGCTGTAGCTGTGATATTTACTTTTCTTCCATGCTCATAGGAATGAACTCCCTCAGCCGGATCCGTGCTGCCCTCTCCCTCAGTAGATATATCGAGGTCGTACTCATAGATATAAAACCAACTAGTGATATTCTTGTCCCTGTCCATCGTGATCGTTATGTTCTGTTCCGTACTCTGTATATCCCCGGTCCATTCTTGGAAATACCAGCCCTCGGCGGCTGTAGCCGTAATATTCACGTCCGTGCCCTCTTCATAAGTGTGATTCCCTTCCACAGGATCGGTACTGCCTTCCCCCTCTATACTTATCTTCAAGGTATGATAGACGGTGTCGCTGAAGTGTGCCGTGATCTGTTTATTTTCATCCATCACAATAGTTATGTTCTCGCTCGTCCCCTGATAGTCTCCCGTCCATTCAACGAAGTTCCAGTTTTGATCCGGTATAGCCGTTAGATTGACTTCAGTGCCATGTTCGTATTGCGCCTGATCGGGCTCTATATCTACGGTTCCCTGGCCGGATATATCTATAAAGAGTCCATATGTGTGGATCTCAAAGTTTGCAGTGATGTTTTTGTTATCATCTATCGTGATGTTTATCTCATTAGAGGTTCCGGTATGATCCCCCGTCCATTCATTAAATGACCATCCATCCACATCTTCTATGGCCTGGATAGTAACTTCGGTACCCTTGGAATAGCTATAAGTTCCTTCTCCCGGATCGGTGCTGCCTTCTCCATCGATGTTTATCGTGAGATCGTATTCCACGTACTGTTCTACGGTAAGATTCGCCGTACCTTGTACCCCGTCGTATTCTCCTATCACAGTCCAGTTACCTTTTTGATCTACGGTTATCTCGTTATCGACCCAGCTTGAAGCATTCGTAGGAACAACATCATCTGACCAGTTCGTTTCACCGGTGACCTCTTCTTTATTACCATATTGATCATACGCTGTGGCGTTATAGGTCTGTGTTCCTCCAGCCATGATGGTTGAATTCTCCGGTTTTATCTCCACGTGATCAGTGGCTCCGGGCGTTACATCGAAAGTATTGCTATCACCGATCAGAGTGACGTCATTTTGATCCACTGCGGTTATCTTCACATCCTCTTGTGATTTCGTGATAGTGACCCCTCCTGTCCAATTACCTCCTGTGAAGTTGGCCTCACCAGGCGTAATCGTCCCGGTCGTATCCGTCAGGTTTACCGTTCCGTCATAATCGGTTTTTTTCTCATCGTTTTTATCATAGGCCGTGATGGTTATCTCGAACTGAACACCGGCGCTCTGATTTTTCACTTGACTGAACTCGAAGTAACCGTGCCCTTCCTGCCAGCTCAACGCGGGATATCCCGTGTTTCCTTCATGGTCCATCACTACCCTGTGATCACCACTCCACCAGGTTGCTTCTCCTTGTTTTTCGCTCATGTCCCATCCCTCGTAAGTATCTGTACTGTATTCCCAGGTCATATCCCA
>JAGXLI010000012.1:6476-30573 GCA_018334755.1 Thermoplasmatota archaeon
TCTCCGGTAGCATAGGAGTTGTTCACAGTCCCCTCGTTCGTTCCAACGAGGCCTCCGATCTCTTCGTTGCCGGTTGCGTTCACTGCGACCGAAGTGTAAGAGTTATTGACACTACCTTTATTGATCGAAGTCAATCCACCGAAATACCAATTATCTCCTTTCAACGTTCCCGTAGCATAAGTATTGTTCAGGTAACCATCTACATTTCTTCCAACTAAAACGCTCGAAAACATATCTCCGGTCACGTTCGCATCGACCACGCCTAAATTTTTGATCTCCGCCCCGTTATCGGCAGATGCGAACAATCCGATATCGTTTGTGGAACTTTTATTGATATAAAGATCTCTGATCTCGTATCCCTGCCCGTCGAATGTTCCAGTAAAAGGGTCCCAACCGTCGATCGGATCCCAGCCGTCCTGGGTATCCACTAGTTCGTTATAACCTGAAGTATTTTCATCTAGATCGTTCATCAAAACGTAATCGCCGGCTAGATTTTGCCGTGTAGCGTTAAGATCGTACCAATCCGTGATCTGTGTTGCAGTTGGTGATCCTTCCCGCTCTATATCTTCTCTTTTTCCTGCAGCAGATACAGTTATCCCCGCAGACATAGCAGAAACGACCAGAAGACCAGTTACTATCATACCTAAAAAGACTTTAGCTAGACATTTCGAATCTGACTTCATATTATTAAGCCTCTCTTCACCCCTATTTTGGTTCCTTTTAATATATTTTCTTCCTTCTTCAGGAAGCTGGAAGATAGTTTGATAGATATTATTCTTTCCGCAGTTCAAAAAGGCGTTCGCTCAATTTCTTGAGGTAAGAGACGTTCTCCAATTTATCCACCCATGCCTCGGGTAGAGCTTTATCTCCAAGATAAGCTCCAGATACCGCTCCGGTCATCGCACCGATGGTGTCACTGTCTCCGGAGACGAGTACGGCGTTCATCAGTGCTTTTTCATACGACTTAGGATCTTTTAAAAAACTGAATATCGCATACGGCACCGATTTTTCTATAAGGACCGAGCTTCCGAGTTCCTGGGCCGCCTCTTCCCTTTCAACCTCGGACTTCAAAAGTTCAGCGACCTTCTTAAGTTTCTTCCCAAAAACTTCAGTTTCAGATCTCTCTGCCATATCTAAGGCAAAATCTTCCGGCGAGATCTTGTCAGATAAAGATGCCCTTCCTATGCAGAGGGCTAGAACCCCGGCTCCGTCTTTACCGAGTGGATGGGCGTGAGTCACTTCTGCGGTTTTGATCGCTTTCTCGTAAACATTTTCAGATATAGAGAAGAAAACACCCACGGGTGCTATCCGCATGGCGGAGCCGTTACCCTTTGAACCCTCGCCCCCGAAGAGGGTCTCGGCACACTCGACATAGTTCCTTTTTCCCTTCTCCACCATCTTGAATATCTTTGGCGGTCCCTGTCCATATCCTCTCCACGGTTCCTCCTTATAATTCTCTTTGAAAGTTTCTCCGATATGTTCTTGATCTATTTCACCCTTCTTCTCGATCAGGGATTCGGCCAAACCGATGGCCATGGCCGTATCGTCGGTATAACGAAGTCTATCTTTTTCTCTCAACTTTGCCTTTAGTTCTCCCTCATCTCGGCATTCGAAGGATAATTCACCGACCGCATCTCCCAGTGCGCTGCCCAGAAGACAACCCTTGAATCGACTTTTTGAACTCATATAGAACACCTTGAATGAAAAGGCTACAGGAGATAATAATGTTTTGATCTTTCGGCCCTGAAACGGACGATTTTGCACACCCTCTGCATTTTTCTAAAAAACGAAAAAATTAAATAGTCAGGTCTTCTCCCATCTAGTGATATGTTTGTCCTACCAAGGAACCGTGGCGTGAGTGAAAAAATATCTCCGTCACTGTCTGAAGGAGGCTTATCATGAAGAGAGGCAAAGCGTTCATCTCGACTTTTCTGTTAGCATTGTTCACCTACCTGCTGTTGACCCTTGCTGCCGGTCAATCCATGGTGGAAGAGGCTCCTCTGAGTCACCTGCTCTGGAGTTTGGAGGAATTGGTCCTGGGGATATCGGTCGCTCTTATCGTGGCTTCTCTGACCGATCATATACTCTGTCGAAAAAGGAATTACAGGATGTTGAATCCTGTAAGATGGATCGTCATGCTCGTTTACACCATCCCACTTTTCATAGAGATGGCGAAGGCCAACTTCGATGTCGCCTATCGGGTCATAACGGGTAAGATAGAGCCCGCGATAGTGAAGATAGATCCGGAATTAAAAACGGATCTCGGCGTTACTTTCTTAGCGAATTCGATCACCCTTACTCCGGGAACGCTCACCGTAGACGTGGATGATGAAGAGAGCGAGCTTTATATCCACTGGATCAAGGTAGGAACTGATCCCACTGAAAACATAGCCGGAAGATTTGTAAAATGGATCAGGAGGTTCGCAGAATGATCGATCTGAATATGTACTTTTACGGTGCGGTAGGCGCCTTCGGACTCTACATCATAATCTCAGCTTTCAGGGTTTTCTTGGGTCCCACGGTACCGGACAGAACAGTCGGCCTAGACACGATAAACACATTAGTGATCGCCAGTATGATAGGACTGGGTGCGGCGATGTGGGAGACGCTTTTCATCGATATCGCTATCGTATATGCGATACTGTCATTCGTGACTACGCTTTTCATCTCCAAATACATGGAAGGTATGGAAGGAGGTGAGGCCTGATATGACCTGGCCTATCATGGTTATACTGATCCTACTATCTATATCTCTGATCTTCAATGCTCTAGGTACGATAGGACTTCACAGGTTCCCGGACGTTTACACTAGACTTCACGCCGCCACGAAGTGTACGACATTCGGCACCATATTCATGACTTTCACGGTCATGGCCTACAGCGTTAGAGAGTATGTGATAACTGAGGAGGCGAAGTTCCTCAACATGGCCGTTCATACTTTACTGGCCTTAGTGGCTCTTTTAGTGACCAATCCCACCGGAGCGCACGCCATCGCTAGGGCGGCTCACAAGATGGGGATCAAACCGGAAAAAGCTGTTAGAGACGATCTTAAAGACTCGGAGGTGAACTGAATGTCGGAGATAGTTCTTATAATCCAGTTCTTGGTTCTGATAGGGCTCATATTGACCGCTTTGGCCGTCGTATTTTTCAAAGACCTTATCTCGGCCGCCATCGCATTGGGAGCCAGCAGCCTTCTGCTCTCACTGCAGTTCTTCCTGCTTAGGGCACCGGACGTCGCGATAGCAGAAGCAGCGGTCGGTGCGGCCCTCACAACGGCTATATTCATATTCGCCATAAAGTCCACCGAGAGAAAGGAGGGATACAAATGAGGAAATCGATAGCTATAGTGGCTTTCCTGGTCATCTTCGCCTTTTTGGCCGGAGCAGCAGTCGAGATGCGACCGTTCGGTGAGCCGGATCAGAGTGCCATGGACGATCACTTCTTGGGAGATACGCAGGAAAGACATCAGGTCAATAATGTGGTAACCGCTGTGCTCTTCGATTACAGGGGTCTTGATACCCTTGGTGAGGCCACGATCCTATTCTCTGCGGTATCTGGCGTTTTAACTGTATTACGTGAAATCAAAAAAGATGAAAAAGAGGAGGAGGTGGCCACTAAATGAAATATGAGATGTCTAGAGTGGTCAGGACCGTAACCGACATCTTAGTCGTCCCGATAATAATATTCGGTATATATCTGATAATCCACGGACATCTCACCCCGGGCGGCGGGTTCCAGGGTGGAGCTGTCATAGCTTCTTCCACCGCTCTGCTGGTTATAGCTTACGGATCTTTCGGAAAGCACAAGAAGGACCTCTCGTCACTGGAATCTTTAGGTTTAACGCTGTTCATACTCCTAGCTTTGATCGGTATGGGTTCTACAATGTTCTATAACTATATATCTGGTACTGGAGGCCTGTTCGGTGGGACCTTACCTTCGTTAGGGATCAACCCCGGATATATCAACACGGGCGGCACCATAACCCTCATGAATCTCATGGTCGGTCTGGAAGTTTCCGCCGCGCTTAGTTTGATAATCTGGATGATGTCCAAGAGGAGCGGGATGATGGAACCTGAAGAGACCATCTCTCCCTCGGAGGAGGTGGAAAAATGAGCTGGGAATCACTCCTTTTGATGATGCCCTATATCACAGTAGTTCTTCTGATGGTAATCGGCCTTTTCACGGTTCTCTTCAAGAAGAACCTGATCAAGATAATCATGGGCATCACGATAATGCAGAACGGCGCAAATTTGTTCTTAGTCTCTCTAGCTTACAGGAGCGGCGAGTACGCCCCGATATTTACCAGCGCGGAATCTACCGATATGGTCATGCCGACACCACACGCCTTGACACTGACCAGCATCGTTATCGGTCTGGCAACGACGGCTCTTATGCTTTCATTTACTATAATGATCAAAAGGCATTATGGAAGCATAAATACGGAGGATGTGCGGAGGTGTAAGGAATGAATTTTGATATATTCGTTCACTCTCCGGCTTTCATTTTAGGTATACCTCTCCTTTTCGCCTTTTTGACACCACTGGTCAACAGGTTGTCGGAGCAGCTCAGGAACGTGGTATTTGGAATCGGCTTGGTACTCACGGCCTTCTTCGTGGGCCTCATGTCCTACCAGGTCCTGACGGAAGGGAGCTGGCTGTACGTATTCGGAGCAAATCAACCCGAACCTCAGAACCTCCTGTCTTATTTTTATTTCAGGATCACCTTCGTAGCGGACAGTTTTGCGGTTCTAGCGACTATAACCATCTCGATAACGGCGGTCGCCGCCGGTATCTACTCCTATGGATTCATGAAAGATGAGACAGGATTGAATAAGTTCTATACGTTGTTCCTTCTCACACTTGCTGGAGTCAACGGGATGGTACTGACCGGTGACCTGTTCAATCTTTTCGTCTGGTTCGAGGTCACTTCCGTTGCTTCTTGTGCTCTCGTAGCTTTCAGAAATTACAGAGGTAGAAGTGTGGAGGCCGCTTTGAAGTATATGGTGTTGAGTACCGTGGGCGGCCTTTTGGTCCTCTTCTCCATCGGCCTGATGTACGGCCAGTATGGAGTTCTGAATTACGCATTACTGACCCAGAGTATCTCGGGCACTTTCATAGATAAGCTCGCTTTGGGCCTTTTGGTCGTGATATTCGCCATGAAGGCCAGCAGTGCACCCATGCACATGTGGGCTCCGGACGCATATTCCGAAGCTCCGGGTTCCGTTACTCCTTTCATAGCCATAACCAGCTTGGGTTCACTTTTCGTACTGTTCCGTCTGCTCTTTGGAGTCATCGGAGTGAATGTCGATCCCTCCGTTTCTGGAACTTTACTAATAATTCTAGGAGTATTGTCCATGATCGTAGGGGTGACCATGGCCTTAGTCCAGACCGATCTGAAGAGGTTGATCGCCTATCTTTCGGTCTCGCAGGTCGGTTACATGATGATGGCCGTAGGAGTCGGATTGGCCACTTTGAATTCAGCAGATTATCAGAATTTTGGTACCCTTGCCATGAAAGGCGGTCTGTTCCACATGATAAACGATGGGGTCTATAAAGCACTCTTATTCCTTTCTGCAGTGGCCGTAGTTCACGTTACGGATATCAGGAGTCTGAACAAGCTCGGCGGACTGGCTCACGATATGCCCTATACAACGGTATTCTTTCTGATAGGAGCACTGTCGATAGCGGGGATCCCACCCTTATCTGGATTCAGCTCGAAACTGCTGATCTACCAGTCGGTGTACCTCTACAGCCCCGTTTTAGCCATAGTAGCTCTGGTCGTGAGTATAATCACTCTAGCCGTGGTCGGAAAAGCGTTCTTTAACGCTTTCTTAGGACCTGACCAAGGATTGGCCGAAAAGAAAGTTCCTTCTTCGATGCTATTCGGCATGGGCTTATTGACCGTAGTGGTCATAATCTTCACCTTGTTCCCGAATCTGATCGTATCGGAGATAGTTTCTCCGGCAGTTAAAGCTCTAGTCGGGGTGATGCCATGATAGATATAGGCATTGTTCTGGAAGGTATATGGAGTCCGATAGTTTTCATTTTAGTGATAATACTGGCTTCGATCGTAGCCTACTGGCTCTACAGGATGGGGAACTCCCAGTATGAGAAGACGGAGCACAGCGGAGACCCCTTCATTTCCGGCAATCGACCTCCAGGAGATATCAGAAAGATCCATGTAGGCGGAGACAATCTGTTCTGGGGGCTCACGAAGGCCCTGAAAGACTATTTTGACCCTCTCATAGAAGGGCATACGGGAAAACTGAACGATTACATGTACTGGGTCGTCGTCACTCTAGCCGTCGTTCTGGTTTATATCTACCTGGTGGTGTAAAGATGATGAACGAAGATACTCAGATCGTGATAAGATCTTCAGAGGTGTATTTCAGATGAAGTTATCCAAAACTTTCGACAAAGCGTTGTGGGTATTCCACCTGAACAGCGGGTCGTGCAACGCGTGCGATATCGAGATCGTCGCGGCCGTAACCCCTCGATATGATACGGAGAGGTTCGGGATCAAGTTAGTAGGATCTCCGAGGCACGCTGATGTAATTCTATTTACGGGCCCTGTAACAAAAAAGATGAAGGACAGGGTCATAAGGGTATATGAACAGACTCCGGACCCCAAAGTAGTTCTGGTCACGGGAAATTGTGGCAATACGACTGGAGTATACTATGATAGTTACGCTATAGAGGGCCCTATAGATGAGATCTTACCTGATGATGCCCATATAATCCATGTTAACGGGTGCCCCGTCAGGCCGGAAAATGTGATAAATGGGGTCAAGGAGGCATGGCTCCACCTCGAAAAATTGAGAGGTGATAATGAATGAATCAGAACTTACCGATCAGTGTAGATCAAATAGAAGAACATTTCAAAGAAGAACTTGGAGATGCCGTGAGTGATATAAAGAAGGAGGAGATCGAGAAAGGTCTAAAAGAAACACCGATAAAATTGATCTGGATGAAAGTCGAGAGGGACCAATTCAGAGATGCTGTAGAGGCCTTATCCGAACTTCAAGTTCCTCATCTTTCCGTTGCCTCCGGTTCTGACATGGGGGATATCGTCGAACTCATATATCATTTTCAGGTAAATCATGGTTTTCCAGCCGACGAAATATCGGTTAACATCAAAGTCCATCTTCCGAAGGATGACCTGAAGATTCCGACCATAACGGACATAGTGCCCGGGGCAGTGACGACTGAAAGGGAGAAACAGGAATTTTTAGGAGTCGACGTGGTAGATATACCTGACTCCCGTAGACTGTGGCTCGATGAAGAGTTCCCGGAAGACAGGTATCCGTGGCGCTGGGATGAAAAGGGTATGGAAGAGATGGCCAGATATGTGCACGATCCGGAAGAAGCTTCAGCTGAACCGACGTCTGAAAGAGTCGGAGAGAAGCGAGGAGGTGAAGAAGGATGAATGAAGAGAAAGAAGACAGCACATATGAAGTCCCGATCGGACCCATACATCCGGCCCTCAAGGAACCTTTCCTCATCAAGTTCAAATTGGACGGAGAAGAGGTCGTTGGAGCGGACCCGCATCCCGGGATGAACCACCGCGGTATCGAGTTCATGGGGATGCATAGAAATCCGATGAAGGTGATCCCGCTCTCCGAAAGGATCTGCGGTATCTGTTCTATAGTCCATCAGCACATGTATACCACGGCGGCAGAACACGCGGTAGGTATAGAGCCCACGAACAGAGCTAGGTATATAAGAGCTATAATGTGCGAACTGGAAAGGATACATTCTCATGTACTTTGGGCAGGTGTAGCCGCTCACGAGATCGGGTTCGATACTCATCTACATTTCACATGGAAGATCCGTGAGGAGGTCATGGACCTCTTAGAGTATATCACTGGGAACAGGGTCAATTACTCGATGTGGACCATAGGAGGAGTCAGAAGAGATATAACGGAGGATATGCATCCGAAGATCTTCGAGACCTTGGAGTATTACGAGGATCTTTATGAGAAGTTAGAGGAGATATTCCTAAACGATCCCAGTATCAAGATGAGGACCAAGGACATCGGGATCCTGACAGAAGAGGATGCTCTGAGTCTATGTGGGGTCGGACCGACGGTCCGGGCTTCGGGCGTGAAGAAGGATGTCAGGATAGACCAACCTTACTCCGCATACGGCGATCTAGACATGGATTATGTCGTTCCCTCCAGGTATGGATATGAAGATAAAGGAGATGTTTTCAGTAAAACGCTGGTCAGGTTGAAGGAGGTCCTGCAGTCCATATCTATCATCAAGCAGTGCGTTGAGAAAATGCCCGAGGGCGAGATCACCAGCGAGGACAACAAAGCCGGGCTTTTGAATAAATTGAAGAACATGGGTGGAGAAGGTATAGGAAGGATAGAGGCTCCTCGAGGTGAAGCTATCCACTACGTGAGACTCAAAGAAGGAGAAGAGGACATCGATGTCTGGAAGGTCAGAGCTTCCACGTACAACAATCTAGCCACTTACGGTCCTATGTTCATGGGCGAGCAGATCGCGGATATCCCGATAATCGCGGCTTCTATCGACCCGTGTATAGGATGTATGGATAGGGCTGAGATAACCGACGTCAATACGGGTGAGACCCGAACTTATTCTGAAGAAGAACTCCACGAACTGTCCGTTCAAAAGACGGAAGAATTAGTAGATGGAGGGATAGAATGAGTGACGTGGTCAATTTAGCTGTGAACTGGGGTATTAAATCCCTACTGGTATTGTTAGTTTCACTTTTAGGCATCTTTGTAGGGCTGCTCTACAAAGGATTCGATAGGAAGATAACCGCGATGATGCAGGGACGGATCGGACCGCCCTGGACCCAGCCGTTCAAGGATATTAAAAAATTATTCATGAAGGAGACGATCATCCCCGATACTGCGGTTCCTTGGCTCTTCAATGCCGCTCCGGTATTCGCGCTTGTAGCTCCCCTGGTAGCTCTAGCCTACCTGCCTTTGGGACCTTTCGACCCGATAATGGAAGGTTACGGTGGTCTTATACTGCTACTCTACCTTTTAGCTATACCTGCAGTCGCAATGGCGCTGGGCGGGCTGGCCAGCGGGTCGCCTTATGCTACCGTAGGTTCACAGCGCGAACTCGTACTGATGATGAGCTATGAACTGCCTTTAGCGATAGCTGCGGTGGCCCTAGCTTACAACTTCGAAACTTTCTCTATAGCCGCCATATCGTCGGAACCGGTCTGGTCTACAGTAGGCGGAGTCGGTCTATTGGGTTTCGCGATGATCCTGGGTACGCTTTTTGCCGTCATGCCCGGCGAACTGTCAAAGGTGCCATTCGACCAGGCGGAAGCCGAAACGGAACTGGCAGGAGGCCTGTTCGTAGAATATTCCGGTAGAAATCTAGGATTGTTCTATGTGGCCGAAGTCGTCAAGATGGTCTTTGTAGGTACGTTGTTGATCGCTCTCTTCTTCCCTTATCACCTTTCCAGCTGGTTCTCGTTCGGCGGTCCTGAAGTGTTCAACGGCATGCTTTTAGGTAATCTTATCGTCGATATTGCATTCTTCCTCTTCAAGTTGTTGATAATCATCTATGTGGCCGTTTCGGTCGTCAGGGTCGCGTTCGCCAGATTCCAGATAGATAGGGCGAGTTACTTCTACTGGGTCCCGATGACCGTCATCGGACTTATAGGGACTCTTCTGGTCATGCTGGAGGGTTCAATGGCTATTTGAATATATGAGGTGAAAAAGATATGCCGACACAAACTATCTACACGCTCATCAAGCAGCTCTTCACCGAGAAAGCGACCAACCCCTTCCCGGTAAAATATACGCCGGACAACATGCACGACGCCGCTGAGCTTATCGAAGAAGGAAAATTGGAGATAAACCCACCGGTAGAGGTACCTGAAGATTTTAGAGGTAAGCTGACCTATGATAAGGAGAGCTGTATAGGATGTAAGCTGTGCGTGAGGGTCTGTCCTTCAGAAGCCCTAGTGTTCAAGGAGGACGAAGGAAAGGTGAAACATTACGTATCCAGGTGTACTTTCTGCGGTCAGTGCGTGAATATCTGTCCTCAGAGCTGCTTTGAATTCACCCAAGAGTTCCTGATAGCCGGGCCTGACAAGGAAGCCGAAGATCTGGTCATCAATCCATAGAAAGTCTTTCTTAATACGAGTATACGAAGATCGGGGTTCACTACTTGGAGAACTCAGCCTTCTTTCTCCAGTTCAGGGATGTTTTTCCACTCACCTGATTCCAGCAATTCGATCATCTCTTCTTTGGCCTCTTGCAGTTCTGGAGTCATGCCCTCCTTCAAGCTCATATCTTTGGGCTGGATACCTATCAGGTAAACCTCTTCTACTTTCTTGTCCAAAAAATCCATGACGGTCGATAACGGCAGGGCGTGGGTGCTCATGGTGAAGACACCGAGGTGGTCTCTGGGAACGATCCGGATCTCTCCGGGTTCTAGGCCCATGTCCGCCGCATCGATTATCGCCACCATTTCATACTCGTCCTCTTCGACCATTGTTATGTGATTTTCAGGGACTGAGCCGCAGTCTTTCATCTCCCAGTCATCGCTTTCGAGTTCTCTCACCACTTTTTCTCCTACCGCGTCGTCTCCCCTGATATCGTTTCCTACGCCCATAAGAAGTTTTTTCGACATAATTGTTCCAACTCCTACGCATATTTAGGATTTTACCTGAGAAATCAGGTTTGGAACAGGACCCTTTTATGACATGATTATATATCGCAAATTTTAAAATCATCCGAACTTATCTATACCTGATAAGATGGAAGGAGTTGAGATCGAAGACCTGTTAGATTACACTTTTATATCTAACGTAGAAATTTCCCCGAACGGCCAAGCTGTAGGGTTCATCGTACATGAGGTAGATTCCGATGAAAACGATTATGATTCCAACATATGGCTTCACCGCTTCGATAGTGACGAAACTTTTCAGCTGACCACCGGAGGAAAAGATAAGAAATTTATCTGGCTGAACGATGATAGGATACTCTTCGTTTCGGGAAGGAATGAAGAGGATGAAGAAGATGAGGAGGAGGAGGAAAGTGAAGAGAAAACCGATCTTTTTGTGATCGATATAGATGGCGGGGAAGCTCGACATTTTGATACGATAGAAAAAGAAGTGATCGATCTTCAGCTTGAAGAGGAAAACGATCTTCTGATCTTCCAGGTCAAAGAGAAGGTAGAAGAGGAGAGGGATGAAGATGAGGGATCAGAGGATGATATAGAAGAAGGGGAAGATTATCACGAGTTAGACGAGATCCCGTTCTGGTCCAACGAAGGAGGCTTCAAAAACAAGGAGAGAGCGCATCTTTATTCTTACTCTCTCGAGGAGAAGGAGATGGAACCCCTGATAACAGGGTACAAACAGGTCCGCAGTTTTGATCTTAACGAAAAGCGCATCTCCCTCTCCATGACTGAATACGAGGATAAGATGGATTTCATCAGTTATCTGTACGAGTATGACCACTCTACCGATGAATTGACCAAACTTACCGATAAGGAACTCAATATAGCCAAGGTCCGCCTGTTAGAGGATAAGATCATCTTCGAAGCCACCGATATGGAAGATATGGGGATGAATACCAACAAGGAATTCTACGTCTATGATCTGGAAGAACATGTCTA
Organism: Thermoplasmatota archaeon; assembly: GCA_018334755.1. GTDB lineage: Archaea > Thermoplasmatota > Thermoplasmata > Halarchaeoplasmatales > Halarchaeoplasmataceae > Natronoplasma. The sequence continues at coordinate 18,092 of JAGXLI010000012.1, forward strand.
TTATAAAGAGACAGATATGGACAAATCATTAGGGAACACGGTTCTGACGGACGTAAGATACGGTATAGGCGAGGTCAGCAGGGTTGAAAATGAAAGGTATTACTTCATTTCTACGGAAGGGCATCAGAGTAAACTCTATAGTTTTTCTCTGGAAGGGGGCGTGGAAAAAGTCATAGATGATTTTGGAACTGTGGATCATTTCGACGTGAAAGACGATAAGATAGTATTCACTGGGCTGAAGGACCAGGTCCCACAGGAGCTGTACTTTTTTGAGGAAAACGACTCTGAGGAGAAGAACATAGTTAAACTCACCGACTTCAATGAAATTGAAAAGGAAGTTTCGGAACCGGAACGTTTCACGGTTGAATCCAACGGGAAGGAGATAGAGTGCTGGATCATGAAACCAGTAGATCATGAACCGGGAGAGAGTTACCCGACAGTGGTAGAGATACACGGCGGACCGAAGACCGTCTTTGGAGAGGTCTTCTTCCACGAGCTTCAGGTCCTGGCCAGTAATGGTTACGCGGTGGTCTATTCAAATCCACTCGGTAGTTCCGGCAGTGGGAATAGCTTTGCGGATATAATAGGAAAATACGGTACCGAGGACCAAGAAGATATCATGAAAGTGGTGGATACAGCGATAGAAAAGTATGATTTTATCGACGAAGATAAATTGGGTGTGACCGGGGGCTCATACGGAGGGTTCATGACGAACTGGCTTGTCGGCCATCTGGACAGGTTCAAAGCAGGGGTTTCCTGCAGGAGCATCTCGAACTGGACATCCATGTTCTCTACCACGGATATAGGTTATTACTTCGTCGAGGATCAGTTTGACACTACCCCCTGGGAAGATCAAGAATTCCTCTGGGAACGTTCTCCTCTGAAATATGCCGATAAAGTCGACACACCTCTTTTGCTGATACAGTCAAGAACGGACTTTAGATGCTATGAGGCAGAGGCAATCCAGATGTTCACCGCTCTCAAGTATCACGGTGCTGATAGTAAGCTCGTACTTTTTGAAGAAGAGAACCACGATCTCTCTAGGTCTGGAAGACCGAAACAGCGTATAAAAAGGTTAGAAGAGATCGTTGGATGGTTCGATAAGTATCTGAAAGAGACAGAATAGGTGGTGGAGGGGCCCATCCGATCATCTTTAAAACTTCGATAGCGATCGGGATGCGAAAACTATTAAAAAGGAGTGACTTTTACCTCGATTAGGTGCCCCAAATGGAAGAAGGAGATTTGATCTACGTAGATTACGACGTCTGGATGGTCCCAGAGAACGAAGACGAAGAGCCCACTCTCTTTGACACTACGGATGAAGAGAAGGCGGAAGAAGAGGACATATTTGAAGAAGATCAAGATTACGGACCTCGTCCGGTCGTCCTCGGAGGAGAGAACTTGAGTGAGGGCTTTGCAGAGGCCTTGAAAGATTCCGAACTCGAAGAAGAAGGCTCGGTCGAAGTACCGCCTGAAAAAGGTATAGGTAACCGTGATCCAGACAAGATAGAACTTTTCAGCAGACGTGAGATGCAGAGAAGAGATATAGACCCGATAGAGGGGAAAGAAGTCGAGATAGATAACCGCCGCGGCCGTATAATTCAGGCTACCGCGGGAAGGGTCAGGGTCGACTTCAATCATCCTTTGGCCGGAAAGACCTTAAGATATGATTTTGAAATAGTCGAAAAGCCTGAGAACGTTGAAGAGAAGGCCGAGGCGATCCTGAAGATGGATTACCAGGCCGGAGACTTCGAGATCGAAGAGACCGAAGAAGATGTGGATATAAAGCTTCCAGAACAGTGCAAGTACGATCAGAACTGGTTCGTGGCAAAGTACAGAGTTGTGGGAGATCTGAGAGACAACCTCGACGTTGAACGGATCAGGTTCATAGAAGAGTACGTCCAGGAAGAGGAAGAAGAAGGCGACATCGAAGAGGAACTCGAGGAACTTGAAGAAGAAGAGCTGGAAGAAGAAAGTAGTGAAGAACAGGAAGAAGAGATGGATGAAGAAGAAGAGGAAGAGGAAGAAGAGAGTGACTGAGTAAAACTCAAAACTTCTATCTTTCCGTTATAGGTTCTGGTCAAGATGGGTCTCAAGGTGAGTTTCAAGGAATGGATAGTCCTTTTTTTGTTGGTAGGTCTATTCATATCCATCACCGGTTACATGATAACGGTTTTCTTTGATGTCCCGGGTTCTTTCGTGACCATGGGAGTCCTGATCGTGATATTCGTCATCTTCAAGCTCTATCAGTGGAACAAAGGAGATGAGGAAGAAGATGAAGCAGACGACTCTTCTAACGACCGTTAAGCTTATTCATCACCCTTCCGGTAATACCTCACATGGATTTTGATATCACCCCGATCCTGGACGCCGAGCAGCTTTTAGATAAGGCCTTTGGGAAGGCCTCTAAAAAGACCAAGGAGGGAAACACGGAACTCGAAAGGAAGAAGCGTACTGCCTCCGCCAAGTTGAATTCTATTGCACATACTATAGAGGATACTATCGGAAGGTATGAAGAGGAATTCCCCACGCTGGAGATCTTACCCAAATTTTACTTTGATATCATAGACATCATCATCGGTATAGATGAGTTGAAGAAAAGTTTGGGTTCGATGAACTGGGCGAAAAGGAGGGTCAAAAGGACGATGATGGAGGCTGCTAGGGAGGTAGTTTCTAAAGAGGACCCGGACGAGATCGAGAGGGTCCGGAAGAAGGCCTATGCCAGGGCCGATTCCTTTCTAGATCAAGTGGATGAAGAACTAAAATTTTTGGACGAAGCACGGAAGAAATTGAATTCCTTGCCGGATATCAGACCGGAACATCCTACTGTGGCGGTCGCCGGGTATCCCAACGTGGGAAAGTCGGAACTTGTCTCCAAGATATCAAGCGGAAAGCCGAAAGTGGCCGAATATCCTTTCACGACCAAGGAAGTCGGTATCGGACACTTTTACCTGGGCTATCAAAAATGTCAGCTTTTGGATACGCCGGGAATTTTAGATCGGCCCAAAGATGAAAGGAACGAGATCGAGATGCAGGCCGTGAAGGCGTTAGAGAGTCTAGCCGATGTGATAATCTTCATGTACGATCCCACGGAGACATGCGGCTATCTCATGGAGAAGCAGGAGGGACTTTACGGAGAGGTCGAGGAGGATATGGAAGATATTGAGATCATCGAGGTCGAAAATAAGATGGATATAGATCAGAGCGAAACTGAACGGACGAAGATATCGGCCTTGGAAGGATCAAATTTAGAGGTTCTTAAGGAAAAGATAAAGGATATACTGAGCGAGAAGTACCCTATAGAAAAGATAAAGGAAGATGATCTAGAGTATCTTACTGATCAGAAAGGTGCCACGTACGATCCCTTATCGGATTTTGAAGACTGAAGGGCTAAATTTCAGCTCGTTTTATCTTCAGAAGGGCGTGATTTCTCGGCGCCTTTACCTCTCGCATTCAAGCCTCTCGATCTTCTACCGGCCGAGGTCTTGCCGTGGAAAACTCTTCCCTTTTGATTCTTTTCACAAATCCAGTTTATGTCCGGATCGTTCTCGATCGACGGATGATGTGGGTCCACCATTATGACTTCGAAGTATTTCTTACGTCCGTCTTCTCCGACCCAGTACGAATTGAGAATTCTCAGGTTTGGATATTTTTTCGAAGTCCTCTCTTCAGCGATCCACTGAAGGTTCTTTTTCGGTGTTATCTTGACCACACCCATCCTTTTCGGTCCTCTACCTCTAGTGGGTCTTGATTTTCTAAGGTTCCCTCTTCTCACTTTTGCTCTAGCCAAAACGTAGCCCTGTTTTGCCTTGTATCCCAACTTTCGAGCCCTGTCCAACCTTGTCGGTCTATCTATCCTTTTGAAGTTCTTTTCTCTTCTCCATCTCTTCAACCGTTTTCTCTGGAGTTCCTTCAAAAAACCTTCCTTGGGTTGTTCCCAGGCCTTTTCGATATACTTGTACATACTGGGATACGTTTCCATCGATTCTTCTTCCTCTTCTTCCATCAGTTCCTCAGACATGCTATCACGTTTTTCTCGTTTGTGGATTCACCCTAAAAGGGCACATCTCCTGCGGGTATGACCCGCGACTTGATTCCTGTTTACAAAGAACTGATATATATGTGTTTGGTCAAGTAAGGTATGGAGCCATTCTTTTACCTCGGCTCTCAGCAAAAAGGGGTTAATTTTTAATACCTCTCCCACTAATCGCCCCATGTTGCGGTCCTTATTTAAGGTGCATAGTATGAAAGTACACAGAGTCGAAGGTAGATTTAGAATGGGGAAAAGAAAAGGTGAATGGCAGCGTTTTTCAAAAGAGGTCATAAGCGATACTGAGGAGGATGCGATCGAGAAAGTATATTCCCTCCTGGGAAGCAAGCATCGAGTTAAAAGGACGAACATAAAGATCTACGACACTGAAAAGGTAGATGAAGAAGAAGTAGAGGATCATATGATCCAAGATAGAATAGAAATGGAGGATTGAATTATGGTTAACCGAAACGAGCTACAGCAGAAAGCACAAAGGTTGGAAGCGATGAAGGAACAAGTGGAAACACTGGAGGGTCAGAAGCAGATGATCGAAGAGAACATCAAGAAACATGACGAAGCCAAGAAGACGATGAAAAAGTACCAGGAAAAAGAGAAGGGAACGGAGGTACTTGTCCCTGTCGGAGCGGGTGCCTACCTTCATACAGAGGTCACCGATAATGACAAAGTGATGATAGGTCTCGGCAACGACCTTTCCGCTAAAAGGGAGATCGAAGATGCACTGGAGATAATCGAGAGTAAGAAGGAAAATGTGAAAGAGGACAAACAAGAGATAGAGGATGAGATAGAGAACTTGAATGAGAATTTTGAAGAGTTGCAGGAAGAAGTCCAAAAGGAATACCAGGAACTTCAGCGTCAGCAACAGCAGCAACAGCAGGGCGGCGGAGGTCAGGTCTTCCAATAGAAAATCTAAAGTACGCTCTGAGATATAATAATGTTCGACAAATTGAAGAATAAGTTATCTGGATTGACGAAATCCAGCAAGCAGGAGATAGAGGAATCCCCCGATGAAGCCTTCGTCGACGGATGGGGTTCGAAGATAAAGGAGAGCAAGATAGAGGATATTCTCTGGGATCTTAAAGTGTCTCTGCTCGAAGCCGATGTCGCCCTCCCGGTAGCGGAAGAGATACAGGAGGAAGTGAAAGAGACCCTTCTGGGAAGAAAGATAAGCCGGAAGTACGAGATGGAAGAGGTCGTCGAAGCCGCCTTGAGGAAGGCGGTTAGATCTGCTTTGAAGACGGAGAAGATCGACTTCGATAAGAGACTGGAAGAGGCAGATAAACCGTTCTCGATCATGTTCGTGGGAGTCAACGGGACCGGTAAGACCACGACAATCGCGAAGATGGCCAGAAGAGTCATGGATCAGGGATACAGCTGTGCACTTGCGGCTTCAGATACGTTCAGAGCCGGGGCCTTAGAGCAGATACAGGAACACGCTGATAAACTGGGTGTCAAGGCGATAAAACACTCGAAGGGAAGCGATCCTGCGGCGGTAGCTTATGATGCCCTGGAACACGCGGAGGCCAGAGGGAAAGACGTCGTTCTCATAGATACGGCTGGCAGGATGCAGACCGATGAGAATCTGATGAATGAGATGGAGAAGATCAAAAGAGTCGCGGAGCCAGACATGATAATCTTCGTCGGCGACGCACTCGCAGGTAACGATGCCGTCGAACAGGCTAAAGAATTCGAGAAGTCGGTCGGATTGGACGGCGTGATCTTAACAAAGATCGATGCCGATGCGAAGGGCGGTGGAGCCCTCTCGATAGGCCATGCCGTTGGAAAGCCGATGCTCTTCGTCGGTACTGGAGAGGATTACGAAGATATGGAAGAGTTCGATGCTGAATGGATGACCAGGAGGCTGTTCGGTGGATGAATCTAAATACTATCCTTTTTTTGACTTCTAACTCTGGACCGTTCAGATAGTCATCTCTTAGAGAATCGTGACATAAATTATTTATAGCACGAACTCCCAAATATAAAGAGAGAAGGTGTACAGTTATTATGGCTGACGGAGATGATGATTCTACAGGCGGGTATCCTGATGTGCAAAGTAAGCCCTTGAAGGTCTCAGATCTTACGGCTGCGATAAAGAACAGCGTTGATGAGAAGGGGATGGAGACAAGCGCGGCCCAGATGATGGCCGAACACGTGATGAACTTTTTCGGTTTCAGTGATAGGATCATAGACAATATCTTGGAACAGGAAGATCGTGACGTTTTCTACATGTTGGAGGATGCAGGTCTACTCACAACTGAACGTGAAGAAACCACATTGTACGACGGCAGAGAGTGGAGGATACACTACTGGTTGTTCGAAAGGGATAAGATCAACGAATTGATCGAATCTCAATCTACTGGGGATGAGGCTGCTGACGAAAAAGACGATGTTTACGAGGATGTACCAGAAGGTGTGTGGTCCTCGAGGATGGAAAGCGAAGGGTGATCTGAGATTCATTCGGGTCTGATCAGTTGTAGGTAAGTGAGTCTATATACTGAGGATGAGATAGAACAGGATGAGGGATAAAGAAGGAAGAAAAAGTGGGCCCGCCGAAATTTGAATTCGGGTACCGGCGTCCCGAACGCCGAAGGATCGACCAATCTACCCCACGGGCCCGGTATGGATTGCAAATAACAATAGGAAATGAGATAAAAAGGTTACTGAGTTTTGACATCTTTCAAGAGTAGATCCTCTCTGCCTTTGAGATCTCTTATCTTTTCGATCAGACTGTCTACGTCCTCTTCGCTGTAGAAGAGATGCGAATCACAGCGGCAATCGGAGCATCCGAAACCTTCTACTAGGGAAAATTTTTCTTTAAGAATAGCGGCCGTTCTGCACTCCTCTTTCTTTTTCTCCCCGTAGCCCATCACCTCTTTAACCTGCGCTTCTTCCAAGAGATGATCGATATGCCAATGCTTTCTTTTATCGTCTCTTAGATGCCTTTCGACTCTCTTTTCGACTCCGTTCTGCGCTGAGCCGACATAGATGTATCTACCTTCATGAAATCCTATCTCTCCTAGAGCTCCAACTTCCACTTCTATCGGATAGTTTGAATCGATGATCAGCAGATATATTCCTCTCATATATCTCTCTCAGAAGAAAAATTTTGCACTATCTTATCTCGCATCTGAATATCGCTGTGCCGCCGTCAGTATATTCCTTTCCAGGATCGACACACTGAAGATAGGCAGTACCTTCGTCCTTTTTACTCAAACCCAGTTTAACTGGGCTGACTCCATTTTCCAATGCCGTAGTGTAATGCAGTATTGTCTGAAGAGCATGAGTACATACAGCATCAGTCCTGTCCAGATCTATCTCCGGACCGTCCACAAAGATCTTATCGCCTTCGTCATGGACCGGACAGTCACCTCTGATCTCGTCTACCACTATCTCCAGCATTTTCGCCACCTCTGAACATGTATATCTTTATCTATTTCAATTTTCTTCGAACTTTTCTTTGATAAGCCTGATGGCTATCTTGAATCCGTCCCGGGTCTTCAATTTAGAGTCGCCTTTCCTTTCAGCATACCTTATGCCGATCTCGGAGATATCCTTCTCGGAGAAGAGGGTGTGTAACCCCGCTTCGATCTCGAATCCTTTACCCGGTATACTTTCGGCTTCCAACCCGTTGACTCGAAGCCCTCTCAGCCCCGTACATAGATCGCTGACTTCTGTGCCGTACAGATTGTTGGCGATCCAAGTCAAAATCTTATTTCCTATCTTATTTTTAGCTGTCATCGCCCCGTCATTTATCTCCCCTTGAAATCTGCTTCCCAGGATCATATCGGATCCGTTTTCTAACTCTTTGACCATATCTTCGATCCTCTCGGGTGGATAAGAATCATCCCCGTCTATGAGGAACACGTAATCTCCTTCGGCCTTCTTGAGTCCTTCTCTTACTCCTTCCGCCTTTCCCCCGTTACAATGGATAACATCCAGACCCATCTTTTCTACCTTCTCTACGGTACCGTCTGTCGATCCTCCGTCGACTATCAAGATCTCGACTTGATATCCAAATTTTTTGAGCGAATTTATGGGTATACCTTCGATGACATCATCTATACCCTCTCTTTCGTTCAGGGTCGGGATGATCACACTAATGCTCTTCTCAGAACTCATCTTTTACCTCTTCATCCGTTCCGGGGGATCTATCCTTCCTGAGGACCTCACTCTAGGTGATATTTTATCACCCGTTCTTCGATATCGGACCTGTATTTCTGGACTATCTCTATAAACCTTTTTTCCTGGGTACTCTCCATCACCCCGTAGAGATCGTTGAAGATCTCCTCGTCCTCCATCTCTTTGACTATCAAACGCTTTTGAGCCTCGGTCAGTTTGTTCTTTCCACCTTTCGAGTCTTCGTTCTTCAGGTACTTTTCGATCTCTGAAAGCTTGTCCACGTAGTATCCCAATTTTCTAGGCCTATCCGGACCGACGTTCCTCACTAGACCGCACTTATCACAGTACGGATGAGGCGCTAAAGTCATCTTTGAGAGGTTCCTCAAGAGAGGAAGCCAGTCCTCATCGGCCGATTCGTGTGGGCATCTCTGGGATATTTCCGCTTCTTCGGTCATATTTTAATCTCTTTCTTTTTCCCTGTATCAAACTTTACTAATCACCTCTTCTATTTATGTCTTTTTTCTATATCTTTTTCTAATTTTAATTTGGCTACCAAATCATTAAATAAAAAATCGATTATATCGTTAGCGATGAGTAGATTCGTTTCAAACCTGAGGAATAGAGAGTTCCCGATCACCTTCGAAGTCCCTTCCCCGAGAGGAGGGAACATGGAGAGATACCTGGAGAGGATCGAGAACTACGATTTTTTGAACGACCTTGTGGCGCTCAACGTGTGTAACAACCCGGTCGGAAGGATAAAGATAGATCCGGCACCTTATGCCGGCAGGATCATGGATGAGTTCAGTATAGAAGTTATCGCTCATCTGACCTGTAGAGATTCCACGCTGAGTGGACTACAGCGCTGGCTTCTAGGGGCCCACAGTCTAGGGATCAGGACTATATTAGCGATGACCGGAGATTATGCGATGGGAGATTATCCAGCAGAAGAAAAGGTGGACCATATCAACTCCCTTGAACTCATAACGGGGATAAAGAATTACCTCAACGAAGGTACACTGATGCCTGAACTCTCGGTGAGACCTTCCAGGAAGCGGAACAGGTACCTTTCCGAGATGGAACAGATCGAGGGTGAGACGGACTTCGAGGTCGGAGGTGTCATAATATCCAACAGGAGCGGTGAACCCGGGTACGCCGCACAAAAGGTCGAGGCGGGCGCCGACTTCTTCCAGACCCAGATAAGTTACAGGGCGGAAGAGGTACTGGATTTTATAGAAGAACTCGAGAAAAGGACGGATAGGCATCCCCCGATACTGGTGGGCACTACTCCGTTCTCTTCGGCCGAACAGATGAGGGACCTGATCGACAGCGTGCCTCAAGTCACCATCCCGGAAACGGTCAGGAAGAGATTGTCCGAAGCGGATGACTTCGCTCGAGAATCGGTGGAGTTCACCGTCGAATTTTACGATAAACTTGAGGACGGAGCGCAGGATAGAGGACTTAAAACAGAAGTGGGAGCCCACTTGATACCGGTCAGATATGAGGGGATATCAGGAGAGATCATACGGAGGTTGAATAGAAGATGAGCGAACTTTACCCCTGGCCCGGCGAATATAAGATGGGAGACCCGGACTCACCGGTCGCGGTCGTAACACTGGCCGATAAGTTTGACTTTGATGAGGAAAAAGTCGCCATATGGGGTCCGATGAAGACCGAGAACCTGGGTATAGAGAAAGTGATCGCCAACGTTCTTTCGAATCCGAATATCAGATTCATACTCATCTGCGGTGATGAGATCCGCGGTCATAGATCTGGACAGACCTTGAAGGCACTGATCAAGAACGGGATACAGGATAACGGAAAGATAAGAGAAGCGGACGGCGCAGTACCTTATATTGAAAATCTTTCTAATGAAGCGATCGAGCGCTTTCGTGAACAAGTGCAGGTTAAAGACCTTTTAGGGATAAAATCAAAAGAAGATATCAACGAAGCCGTAGAGGAAGCCCTTGCGGAAGACCCTAGTTCTTTCGGCGAGCCTTACACCGCAGTTAAGATAGAGGAGAAAGAAGAGTCGGTTTTTGAAGCTGATTTTGCGCTCCATTCCTCTCTGAAGATTTCACCCTGGGGCAAGATATCGAAGATGGAGGAGAGATGATGTTCAGCTATACTCGAGAGCAGAAGACGTATGAGTTGGACGATATAAAAGTGGGTGGTCAGCCAGGAGAGTTCCCCACGTTGATGTTCGGTACGATATTTTATGAAGGCCAGTTCGAAGATCGAACGGAAGCCGAAGAGAAAGGACCAGAACTGATAAGGAGACAGAACAAGTTTTCAAGTAAAACTTCGGTCTCAAGTCTGACCGATGTATTCATCTTCGAAAAAGAAGAGGTCGAATGGAAGATAGATCTTGCGTTGGAACATACGGAAGGATTTTTCTCGGTGGATGTTCCTGAGGCCGAGGTCAGGATGAAAGTTTTGGACTATCTTGAGGAAAAAAACGCGCTCGACAGGGTGATCTACAACAGTTTGAATCTGGGCGTCACGGAAAAAGAGATCGAAAAGTTGAAGAACAAGCCACCGGCAGGAGCCATCTTGTTGGGTTACAACCCCCAGAACAACGGGACCCAGGGCCGGATGGATATCATAAAAGAGGGCGGAAAGCTGATGGAAGAAGGATTATTGCCTCTAGCCGAGGAAATCGGTATTGAATACAAGTTTCTAGATACGGCCGCTACCCCGTTCGGGGAAAAGGCAGGCGAGACCCTGAGAGCCGTACCGGTATTCAAGGATGAATTCGGCCTTCCGGTCGGATGTGCGCTCCACAACACCGTAGAATCTTGGAGCTGGTTGAACGAATATGAAAAGAAAGAAGATATATTCCAGACCTTAGATACCTCTATAGATAACCTGCCGGTCCTAATGGGAGCGGATTTTATTTACTACGGCCCGATAGAGAACGCGTCCCCCGCTCTGCCGAACATGGCGATGGTAGATAAACTGATCGCCGAAGGAGCCGAGGATTATTTCGGCATCAAGATAGACGAGAAACATCCGCATCATCTGCTGTAAAGAGGGAATAGGAAAAGATATTGATAAATAGAGAGATAAATAGAGAGATCGATAAAGATGGACCTGGAAAAGGACTTGCTCACGACGGTGGTAGGAAGCTATCCAGCGACCCCTACTAAAGAAAGATTACAGCGCTCTCGTTTTTCTGATACTGATCCTTTCATGGAGAGTTTGGAAGAGTCTGTTAAGGCGCAGCTCGACAGCGGTATAGAACTCGTTTCAGATGGACAGACGAGGGGCACCATGACTGAGATATTTGCCCAGGATCTGAGGGGATACAGGATAAGAGACAAAGTGGAGATCGTTTCCGAAGTCGGTTATACTGGTGAAATAACTGTCGGGGATGCGGAGGAAGCGAGAAAACTACTTCCGGAAGGAACGGGCCTCAAGGGCATCATCACCGGTCCCTGGACCATGGTGAAAAGCTCTTCAGATAAACATTATGAATCGCATAAGGAAGCTGTTCTTGATACTGCTGAAGCGTTAAATCAAGAGGCGGAAAATCTTGCGAAGATATGTGACGTGGTACAACTGGACGAGCCTTTCTTTTCAAATCAACTCCCCCCGTATGGTAAGAACGCGGTGGAGAAAGTCCTCGATGTGGATGTTCCTACCAAGCTCCACGTCTGCGGGGATGTGACTGCGATCATAGCCGAGTTGGTTGAGATAGATGTAGATATTTTAGATCATGAATTCGCTGCAAACCCTCAATTGTATGATGCTTACGGTGAAATAGAAAATCCTCACCGGATGTCGGTAGGGGCGGTCACAACCGAGCCAGAGGTAGAAGGTGTGGAGACGATAAAAGAGAGGATCGATATGGCATATGAGACCTTCGGACCCAAAACGATGATAGATCCGGACTGCGGACTCCGGAACCTAAAAGAGGAAAAGGCTCGTGCTAAACTAAAAAATATGGTCAAGGCAAGGGACGTGGTTTTAGATGAAAGAAGTTGAAAGGATAGAAGCTGAAGAGAACCAGGGTATAGAATTTGACGAAAAGGGTTTTTTCGTTATCATGGTGGATCACGAGGACCAGGAGATAGTGGTGGAGCATTATCTGAACGTTCAGAAAGAAGGAAAACTGGAGGTCGAAACAGGTGAACTCAACAAGGTCATCACTGGAACATCAGCTAGAGCTATCTGTGATACCCTTGTAGAAGAAGAGCTGGTCTCCAGATTGGAGCACGCAACTTATCTGGGAAGAGAATTACAAAAAGCAGAGATAGCCCTTAAGAACGACCTAGAATACGAGCAGTGTGAATCTCTAGAATTGTAAGGAAGATAG
>JAGXLI010000012.1:31149-40399 GCA_018334755.1 Thermoplasmatota archaeon
GTGTTTTCAAGATGGGTCCCGCTGCATACCCCGATGTCCCAGTCTTCTATCTCGATGATCCTGACCCGTTCGCCTTCCGGTACCTCTTTGGCAAAAGCGACCTCCCTTGAATCTTCTATCTCTTCCCTATCTAAGAACTTCCAGCGGACCGGTCTATCTTCTAATATTATCTGGTTGCTTAATTCCTCCAGTTTCAACAATTTTTCTTTATCTACATGAGCCTCAGTCTCAAAATCGATCCGAACTTTCTTCTCTCCAATATCGAATCCAGAATAATCTATATCTCCTAAAACTTCTCTCCCGGCCCCATAGACCACGTGGGCGCCTGTGTGGGCTCTCATGCAGTAGTGTCTGAAATCTTCATCTATATCTCCATGAACATTTTCCTCGGGATTTAAGCCATGATCTGACGATTCAAGGTAGTGGACTATCTTCCCATCTTCTTTCTGAACGTCCTTAACCTCGTTCCCGTTCAATGTCCCTTTATCGGCGGGCTGTCCCCCTTCCTCCGGATGGAAATATGTTTCTTTCAATATCACCTTTCTACCTTGGACCTTCGTGACTTCGCTTTCAAATTCAGTCCTTCCGGGTTCTTCCCAATAGGCGGGGTAAAATTCCATGGTCAGAGATAGTTCATCGGACTAAAAATATTTTGGTCTTTCATAACTCCCAGACAAACTTTCCGTCTTTCAGGATCGTCTCGCCGTCCATCTCTACTGTGCCTTCAGACATATCTTTTATCATGTCTACATGAACGGCGCTATCGTTTCCCTCGCCGTCTTCACCGACGGACCTGGGTATCGCTCTTCCAAGCGCTAGATGTATTGTGTCTCCCATCTTTTCATCGAACAGTATATTTCTTGTGAACCTATCTATACCCCGGTTAGTTCCTATACCGAGTTCCCCGAGACGTCTTGCACCCTCATCCGTATATAACATGTTCTCTAGGATCTCCTCGTTTTTTTCTGCCGAATATTCGACGACTTCTCCATCTTCGAACCGTAATTTCACGCCGTTGATCTCCTTCCCTCTGTGCATTATGGGGAGGTCGAACAATATCTCGCCTTCCACGCTGTCCGGTATGGGAGCGATATACACTTCACCGCTGGGCAGGTTGTGTTTACCTGAAGAGTTCACGCCCACGTTCCCGGCGATGTTCATCTCTATCTCGGTATCCTTACCTTTGATGAACACTTCGCTGGCTTCGTCCATCTTTTTCTTGAGGATCTCCTGTTTTTCCTCTACTTCCTCCCAGTCCCTCAAAGTGGCGTTCCACACAAAATCGCGGTACTCCTCCAGGCTCATCCCAGCCAGCTGTGCCTGAGAATTTGTCGGGAACACCGTTAGAGAAGTCCTCTTCTCGCTGAGTAGGTCGTTGATGGGTTTATTAGCTCTGCTCATAGATGAGACCTTTTCTCCAGGGACGTTATTCATGGCTTTCTGATTGGGGTCTCCTCTTACGCTGATCACCGCATCCGCTTCCTTGAAGAGGGATAATTTGTGTTCAGGTGTTTGAAGCTCGCCTTCGTGATTCTTCAGATAAGCCGCACTAGCTTCGTTAGAACGGTAAAGCGTTACGGGCTTTCCTCCTTTTTTACCTATCTCTTCGTAAAGGGCTGTGATCAACTCTTGGGCTTCCGGGTTGGCCGAGATTATCACGTTATCGCCTTCCTCTATCTCGGTTGACCACTCGACCAGTATCTGTGCATGTTTCCTGATCCTTTCGTCCATGTTGGACACCTTTTAGGGTTGTAAACAATATGGGTAAACCTGGAGGATTATAAATTACTTTGCTCTGAAATAGTGATATGCTTAGCTGAGAGAACGAGTTAAGGATTTCAGATACGAAAATAATTTTTAATCACTACTCCTTTTACAAGCGGATATCATGAGAGAAAAACTCCTCGACGAGGTTGAAGTGGGAGATAGGCTGAAGATAGAGAAAAAGGATCAAGGATATGAAGGTATATTGATGCCCCATCATCATTTCAGCGACGACGACGTAATCACTCTAAAACTGGACAACGGCTACAATATCGGGATAAAAGCCGATGAAACCACCCAGGTAGACCTGTTAAAAGAAGGTGAAGAGAGACCTGAAAAGGCAGAAAAGGAAGTGGACATAGACGAGAGCAAACCGAAGGTCTCTATACTTGGGACTGGAGGTACCATCGCGAGCTACGTCGAATATAGGACCGGGGCGGTACATCCGGCACAGGACGAAGAAGACGTTCTCTACTCCAACCCGGAGATAGCCGAAAGGTGCGATCCCGAGGTAGATATACTATTCAGCAAGTTGAGTGAGGATCTGGTCCCGGGAGACTGGGTCAAGATAGCTGACAGGGTGGTAGAACTTCTCGAAGGAGGATCTGAAGGAGTCGTGATCTCTCATGGAACTGACACGATGGGTTATACCGCGGCCGCACTCTCCTTCATGCTGAGCGGTCTATCGAGACCGGTAGTTCTCGTCGGTTCGCAGCGTTCTAGCGACAGGCCGTCCAGCGACGCACATCTGAACCTTCTGGGAGCGATCGAGGTCGCCAAATCCGACATACCAGGGGTCTTCGTCGTGATGCACGATTCCATGTCGGACGATAGATGCATGATACATAAAGGAACGAAGGTAAGGAAGATGCATACCAGCCGCAGGGACGCTTTCGAATCGATAAACGAAGAGCCCGTAGGTATGGTGGATCCAAGAACAGGAGAGGTCGAACTCGATCAGGAATTCGAACCCGGGAAGGGAGAACTGAGGAGAAAAGGAGGGATGGAGGATGAAGTCTCTTTACTTTACGCCAATCCAGGTACATCGGCCGAAGAGATCAGAACCGCTGGAGAAAAAAAGGGTTTGGTAATCGCCGGTACCGGTCTAGGACACATCAGGACCGAACTCATACCGGAATTGGAAAAACTTATCGATGAAGGTAAGCTGGTGGTGATGACCAGCCAGTGCCTGAACGGTACGGTCAACGACCTGGTTTACTCCGCCGGAAGAGAGCTGTTGGAGATAGGCGTGATATCGGGTGAAGATATGCTGCCGGAAACGGCTCTCGTAAAACTCATGTGGGCCTTGAGTTTGGAAGAGGACATTGAAGAAATTGAGAATTTGATGAAAGAGAACGTCGTCGGCGAGATCACCGACAGGAGGGTCAGGTGATAAGATGGGCGGAGAGAAAGATCATGAAGATATAGGTCTGAAGGTCGGTCTTGAGATACACCAGCAGCTGAATACGGACAAGCTCTTCTGCGGATGCCCCTCCGAGATGGTAGAAGATGAAGGAAAAACGGTGCTTCGAAACCTGAGACCGACGGCTAGCGAGCTTGGAGAAGTCGATAGAGCTGCCCTGATGGAAGCCCAGAAAGGCCTCAAATTTAGATACCAGGCACCGGAACGATCCACGTGTCTGGTCGAACTGGACGAAGAGCCTCCAAGTGGACCCGACCAGGAAGCTCTCGATGTAGCCCTTACCATGGCCCTCTACATGGATGCTAACATCATGGATGAAATCCAGTTCATGAGGAAGATAGTCATCGACGGGTCCAATACCGCGGGTTTCCAGAGGACCGGATTGATAGCGATGAACGGCAGTTTGGAAGTCAACGGAAAAGAGATAGGGATCCCCACGATGTGCCTTGAAGAGGACGCCGCCAGGAGTATAGATGAAAAGGACGGCGAGAAGGTCTACCGTTTGGACAGGCTGGGTATCCCCCTCGTCGAGATAGCCACGGATCCCGATATGACGAGCCCTGAAGAGGCAAAAGAGGTAGCTCAAACGATAGGCGGTCTTTTCAGAGGTACAAGAAAGGTGAAACGGGGGATCGGGAGTATAAGAGAAGATCTTAACGTCTCTATCGAGGATGGCGCCCGTGTTGAGATGAAGGGTGTACAGGAACTGAACATGCTGCCTGAATACGTGAAGAAGGAGGTGGAAAGGCAGCTCAGTTTGCTCGATATAGAGGAAGTTTTAGAGGAGAGGGACGCCGAAGTTGAAGACGAGATATATGACGTAACAGAAGAGATGGAAGATTCTGAAAGCGGTTTAATCCAGAGCAACATCGAGAAGGGGAAAGGAGTTTATGCTTTGAGTCTCAGAGGTTTCTCGAGACAACTGAGGGGCGAAGACAACGAGCCACTTTTAGGTCCTGAGCTGGCACAGTATGCCAGAAAGACCGGTGTCGCCGGCATATTCCACAGCGACGAGCTGCCAAAATACGGTATCACGAAAGAAAAAGTTGAAGATATAGAAGAAAGGCTGCAGATCGATGAAAAAGATGCCTTCGTTCTGGTTACGGAATCAGAAGAAAACGCTCGGGAGGCTTTAGAGAGAGTGATCGAAAGGGCAAATATGGCTTTGAAAGGCGTGCCGGAAGAAACGAGGCAGGCAAAACCCGACGGGACCTCGGTATTTCTCAGACCGCTCTCCGGCGAGGCCAGGATGTATCCCGAGACCGACATATCTCCAGAGGAGATAGATCAAAGTAGGCTGGAGCGCCTTGAAGAAGAACTGCCGGAGAGACCGGACGAAAAGATCGAAAGGTTCCAGGAAGAGTACGATCTCAACGAACAGCAGAGTGAACAGCTCTTCAAGAAAGGCTATGATGTACTCTTTGAGAAGATCGTAGAGAAGTATGGAAAAGCATCAGTTGTTGCTGACACATTTTTGCAGACCTACCCTGATCTGAAGAAGGATGGATATGAGCCGGGGAAAGTGGGTGAAGATAAACTCCTCGAAATATTCAGACGACTTGATTCAAAAGAATTTGCCAAAGAGGGCATCTCTGAGCTTCTGAAGGAGATATGTGAAGGCCGCTCGGTAGAGGAAGGTATAGAATCCGCGGGTCTGAAAACTGTCGATGAAGGGGAGATCAGGGAGAAGATATCCGAGATCGTCGAGGATAGGATCGATTTCGTGAAAGAGAGGGAGATGGGAGCCGTCGGACCTCTCATGGGCGTCGTGATGGAAGATCTGAAAGGTAAGGCCGACGGCGAAAAGGTAAGTAAAATACTGAGAGAAGAGATCCAGAAGAGAATATGATATCATGAAGGACCATATCGAAGAGCTTAAAGAGGAAAAGAAGATCGACGAGCTGATGGAGATACTCCAGGAGGGAGAAACAGCGGAAAGAGAAGATGCAGCTAAGGCCTTGGGGATGCTGAATTTGGACGATCTAGATGAAGACGTGGACGGAAAGATCGTCCCGGCCCTGGTCGAAAGAGTCGAGAAGGACGAGGAAGCCACGGTACGAGCTAACGCCGTTTTAGCTCTCGGTCATCAGGGGAGCGAGATCGCAAAGGAAGCTCTGGAAGAGGCGAGTGAGGACGACCATTGGGAAGTCAGGCACGACGCCGCTATAGCCATGGGCGAGTATCAGGAGAGTTACTTTAAAGAGATATTGTACTCCCTGCTCGAGGACGAAGAGAGGGAGATCCAGAGAAAGGCGATCGATTCGTTAGGGAAGATCGGCAGGAAGGAGGAGGATGAAGAGATAATCTCAAAACTGGAAGGATATTTAGATGAACCCGAACTTAAAAAAGAGGCAGTTGAGGCTATCGGTAAGATCGGGACCGACAAGGCTCTAGACCCGCTCATACAAGTATTTGCTGAGAGTGACCGCGAGATAAGAGAGATAGCGATCTCCAGACTAGGTGAGATGGAAGGAGAAAGAGTGGAGGAGGTACTTAAAAAAGCGCTGGAAGACGACAGCTGGAGAGTCCGAGAAGAGGCGGCGAAACTCTTGGGCAAAAGAGAGCATGACGAGGAAGTGGTCGGCTCTCTTTTGAAGAGATCAGAGGACGAAAATTCTCACGTCGTGGAGGAGGCGTTGAAGAGCCTAGGTAGCTTGGGGATAGAAGGAGAAAAGGAACTGGAAAAGATAGAAGAAAAACTCCAAAACCAAGACCCGGCGATCAGGATCGCCTCCGCGGAAGCTCTGGAAAGGATAGATACTGAAGATAGCTGTCAGTTTTTGGTTGAAGCGCTGAGAACTGAGGATAACCCGAGGGTTCTATGGTCAACCTCTGATTCTCTGGCAGAGATCTCAAAAAATCATCTTAAGGAATTTACGGATAAGCTTGAAAGGATAGGCAGGAGTAAACGTATATTTGCGGACGCAGCTATGGGGAAGGCCGGATTTTCATCTTACGCCGAAGAGCTGAACTCCATGCTTGAAGATGACAGGTGGAAGGTCAGGCAGAAGGCAGCCGAGGCCTTCAGAGGGATAGATGGAGAAGAGCTGAACAAAAAGACGGCGAGAAGCGCCCTGAGGAAACTTTCCGAGAGACTGGAAGATAACGATAAATGGGTGAGGGCAGAATCCGCAAGGACTCTAGGCGATATGGTCTACGATCTCGAAGGAAAAGTGGAGACAGAAAAGGCAGAAGAGAAGATCCTAAAGAGAGCCGAAGTCGAAGGCGATCCAGACGTTCAGGAAGCGTTGGATTACGCAAAAAATCTTCTAGATATATGAAGATGGTAAGTCTTGAAGGTTGATTATTTGGGTAGAGATGATATGGATATAGATGGCGAAGATGAGCGATATATACAGGTGTTTACCACCATAGATGATAGAGAGGAAGCAGATAAGATAGCCGAGAGCGTAGTTGAACAAGAAGTGGCGGCCTGCGTCCAGATCGTAGGTACTATTGAGAGTACGTATGAATGGAAAGGCGAACTGACAAAGTCGGACGAGTGGCTCTGTATATTGAAAAGTAGGAAAACTTCGTACGAGGAACTAGAAGAGGTTTTGTTGGAAGAGCACCCCTATGAAAATCCAGAGATATTAGCGATACCGGTCGTCGAAGGCAGTCCTGATTATCTTAGATGGATCGACGACCAGATGAAATAGAAAATCATAGAAAAAAATATTAGGTCTCCCTCTTTTCCCCTTAAATATGTCTCAAGGACTCCTCTTGACTCTCCTGATATTGATCGGGGCCGCCTTTATCCCCTCCCTTATCTATCTCGTCTGGATCAGGAACACCGAGAAGTTCGGTCGAAAGAGCTGGATCAAAGTTTTCACCACCTTCTCCTGGGGAGCTGTATTCGCGGTCATCATGGCCGTCATACTTTCGCTGATATTCATAGGTTGGATTTCTCTGCCAGCCCTTCAGAGGGAATACAGCTTCTTGAAGGATAAAACCATCCAGACCCTGATAATCGTGTGTGTCATAGCTCCGTTCGTCGAGGAACTGGCAAAAGTGCTCGGCGTTTTTACGGTCAGGGGTTCCTTGAGCGATAAAGAGTCCGGTCTCGTGTTCGGAGCGGCGTGCGGGCTGGGTTTCGCCGCGACAGAGAACCTTCTCTATGAAGGTTCCACGTACATGGCGGAGGGTTTCGGTTCGGCGTTCATCAGTATCGTCATCGTTAGAAGCATAGCCAGTACTTTATTACATGGCAGTGCGAGCGCGATGGCAGGATACGGGATAACTAAGGGTAAATTCGAGGGAAGCCACTCTTTTATCCCTTATTATCTGCTGGCCGTGTTCATGCACGGAAGTTTCAATTTCCTCGCATCTACGCAGTTGTTGTTCACCACTCAGATATCTCTCCTCGCTTTCATCTTGGCGGTCATTTTCGCTTTATTCTCTATCAGGTTCGTTAGGAAAAAAATAGTTAAACTGGACAGGGGGAATGTTTAGCGTTTCAAAAAGAGGTGCATATTTTGAAGTCTATATTTCCAGATAAAGGAAAAGATACTGAAGAGATCATGGATAAGATAGATGAGGCGAGAGAGAAGGATATGAACTTCTCTTCCGGGAGGATATTCGGTTCGATGTGTACCGAGTCTCCAGATCTAGCTAAAGAAGTTTACTCTCGATTTCTCGAGTCTAACCTCGGTAATCCCGGTCTTTACCCCGGAACGTCCCAGCTTGAAGAAGAAGTACACGAAGCCGTCGGGTCGCTGATAGATGCCGGGGATGTCGAATCTCTCTCCGTGGGCGGAGGGACCGAAGGCAACATAATAGCGCTGTGGAGGGCCAGGGAGAGGAGTGGAAGAAGGAAGGTCCTTCTACCCGAGAGCGCTCACTTCTCCTTCGAGAAGGCCTGTTCACTTTTAGATATGGAGTCCGAGTACATACCGCTCACAGATGATTTTAAGATGGATATTGAAGTACTGAAAAATAAACTCGAAGCTGAAAGAGAGGAGATAGCTGCGGTGGTCGGGATCGCGGGTACGACGGAATTAGGTGCGATCGATCCAATAGAACAGATAGGTGAACTATCGGAGGATATCTATTTTCACGTGGATGCGGCCTTCGGCGGATTCGTCATACCGTTTTTGGAAGAACTGGACCATGATCTTCCCGCCTTTGATTTCGAAGTTAAAGGCGTGGACTCGCTTACTCTAGATCCACACAAGATGGGTATGGCTCCGATACCGCTGGGCCTTTTCTATTCGAGAGAGGGAGAGGATATCTCGATAGATTCTCCCTATCTGACGGGCGGCGGGCAGAAGAGCATAAGAGGCACCAGGGCCAGCGCCTCTATACCGGCATTCTGGGCCGTGATGCACCACTTCGGGAAAGAAGGTTACAAAAACTTGATCTCGGCCTGCATGGAAAAGACCTATTATCTGATAGATAGGATGGAAGAAGTGGGTTTCGAGCCGATCATCGAGCCGAACATGAATATCGCTTCTTTCAGATATGAGGAACCGGACGAGATGGTGGAACGGCTATATGAAAAAGGGTGGAATGTCTCCAGAACGGTCCATCCCAAAGGATTGCGCTTCGTGGTGATGCCCCATGTTTCTTTCGAAGGCATAGATGAGATCGTAGAAATTTTGAGTGGAATGATATGAAATCAGAAGGAAGAAAGGTCGGGAGCTTTAGGTTCGATATCGAAGCAGCTGAGGAGGAGTTGAAAGAGATCCACGCTCAAAAGGTGATGCTTCAATTACCCGAAGGTCTGAAGCTCAAGGCGGAAGAGTTCATGGATCTTTTTGAGGAAGATATGATGATCTGGGGAGGCTCCTGTTACGGTGCCTGCGACCTCCCTGAAGATATCGGACAAGCTGACGCTCTACTGCATATAGGACATTCTGAGATCCCTAACCTAAAGACGGATTATCCTATCGTATATCTTGAGGGGCGGAGTACCAGATGGGAAAAATTACCTGAAGACCTCTACGAACAGATCGAAGGTAAAGTGGCGCTTTATGGCCCGGTCCAGCATCTTCATCATCTCGAAAAAGCCGCAGAAGAACTTGAAGAAAGAGGTATTGAGCCCGTAATAGGCGAGGGCGACGA
>JAGXLI010000061.1:0-1853 GCA_018334755.1 Thermoplasmatota archaeon
AAGGATGAACAGTAAGACTTTAATATAAAACCTCATTTTGGTAATCCCCGACGCCCTGGTAGTGTAGTGGCCCATCATGTGGCCCTGTCGAGGCTGCGACGCGGGTTCAAATCCCGTCCGGGGCGCTCTTTTTATTTTTAATTATGTTTCATACTTTCTTCTGAACCGGGATCCGAAGCTGGCTTTTTATACGGAGTTCTCCTTTCTTCATCTTTGGCTTTCTTTTGATCACTTCCATCCGATTGCCGTAGGGCCTGTAGCCTTCTTCCTCTATCCACTCGTAGATCTCTTCAAAAGCTTCTTGATGATCGGAAGGAGTACCTTTGAAGTTCTTTGCAGCGTATGTCATTTTTGGCAGAAATTTGATCTTATACCCGTCTCCCCCTTTTCTAAAGTTCTTTATCGGCTTCGCCACGTCGATCCTGAATTTGTCCTCGTCCCTTTCCTCATAAGGATGATAGTAGAAGAAAAACGGTTTACCATACGGTTTTGCTTTTTTCTTTTTGGCCCACTTCTTCAACTTTTTAATGTAGTCCTTGTATGGAAGATCTTCGATCGGACCTCTGTATTCTAGAGATATAAATGTCTTTGAGTCCATATCTTTTATTTTCGTCATCATTTCACCAGTTTACATTATAGCATTTATTTGATATATAGTTTTCTTACAAAACCAGTGGAGGTCATGCAACAGAAATATATACATGCATTTCCATGTTGTTTAGAGGGAGTAAGATGAGCGATGGTGAAGACAGATTCAAAAAGCTGAGAAAGTTCAACGGTTTTATGGCAGTCCTGCATTTTATCCAGGGATCTTTGATGTTATATCTGGCCAACGATTTCTCCATCTCGGTGACCAGCTCCTATCTACAGGGACCTCCAGGGACAAGTCAGATGGGAAAAGAGATACTTTTCGATGTTCCTATCGGTCCCATAGTGGCTCTGTTCCTCTTAATCTCGGCTTTCGCACACTTTTCATTATCTACATTTGCATATGATTGGTACAAGAAAAATCTGAAGAACCATATCAATAAGGCTCGATGGATCGAGTACTCCCTGAGCAGCTCATTGATGATAGTGGTCATCGCGATGCTCGTGGGCTTCACCGATCTAGGTGTTCTTGTAGTATTGTTCGTAGTGAATGCCTCTATGATACTGTTCGGATGGCTGATGGAGTCATACAATCAGAAGACAGAAAAGGTCCATTGGGCCCCCTTTATATTCGGCTGTATAGCCGGTGCAGCTCCTTGGATCGCGATCGCTGTCCGATTGGGCACTGCGGTATATCAATCACCAACAGGTGTCCCGGATTTCGTCATATGGATCTTTGTATCGATAGCGTTCTTCTTCAACATCTTCGCCTTGAACCAATTGTTACAGTACAAAGGAGTCTGGAAATGGAAAGATTACCTCTACGGTGAGAGAATGTACATCATACTCAGCCTGGTAGCGAAATCCGCTCTAGCCTGGCAGGTCTTTTCCGGGACTTTGGCTGGATAAATGTGAATGTCTCACATCAAAAAACCATTTTATCTTTTTCGGATATTAAATTAAAATATTTTTATCGAAATAAGAATGTTTATATATAACTCTCCTTCTACGCCCTCGGGTTAGGATGAACTTAAGATTTTTAGATGCGGATGATATCAGCCGGGCCATCGCCATTTCGTGTATAGGGATGATCTTGATCTCTAGTTTTGGTGTATTGAGTCACGGTCTAGATATCGATGAAACTGATAAAGACAAAGCGACCGAAAAAGTACTTACAGAACAAGACATCGAACCCGAAAGGTGGGTATTTGATAAAGTTGACGGGGAGGGTTCAGTAGGTAAATATACCTCCATCGATCTGGACA
>JAGXLI010000061.1:2626-12377 GCA_018334755.1 Thermoplasmatota archaeon
CTGAAATTAGCCCGGAAGATCGAAGGAGAAGAGGGAGATGGATGGACGGTCAAAAGGGTCGATACGGATCATAGGGTTGGAAAGTACACTTCTCTAAAAGTTGGAGAAAAGGCCGAGGTTCACATCAGTTATTTTGATGAAACCCACGGGGACCTTCGGTATGCTAGAGTCTTCTTGGAGGATAGGACACCTCTACCCGTTCGCTCCTTAAATACGACTTCTGAATATGGAAAAGTGATATTAGATTGGGAACGGCCCGTGTTCGATGGGATCTCCGACGGGAAGGAGAGTATACTCGGTTACAATATCTACAGGAAGAAAAAGGGATCTGGAGATAAGAAGGATTTCGAGCTGATAGAGGAGAATCTGAGCGATAAATCCTATACCGACGATATAGATGGAAAAGATGAACTTGATACCTACATCTACAAAATAGCCGGGATAAACAGGATAGGCATAGGAGATAATTCGACCGAGATCAGAACTAAAGGGCGGTACTTTACTTATAAAAGAAAAGGTCCAAAAACGAACCGGTATAAGATACCTGAAGTCCTAAAGATCGGGGAAGACGATCGAACCGGTCTTTACGACATAAGGTGGGATCTTGATTACAATTCATCAGAAGAGGAAAACTGGAATTCTTTTGACGAGAAGAACCCTATCTACCGATATGATGAGATAGGCCTGAAGAGCGTGATACTGGAGATCAAGAACTCGGACGGAACGATAAGAAGATATCTTCAGAGTGCCTGGGTTGTAGGAGAGTACCATTTGAACTCCACGTATGAGATTAGAGGTTCGAACGAAGTCTTCTTCCACCTACCTAAAGACAAGAGTGACTTTGATAATATTGGGGACAAAGATGTGTTGAAGAACAAATACATATTGGATACGCCAAAAGATCTGCCGTATCGTTACATCGATTTCTACTTCGCCGGGCCAGATGAAACGTATTCGATGGGCACCGACAAAAAGAACGAAGAGGTGGATCCGAACTCTACCCGCGGCGAAAACAGATCTCTATGGAACTATACCATACCGGTGAGCCACGCGGAGAAAGATACGATCGTGAGCGGTAGACCATATCTGTATAACGAGTACAGGGAAGAAAACCAGTGTCCGTTCCAGAGAGATAAAGATGTAGAGATAATTAAAACACCGACCTGGTTCCCTTATTTTTTGGATCTCGTATCTAAAAGTGAAGACCTGTCTATCGATAATATTGAGAGTGAAGGTTCCTATCACGGTTGGGCTGTGACGTTTCGACCTCCTTCCATCTCGGGAGATTCCCTCGATATAGCTTCGAAAGACAGCTCTGGGATCAATAAACTGAATAAATTTTTTGGAGGAAAGTACGGCTTCAGTATGAACGTATTTCCTGAAGAAACTCTCACATTTCAGAACGATATGGATGGAGTAGGCCTGGAAACCACGATAATCGAATTTCAGACCGATGTAGATAACGATTACGGAGGAGAGTTGGATGGCGACCTAGGGAAGGGAGAATACTACGGAGAGACGACCTTTCGACCATACGCCAGCATAACGATAGATCTTGTGATAGACCTCGTGGAGCGGGAGATTAGGGTCGAGGGTTCACTGGGTGTAGGTATAGAGGCCGGCATCAAGATAGATATACCATTGTATTCCATCGGGATCGCAGATGTGGGTCTGACGGCGGAAGTCGGCGCGGATCTTGGGGTCGAATTCGATGTGGGCAGTATCTCTTACGGACCGGACGAGGGACTGACTCCAGAGCCTGGAGATAGTACTATACCTGTTGACCTGGGGGTTGAATTCGGCGGCGGCCCTTACGGTGAGGTCGGCGCGGGTCTTGCAAGAGTCGAGGGAAAATTCATGCTCGATCTGGGAGTGGGGATCGAGATACCCACCTACGAGAGAGAATTAAGCCTGGGCGGTAGATTCGAAGTGGTGGCGGAAGCTCTCTGGGGAGCTTGGGAGAAGAGTAAATCCTGGTCGCTCTACAGTACCTCGAACGGTCTTGCAGCTTTACATGATTTTACAGAAAAAGATCAATTCGAAAAGGAGATCTTCAGCACGGATAGAGTATCTACACATAGATATAGCTTCCAGGAAGGGGAACAAGTACACCCAAAGTTTCCTTTGAAATCTCTAAACGGTGTAACAACTTTGGAGGAGAACATAGGGTCCGATCCATCTCCACAGATAGTCATGGTGAATCAAAGTTACGGGATGGCAATATGGAGCGAACTGTCTAAAGTCTCCGGCCAAAAAGGTGTCCAATCCGATATTTACATGCGGGAATTCAGCGGTGAAAACTGGGAAGAAAAAAGGTCTGTTACAGAGACTTCAGATAAGATGGAATACGATCCTCGAGCGGTCAGGTTCACCGACTCTGAAGGAAACGAAAAGATCGCTCTAGTTCATATGGAAGTGTACAAGAGGTTGAACAGCAGTACCGCTGGAAAAGATTTCTTTGAAAATAACTCTTTGAGGATCCAGATATATTCATTAGATGATAAGTCCTGGTCTCAGCTCGCCTTGAATCATTCCGTCGATGAACGATCTATAACGAGTTACGATACCAGCGAGGTCATAAACGATGATATCTATATTGTTTACAGAGCGGGGAACGCTTCCATAGACATATTTAATTCGAGCGGCCCCGAAGAAGGTAGTGTAGAAGTTCTAAAAGTAAATCTGACTAACGGCGCTCTAGATAAGTTATTGGAGCTAAAGGAAGAAAAATTACCACACACCTCTACGCCGTCCATAGCGTTCGCCAACAGTACTGGAGCTATATCTTACATTAGAACTAACAAAACTAGCAGTGGAGATGATAATCCTTACAGAAACGAGACGATTATTACCCAGCTGAAAGGGGGAGAGGTGAATACGATAAGAGAGACCTCCAACATGACGGCTTATAACATCCTATCTAGCGAAAATGGGAAACTTGTCGCATCCTGGGTTGAAAATCGAACATCGATAAGGAGGAAAGAGATCAACGTGAATAGTGAAGCATGGCAGGTCTCTGATATAGAATCAGTCTATTCAAAAAGGACGATATCCAGTCTAAAGTATCACAAAAATGATACGGACAATTTTTACGCTTTCCAGAGCGGGGAGAGAGCGGTCCCGACGATACTTCAATCAAAAGAAGATGGGTGGGGTTATCTCAGGCGATTATCGAGAGAGGAGAGTTACACTCAAAACCAGATAGATTATGACTTCAAATCCGAAGAACCGAAGATGGTTTCAGTGAAAGAAGACGAACTTATCGAGCCGCTACACTCGGCACATTATACTTTCGATAAAAGTCTCGGCGTAGAAGTGGAAGATAGGAGCGATGAGGAAAATACTGGATTCCTGAGAGGAAACTGTACTAGGATAAAGCATCGGGATGAAATCGATCTGAACAGCACTTTTATCGATATGAGAGAGTACGAACGGTACATCAGATTTGAAGATGAAGACGATGAGATGATGGTAGAACATTCTTCCAGTCTAAACGTGACGAAGAATTCAGAAGACTTCTCGATCACGACTCTACTGAGACTAGAACGATTGGAAGAAGGGGATCTGATAAAGAAAGATGGGTCGTGGGCGGTCAGATACCGGGATGATGCTCTGGAAGTAGAGCTCTGGAGAGAAGAGAGAAAGGAAGTTGTGACTCTAGAAAATTTGGACTTAAAAGCCGAGGAATGGTTCTTCTTGGGAATACGTTATGAAGATAGGAATTCGAATACTTTTCTGAACGTGACTTTAAGAGATAAAAATGAGACGGAAGAGGATATCATCGATTATCACACGCATACGTTTGAGTTAAAAGAGTTAGGTGCGCTGAATTCATCTTCCGACCCCCTGATTTTAGGAGGATATCCCGGTTCTCTTCACCTCGACGACTTTAGACTGGTAGAGATATATCTACCCGATGCGGCTCTAAGGAAGATCAATTTTACCGCGTATCCCTCTTTCGATCCGAAAAGGTCTCTCGTAACTCAACCTGTCCCCCCATATGCCAACTTCACCTGTTCAAAACCTAGGGTAGTCGGAGAACCGATCACGTTCCAGGGGCACAGTCCTGCATCGGGTCTGAACTGGACATGGATATTTGAGGACGGGAGTAAAAGATACGGAAAGAATATAGAACATATGTTCCAAGATACTGGGTACCAGACGGTAAAGCTCGACGCGGCCCACAAAGAAAGCGGAGCGGTCGCCTATTATCAAGAAACTCTGCACATCATAGCTACCGATCCTCCGGAGTTCTCGGGTATAGAGGACTTCTCCGTCTTAGAGGGCAACTCGGTTAGGTTGGACTGGAACCATGCAGAAGGTCCGTTGAAACCCTTCGAGTACCATGTCCATTATATCGAGGATAAAAAAGATGAAGAGGACTTCGATCACAGGTACTGGATCAAGAGCACGGAGGATAACTTTACAGTCCTAAGAGATCTTGATCCAACAGTTACCCATCATGTGAAAGTCACCGTTCGGAATTCTCTAGGGTTGAAGAACAGCAGTACTAAGGAGATCTCGTTCACGATAGATGATACTGTTCCCCCGAAATTCGAAGGCCTGAACAGCGTATATACTCTAGATCATCCTGAAGGTCTGATAAATTTAAGATGGAATAGCGCTTTCGACCACAGCCGACCGATCACGTATAATATATACCGGTCTAGAACCAAGAATATGAGTTTTGAAGAACCAGTCAGGAGAATAAAAGATGAGTCAAAAAGGATATCTGAAAGGATGAACGTTTCAGATCTAGGGCCCTACTATTTCGCGGTTAGAGCCGAAGATGCTGAAGGGAACATAGATGAGAACAAGCTCATCAGGAGGACTTTTGTCAACGATACACGGCCTCCTGAGGTAGATATCACCGGCCCTCTTGAGAGTGGTAAGGTATATCCTCCGGTTACTTTAGTATGGAATTCCAGTGATGACCTATCAGGAATATCTAGATTCTGGGTGAAGAGCGATCATCACGATTGGACCCGTGTCGGTAAAGATACCACCTCATACACGTTCGAAGATATGCCAGGGCCGGAAAGAACCCTGACCGTGAAAGCGGTAGACGGAGCAAATAATACGGCTACAGATTCTATAAGGGTAAAGGTGGGGAGAAATGGAATACCCTCATTAGATCTCCTCTCGCCGGAGGACGGAAGAGAAGTCTTCGGGAACAACGTTACTTTAAAAGTCGATGTAGCCGATCCGGACGATGAATCGTTAGTCGTTGAATTCTTTGACGGATTTGGTACTGAAGAGGTCCTTCTGAGTAGTTTCGAGGAGGTGAGCAGCGGCTCGGAGATATCTTATAACTGGGCTAATCTTTCACCCGATCGTACTTACGAATGGTACGTGAGGGTCAGCGACGGCAAAGATGAGATCATCTCGGTAACACGGTCTTTTAGAACAGTATCGGAAGTAAACACTCCCGATGAACCGAAGGATCCGGATCCAGAGGATGGAGAAAAAAACATCTCTTTATCGCCAATACTTAGTGTCGAAGTCACCCATCCAGATGAGAAGGACCTAGATGTCTTTTTTTATAATGCTACGGGTGAATCGGAAAAATTGATCGGGGTAAAAAAGAACGTCAGCAGCGGCCAGACGGCTTCGATAGAATGGAAGGGTCTGTTGAAAAATAAGACTTATCGGTGGTATGCGGTGGCTGATGATGGGGACTCTAACGAAACATCAAAAGTCTGGTCTTTCAAGACTCTCAAAACTTTACTGGAGTTAGAAGTCACTGATTTCGAAGTCGCTCCGATCTACGGTAAAGTACCTTTAGGAGTTTCGATCGGAGGAAAGGTAAAGAATTTCGGAATCGTTAGATCAGAGATCGATCTAGAGATAATGAAGGAAAATAGTGAAAAAATCGCAGGGTGGAACTATTCGGTCGGGCCCAACGAAATCAAAGAGATAGGTGAATCTTACCAGTTCGACGAAGTAGGAAAATATACTGTAACACTCAGATGTGGAAAGGAAGTGAAGCAGGAGAGAGTCACTGTAGTGGAAGAGATGGGCTTAAAACCATATGAGCTCCTGGTACCGGAAGAACTGATGAAAGGATCGAAAACCCAGATAAACGCCACTTTAGAAAACTTACGAGAAAGTGAGGAACAGGCCTACATATATGTCGATGGGATGAAAGTCCATACGGAAAAGATCAGGGCAGGAGAAAAGGAAAGCTTTGAAACAAAATATACCTTCAACGAAACGGGTGATATACCTGTTGAGGTCCGTGACCAGAGGAATGACCCTCTTCTGAGAGAACGGGTTTCTGTCCTTGAAGATAAGAAAGAAGCCTTACCAGAAAAACCGAAAGATCCGAGACCAAAAAATGACGCCGAGGATATCTCGATCGATCCCACACTGAACGTTGATGTTATACATCCGGAGGGCGATGATATCACCGTCTACTTTTACCGTTTTATGGATGAAGAGAAGGACTTCCTGCTGGGAGCGAAGGAAGTTATCGGGGGTAACGGAACGGCCTCCATCGAATGGAATCACTTAGAGAAGAACACCTCTTATCGATGGTACACGGTCGCTAGCGACGGGTCATATCAAAATGAATCAAAAACGTGGTCATTCAAAACCAGTTCGACAGGGGCGAACAATCCACCCGAACAACCATTTTTGGTAAGCCCAGAGAACGGATCTCACCTGAAAGACAGAAATGCCACATTAAAAGTAAGAGTCTCCGATCGAGACGGCGACTCCTTGAACGTAACTTTTTACGACGTAGATAACAAAGAAAAGATAGGAAAGACCAGAACCGACGTGAAGGCGGGTTCCACCGTCGAGGTTAACTGGAGCGGTCTTGAATTCGGTAAGACTTACAACTGGTATGTTGTCGTTGAAGATGGTGGAGATAACACGAGTTCTCCGACCTGGTCCTTTACGGTAAGAGAAGATAAAGAGGAGGACGATAACGGTGACGAGACCGGAGGAGAAGACAGTACCAGTAGTTTGGGAAAAGCTATGCCTCCAATTCAAATCCTACTGTTAGCTCTTTTCTCAGGTCTCATAATAACAGGACTGATCGTCTGGAAGAAGACGGAACAAGGTGAAAGTGGCGAAGAGTAACCTCGCTCAAATCGGTAAATCCAAATATAATAATTCATTGTGTTGAACGTCATGTTGAAGTCAGGGCGAGCGAGGTTATGCGTGATAGCTTTTCTGTTGATCATACTTACAGGTCTTTTTATCTGGTATGGATCTTTGAGTCCAGACCCCGACAATGGAAATTATCCCCACCAGGAACATCTGATCGAGGACTACGACGGATATGTTGGAGAGGAAGTGGAGTTGACCGGCGATGTGATAGAGACGGGTCCTGTGAAGATAGAAGCGGAACACGGCGACGAGACGATAGTGTTAACGATCACTGACGTAGAAAAAGATGTAGAAAAGGGGGACAGGCTGAGCGTGTACGGCGTAGTTAAGGAAGATAAAACCATAAAAGCAGATAACACAGTGGTACACCCCCCTATAAATTACGCTTATATGTACCTCATCTCTTCCGTGGCGGCCGTATGGGTCTTCACCCGGATAGTTAGACAATGGAGATGGGATTCCCAAAAAGCGGCTTTGAAGGTCAGGGAGGAACCGCTGGAGTTCAAGGACCTCCCGAAGATCCTGAAAAGAAAAATCGGTCAAGGGGATGAGAAAGATGGCTGATCTCTTCACCCACGTCCTAGTTGCCTATACGATAGGGATCAGTCTCTCGTGGAGATTTAACTGGATCACTCCTCCTTACATAACTGGATTGATGGTCGGGTCCACTCTTCCCGACCTGACCCGGGTAGGTCTTATCTTGAGACCCACCCAAATAGAAGCCGTGTTAGGTATACCTTTCTCCTGGACTCCGCTCCACCTGGGTATCGGTGTACTCATATCCGTGCTTATATTGAGTTCCTTTCTGAGCGGACAATCAGCGAAACGGATCTCTTTACTTTTGGGTGTGGGAGCCGTCTCCCATCTCATACTGGATTCCTTACTGAGGAGCGCCTCCGGATACCTGTATGCAGTATTTTGGCCCCTAAGTTCCCAGAATATTATAGGGCCGGGTCTCTACCTCAGTTCCGATATGCTTCCTGCCGTGATAGCGGTAGCTGTAGCATTTGTGATCTGGAGGATAGATAAATCTTAACTTTTAGGCCCTAATTATGTTCTACTATCTTTTTTCGAGTATTTCAACTATCTTTTTTGAAGCGTTGCCATCGCCGTAAGGACAACCTTCTGGATCCCAATTCTCTTCGTCGAAACTCTTCACTTCCTCGAGGATCTTCTCTTTCTCGGTCCCGACGACCGTTGAGTACCCAGCTTCGACGGCTTCCGGCCTTTCAGTGGACCTTCTCAAGACGAAGACTTTCTTTCTTATGTTCGGTGCCGTGGCCTCCTCCTGTATGCCTCCGGAATCGGTCATTATGAACTCGCATCTTTTCATCAGCATCAGGAACTCGAGATAACCTTGGGGCGGGACCAACTTCATACCTTCCACGCCCTCCAATCTTTTTAGGTTCCCGTGTTCTTTGAACTGCTCTTCCGCCCTGGGATGGATCGGATAGATCATCGGGTATCTTATCTCTTCAAAGGTTTCGATAAAATTTTCCTGCACCTTTGGATCGTCGACGTTTTCGGCTCTATGTGCTGTCAATAGCACAAATTTCTCCGGGAGTTCAAAATCGAAATCGGCTTTTTGCTCAGCGATCTCCATATTTTGGATACAGGCATCTATGACGGTATTTCCCGTCACAAACACGTCTCCCCAGATATCTTCACCTTTCAATATTTCTTTGCTTTTTTCGGTGGGAGCGAAAAGCAGATTGGAAGAATGATCCGTCAATCTCCTGTTGTACTCTTCGGGCATGCGGTAGTCGTAGCTTCTAAGACCGGCTTCGATGTGCCCGACTTCCAGCCCCATCTTTATGCCCGCAAGTGCTCCCGCTAAAACGGTGTTAGTATCACCTTCGACTAGAACGAGTTCAGTATCGAGCTTTTGGAAAGCTCTCTCCAGTTCTATCATCGCCTCTCCGGTCTGCTCGGCCTGGCTACCTGAGCCCACTCCCAGATATTTATCGGGTCGCGATATCTCCAGCTGGTCGAAAAAAATACCGGAAACTTCTTCATCGTAGTGCTGACCGGTATGTATCATGTCATATTCAAGCTCGCTGTTCTCCAGTTGCCTTATCAGCGGGCTCATCTTGATTATCTCAGGCCTGGTCCCAAGTACAACCGCGATCTTCATCCCTGTTATTCTCCTTCCTTCTCGTGAGTTCGAGTTCGT
This sequence comes from Thermoplasmatota archaeon, assembly GCA_018334755.1. GTDB lineage: Archaea > Thermoplasmatota > Thermoplasmata > Halarchaeoplasmatales > Halarchaeoplasmataceae > Natronoplasma. Next base: position 11,916 of record JAGXLI010000061.1, read on the forward strand.
CAGCTTCTTTTAAGGAGTCAAAAGTTCCTATATCGAACCTTCTGCCGTCGAATTCATATCCATACATCCTGTTCCCTTCTTCTCTCATCATCTCTATAGAGTCCGTGAGCCAGATCTCTCCATTCTTTCCTGGCTCCGTTTTCTCTATAAAGGAGAAAAGTTTAGAATTCATGATCATAAGTCCGGCGATATTCAGCCAGTGGTCATCGATCTTGTACGGCTGGGCTTCTTCTAACGTGGGTTTCTCGACCATACCGTGGATCTCTTTATCCTCGTCCATCTTCACCACCCCGAACCTCGTCGGGTCGTCGACTGGATGTAAAACTAGTGTGCCATCTCCCTCTTTATCGGAATGGAACTTTACGATGTCATCCATGGTATCATATGGAGTGATGTAATTATCGCCGTACATTATGACGAAGTCTTCGTCTTCACCTATGAAGTCATCACCGAGAGAGACAG
>JAGXLI010000103.1 GCA_018334755.1 Thermoplasmatota archaeon
GCAGAAACTATTACAGGATCTTTCATGGTTATTTCTCCTTTAATTCTCATTTATCATATTGCGGAGGAAGATATTGAAGCCATCTATTTAAGGTTGGCGAAAGGCATTGATGGTGGGATTTTTTGAGGTGATATGTGAAGTTTATCGAGGATCACCTTTTTTCTTCGTTTATCGCTTCGACCAATTTCGGCACTACCTCATAAAGGTCTCCAACTATCCCATAGTCCGCCGAGTCGAAGATGGGCGCATCCTCGTCCTTGTTTATAGCGACTACAGTTCCAGAATCCCGCATACCAGCTATATGTTGGATCTGTCCGGATATTCCTATAGCTACGTAAAGCTCCGGTTTCACTTCGTGTCCCGAAAGGCCTATCCAGTGATCCTCGGGCAGCCATTTAAGATCGGCTGCAACCGGCCTTGAACAGCCTATAGTTCCTCCTTGGAAGGCTTCACTAAGGTCCTCTGCAAGATCTAGATCCTCCTGATTGTCGAAACCACGACCGCAGGAGACTATTATCTCCGCATCCTCGACGTTGACCCCCTCACTTTCTTTTTCCTGGACATCTATGACCTTCGATTCCGCCTCGATAACTTCTAGTTCTTCTCGGGTTATCTCACCTTTTCTTCCTTCATCCTTGGACAAGGGATCGAAGTTCTTCGACGGGATCGTTACAATATAGGGTTCTGAAATGAAATTTTGTACGGCGACCGCGTTTCCGCTGTAGGCAACCCTTTCAGCAGTTAAGGTGTCATCCTCGAAGTAAAGATCGATACAGTCGGTCACGCAACCGGTCTCCAATTTTGCCGCCAACCTAGGAGCTATTTCCTTTCCACTCTTATCGGAACCGATCAATACGATCTCCGAGTCGGTTTTTTCTACCAGCTGACTCAAAACTTGGGTGTACTCTTCTGCCTTGAATTGCTCTATATCCGCGTTAGCGAGGATAACTTCATCTGACCCATGGTAGATCAACTCGTTAGCAACCTCTTCGCCTCCTTCGCCGATGATCACAGAGGTCACCTGGCCGCCCGTCTCATCTGCCAATTCTCTTCCTTTAGCTATCAATTCTTTAGTTGTATCTTTATCGTCAGAATATATCAGCACCATCTTTATCCCTCTAGTAAACCCTCTTTGGCAAGATTTTCGGCCAAATTTTTAACAGAATCTTCTAACTCGTCTTCGTCGAATATGATGTTCTTACGTTCCATGGAAACACCTCTTATGTCCTTCGTTTCCGTAGTAGATTCAATCTCATGATCCATGAATTTCTCTGGCTCCCACTCATTTATGGGTTTATTCGCCGCCCCTAGAATCTCCTGAAGACTCGGTAATCGGGGGTCATTTATTTCTTTAGTTACGGTGACCAAAACCGGATAGGGTGATTCCACTGTCATGATCTTGTTTCCGCCGACATCTCTTTCACCGACTATCTTCTCCTCCTCAACTTCAAGACCCTCGGCATAAGTGATCTGAGGTATATCTAACAATTCAGCTATCCTAGGTCCCACTTGGCCGGAGAACAAATCGATGGAAGCTTCCCCGCACAGCACTAGATCGATATCCCCGATCTCTTTTATAGCGCCGGCTAAGAGTTCCGTGACAACCGTGTAATCGGGTTCTTCCGGTGGAGAGATGATCACCGCTTCGTCTGCCCCCATGGCAAGTAATTCCTTGACATTTTCCATATTATCCACGGATCCGACGGTCAAAATAGTTATCTCTCCGCCGTACTCCTCTTTTATCTTTATAGCTTCCTCGACAGCACTTTTCTCTATGTCGCTTACCTCCCTTGATATACCTTCGAGGATCGGCTTATTCGTTTTTTCGTCTATCTTTATCTCCGAAACATCGACGACTTCCTTCGCACAGACCACGATATTCATAAATACACCTCAACTTAGAAGACTTCTTGCGATAACCATCTTTTGAGCTTCCGAAGTACCCTCGTATATTTCGGTTATCTTCGCATCCCTAAACAGCTGCTCTACCTTGTATTCCTCTATATAACCATATCCTCCATGGATCTGGACACCTTCATCTGCGGCCTCCGTGGCAACTTCAGATGCGAACAACTTGGCCATAGATGCTTCTTTCGTAAATCTTTCACCACGGTCTGCAGCATCTGCGGCGTTATAGACGAGCAACCTTGCGGCCTCTGTCCTGGTCTCCATGTCGGCTAATTTAAACTGGACCCCCTGGAAGTTGGAGATAGATTTACCGAATTGCTCTCTCTGTTGGGAATATTTGATGGATTCGTCTAGCGCTGCTTGTGCGATCCCGACCGCTTGGGCCCCGATACCTATCCTACCGTGATCGAGGGCACTGAGCGCTATTTTATAGCCTTCTCCCTCTTCTCCGAGCAGATTTTCCTCTGGAACCTCCATATCTTCAAAGAACAATTCCGACACTTTATTAGCGTGTATACCCAATTTATCGAAAACATCGCCGACCTCGAATCCCTTGGTATCGCTTTCTACGATAAAAGCACTTATCCCGTTCCGACCCTTGCTTTTGTCGGTCACCGCGAAGACTAGAAAAAGCCCCGCTTCGCTGCCGCTGGTTATAAATGTTTTCTGGCCGTTGATTATGTATTTGTCGCCGTCCTTCTCGGCAGTAGTCTGCATGGCACCGAGATCGGTCCCTGCATCGGGTTCTGTGCCTCCGAACGCACCGATCTTTTCACCCTTCGCTAACATCGGTAAATATTTTTCTTTCTGTTCTTCGGTCCCATAATGCACTATAGGGCTAGCGACCAATGAGTTATGCACTTCGGTTATAACGCCGGTAGCTGCACACTTCCTTGATATCTCTTCAATCGCTATAGCGAAACTCACGGTATCCATTCCAGCTCCATCGTACTCGTCGGGGATCATAATCCCGAGAAGACCTAGATCGGACATCTTATCGAGTATCTCGTGAGGATATTCCCTTTCTTCATCCAATTCGTCAGCTACTGGTTCGATTTCGTTCTCTGCAAAATCTCTTACCATATTACGGACCATCTTCTGGTTATCGGTCAATTCAAAGTTCATATTAGCAGTATAGGATTGCTCTAAATAAAATTTTTGTCTATTTAGATTTAGTAGAAAATACCAGTCCTCAAAAAGCTTCCAAAATTTTCAATCTATATAGGGGGAGAGAAAAAGGATTTTTTATCGCTCCAATTTAGTCAGGTTCTCTTTGTATCGCGTTGAAAGTTCCTTGTAGACCTGCTTGTAGTCTTTCCATTTTCTCTTGTATTCTTCATCTACTTCTTTCA
>JAGXLI010000104.1 GCA_018334755.1 Thermoplasmatota archaeon
TGTCTGAAAATTCATCTCTTAATTTTCGGATGACTTCCATCCCCTCCGATTTTATGAGAGGTGTTCCGGCTTCTATCCAGTCAACTCCTCCCTCGGCAGCTTCTCTTCCTATCCGGAGAGCTCTTTTCAGATTCATGAGGTCCAATGCGACCTGCAGTTTTGGAAAATCTTCCTCCATATTTTCACCTTTATACGCTAGATGAATAATGATAGAGTGAGATAAAAAATTATTGTTTGAAGGCAGTATGATCAAAATTTTCTAAATATAGAGGTTCCTTTGTACGATTGTACATTTTAACATAAATACAAGCAAATTTATAAATAACATCTAGAGATGATAAGCCAGTCGTACAACAGCGGGGCCCTATAATATCGATCCCGGGTTCCTTGGCGATCACTAGCTCTGAAAGATGTGTCAAAGGATTTTCTTTCGGATAAAAAGGAAAAGGTTTCGATCATGAAGTAGGGCTGAACCCAATAAAGATGAGGTCGGATAAAGATGAAAGTCAAGATATCCTACAAAGGATGGATAAAATCCTCATGGACCAAGGCTATCGTACTGATAGTCAGTTTGCTCCTTGTAGTAAACGTCAGCAGTGTGGTTCAATCCCTGGATTTTGAGGATGGATACAGACATCATGCGGATGAAACTGAAGTTGAGATGTCTATAGAAGAGACAAAGGATACAAGGAAGAATGATGAGGATTCTCAGGAGACCGCTGCTTTGGGTGATTCCCCAGATAAATCGAAGAGAGAAAACCCGAGCCCGACGGCTTATGACATATACGACTGGAACGATCTCAACGATGTGAGGAATGATCTTAGTGGGACTTATTACCTGCAAAATGATCTAGATTCAAATATGAGTGATTATGGAGGTATAGGAGATAATTGGGATCCAATTGGTGATTTCGAAGGAACCTTTGATGGACAAGGCTATACGATAGAATCTTTAGTAGTTGATAGTAGTAGCCCTGGCTTGTTCGGATATGGTACAGTAGGTACGATAAAGAATCTTGGATTGAGAAATGTTGACATATCTGGAGATACCGCTGGCTCATTAGTCGGAACTCTTGATTCAGGAGGCCTTGTGAAACAATGTTGGGTCAACGGAGGAACTGTAGATGGGGTCAATAGTTGGGATGCTGGTGGGTTAGTCGGATTTAATTATGGTGACGTCAAGGATTGCTATGTCCGTGGTATGGGAGCCGTAAAAAATGCTGATAATATAGGGGGGCTTGTAGGGAGTAATGGAGATAGTGGTACATATGGAGGGTTAGAAAACACATACGCGGCCAATTTTAGCACCTTTTGGGCTAACACATACCTTGGAACGGTAATAGGGGTCAATTGGCAGGGGGGTGAAGCCTACGAATCATCTACTGGCAGCCTTGATACATGGAGTGATCCTATAGGTGATGATCTGGGTATTTCCTCCGGTATAGATGGAGGTCTTCCTACCTCCACGATGCAGTCATATTCTCATTTTAACAACAAGGGATGGGACATAACCAGTGTAAGCAGTACATACGACAGGGATACGAGTTACACCTGGAACATCGTTGACGGCAGCAGCTATCCATTCCTGAGTATAAAGGATGTACCGAACAGAGCGCCCGATGCCCTCAGCAATCCATCTCCATCAGATGGCGCGACCGGAGTGAGAACTAATCCAACTCTAGAAGTCGACGTATCGGATCCAGATGGAGATGATATGGATGTTAGTTTTTATGACGCTTCCAATGATAATCTGATCGGGACGGACAGCAGCGTATCAAGTGGTAGTACTGCCTCAGTCACGTGGTCTGGCCTGACATCTGGTACAACTTACTCCTGGTATGCTGTAGCTGACGATGGTGAAGAAACGACCAAGAGTGATACCTGGAGTTTTACGACCAATGCACCCCCTACTGTAGATCTAACTAGACCCGACGGCGGAGAACACTTGATGGCCGCTGACACCGAAACTATCTGGTGGAATATGAGCGATGAAGATGTTAATTCTGATCTGACCGTTGACCTTTACTATTCAAAAGACAATGGAAGCAATTGGAACACCATAACCACGGGAATAGCTGGAACCGCTAACCCTAACTCTTATGATTGGACCGTCCCGAACGTGCAGAGTTCAGATTGCTTGGTAAAAGCAGAAGTCACCGATACAGTCGGTTCAAGTTCAACGGATCAGAGTGCCGGTGTATTCACCATAGACGCTTACAAGTTGACTATAAACTCTACGATAGGAGGTGAGGTGACGGTACCCGGAGAAGGAGATTTCGATCACGGGGCCGGTGAGAGCGTTACTCTTGAGGCGGTGCCGGATCCGGATTACCACTTTAAAAGATGGAGCGGAGAGAACGATACCATAAGCGACCCCACTTCAAACCAGACAACGATAACCGTGCAGGAAAACCACAATATCACGGCCGAATTTATACAAAAGGGATATGATCTGACCCTGAGCTCAACTATCGGGGGAAGTATTACAAGACCTGGAGAAGACACTTTCACCTACAACGCGAGTGAAGTCGTTGATATTGAAGCGGAACCGGACGAACATTACCATTTCGTTAGATGGAGCGGGGATAACGACACCGTAGGAGATCCAGCGGTAAATTCAACTACGATAGAGATGCTGGACCATTACGAGATAACGGCGAGATTTGCTTTAGATGTTTACGAGCTTAATTTAAACGTCGAAGGTGAAGGGAACATATCTCCAGAGCAGGGGAGCCATTCGTACGAATATGGCGAGAAGGTGACGATCGAAACCCAGCCTGACGATAATTGGACATTCAGTCACTGGACCGGAGACATCCCCGAAAGTGATGAAGAAAAGAGTGAGATCACTATCACGATGGAAGGAGACAGATCCTTGACTGCTCATTTTGTCAGAAAGGCTTATTTTGATGTTACGATAGATTCGCCTGAAGAAGGTGAAGAATATCTCGTAGGTGATGAAGTCCTCGTGAATTATACCATCACAAATCTGGGGGAAATAGAAGATACCCAGATGATAGTATTTTCAGTCTACGATGAGCAGGAAGATCTGGTCTATGAAGATTATGAAGAGGTAACCCTCGGGGATCCTGAAAAGGCGGGTTCTGATGGGGTCTACGGAGGTGAGTTCACCTGGGTGATCTATGAAGGTAGGATAGGGAATTTCGATCTAGTAGTTAAAAGTGAAGATGCGGAGAAAGAAGTGGGCATCAAAGTTAAAGAAATT
>JAGXLI010000013.1 GCA_018334755.1 Thermoplasmatota archaeon
GGCACTTCAAAATCAAAGACCCCATGAAAGATACAACCAGGCCTTATCTAGAACCGTGAGCGAGAAGATAGACGGAAAGGAAGGTTATAAGAAATACTTAGAACTGATCAAAGAGGTAAGAGAAAGATCCGAAAAGGACGATTGCTCCATCGAAGAAGCCGTCAAAAAGATCCTGGGAAAAAAGTGACCGCATCCTTTAAAGTAGAAACCCAAAAAAGATAAAGGGTAGTGCTCAAATCATTACGGGGGTAAAATGAAGGTACTTTATCTATCAGTCTTTGAAGAAGAGGAGATCGACCTGGAGGAGGGGCTTAAAGAAGGGATAGAGATAGAAAGACTCCCGCCCGACGAAAAAGAGAAAGCGGTCGAATCGGCAGAAGAGTACGACGCGATCATAGGAGCTAGGATACCGAGAGAATTCTTGAAGAAAGCAGAAAATCTTGACTATTTCATCATACCCTTCGCCGGTATACCTCCACAGGATAAAGACAAACTCAAAGATTTTCCAGACCTGACCGTGGTGAACTCACATTTCAATTCACAGTTCGTCGCTGAACATGCCTGGACTTTACTCCTCGCCTCTGTAAAAAATTTGATCCCGATACATGAAAAGTTAAAGGAGGGGGATTGGACTCCCCGGTACGAACACCGATGGAGCCGCAGGCTGATCGATCAGACTTTACTGATCCTGGGATACGGCGAGATAGGAAGAGCTCTCGGTAAGATAGGTAAAAGTTTCTCGATGGATGTGAAAGCGGTCAAACGGACGCCCGAAGAAGCAGATGTAATAGATGAGATAGGTACGGAAGAAAAGCTGGATGAATTTTTACCTGAAGCGGATTTTATCATCTCGACCCTGCCCGAAACGGAAAATACTAAAGGGTATCTGGGTGAGGAGGAATTCGACCTGATGAAAGAGGGGGTTCATCTCGTGAACGTGGGACGGGGACCGGTCATAGACGAAGAAGCCCTTTACAACGCCCTAAAATCAGGTAAACTCGGAGGAGTTGGCATAGATGTCTGGTGGAACTATCCTCCGGACGAGGAATCGAGGAGCGACACTTTCCCCTCGAATTACCCTTTGAATGAATTCGATAACGTGATATTCAGTCCTCACCGCGGTTCTCACGTCAGAGATAGGGAAAGATACAGGATAAATGACCTACAGGACATATTGAATTCCCTAAAAGAGGGCGAAGAGGTGAACGTTGTCGATATCGATAGAGAATACTAGTCTTTCAATTCCCTAGCAATCGGAAAGATCTATTTCTCTATCTTTATCGCATCTACGGGGTAGGACTCCGCAGCATGTAGAAAACGGCTATTTTCTTCAGTCTCTCAGTCGCCAACGAATTTTATTACCACTTCTTCGACGTCCCATCTCGGTTCCAGCTTTTCTTTTATATCTTCATTTACTGCAGAGGCAAACTGGTGGTCCTCTTCGAGATCTACTTCGACGGTTATTATACCGTCTTCCACTTCGATATCACTTATGAGGTCCGTCTTTATGACGTCTAGACCGGTCATCGGGTTCATCACGTGTCTGAGACGTTTTCTGACTACGTCGAGAGTCGTCTCTCTCTTTTCTTCTCCTATACCCTGCCTTTCTTCATAATTCCTTATCGCCTCTCTCAACGCATCGACAGCTAGGACAGAACAGTGAGTCTTCAGGTCAGGTAATCCACCCAGTTCATCCGCGGCATCTTCCCAGGATATCTCTTTTGCCTCCTCGATCGTCATACCTTTGGCCATCTCAGTTATTATGGAGCCCGTAGCGATGTTAGAAGCACATCCGTAAGATTTGAACTTGATGTCCGTAATCTCGTGGTTCTCATCCTCAACCTTGATGAACAGGGACACCATATCTCCACAGGCTGGGCTTCCCTCTTTCGCATATCCGTCCGGGTCCTCGATCTCACCTACGTTCTTAGGGTTCTGAAAGTATTCTATGACTTTTTCGCTATACGGCGTTTCCATCTTATCATTCCTCCTCTTCTTTACTTAAAGGGCTTATCTCTCTCAATTCTTCTATTACCTCGGAGGTCGCTTTCACGACCTCGTCTATCTCTTCTTGATCGTTAAATCTTCCTAATGTGAATCTTACAGAGCCGTGAGCTCTTTCATGGTCGCCTCCTATCCCCATTATCACGTGGCTCGCTTCTAACGACTTGCTGAAGCACGCTGAGCCCGTGCTGACCGCTATCCCTCTCATGTCCAGATGCAGGGTGATAGATTCTCCTTCTACGTAATGAAAAGTTATATTCGCGTTCTGCGGGGTCCTTTTTTCTTTCGGGCCGTTCAGGATAGTCTCGGGTATCTCTTCCATCAGACCTTCCATCAGCTCGTTCCTTAAATTCTCTATCCTTTTATTCTCTTCCTCGTCGATCAGTTCAACAGCTTTAGCGAATCCCACCGCTCCCGGTATATTCTCGACACCGGCTCTTAGGTTGTTCTCCTGAAAACCGCCGTTCATCTGCTTTTTTATGGATGTGCCCTCCCTTATGTAAAGTCCCCCTATACCTCTTGGCCCGTGGATAGGATGTGCGGCAACTGTCACGAGGTCAACGGGCACTTCGCTCACATCGATGGGAACCCTTCCGAAGGTATGAGTGGCGTCGGTATGGTAGATGACGTCGTGATCGTCACATACCTCGGCGATCTTAGCTATGTCCTGTACCGTGCCTATCTCCTGATTTCCGTGCTGTATGGAAACAAGGATAGTGTCTTCCTCTATACTCTCCTCCAACTCATTAAGGTCCACGAAACCTTCTTCATCTACTTCAAGATAAGTTACGTCGAACCCTTCCTTTTCCAGAGCTTTGGCGGTGTTAAGGACCGGGAAGTCTTCGATCTCAGAGATTATTATATGGTTTCCTTCTTCGGATAGTTCCTCGGCGACCCCTTTGAGAGCCAGATTGCTCGATTCCGTGGCACCCGATGTGAAGATGAATTCTTCCGGAGTGCCGTTGAGTTCGTTAACTATCATCTCGCGAGCGTCATCTAGTGCCTCTTTGGCTTCAACCCCCATGCTGTAAGCGAAGTCTGAAGTCGCTACGGCGTAGTTATCCAGCATGTAGGGTTTCATCGCCTCGAACACTTCGTCGTCGAGCCTTGAACTAGCGGCGTTATCCATATATATTATCTCATCCTTCATCCTTACCACCTATATGAAGAGCGTTACCTCGGATTCTTTTGCCTCTTTGATGTACGTGCCCACGGCGCAGTAATCCGTTATGACCTCATCTCTTAAATCTTCTTTGTTTATATCCATTATATCAATGGTCATATCGCAAGCCAATATCTTCCCACCCAATTCGTTGAAATCTTCAAGGAGGGCGTCCAGCTCTCTTACATTTGATTTCTTCAGCTTCCGTTTCATGAACCATTTACCAAGGCCGAAAAAGTTCATCCTCGACAGGGGGCCTTTATCCAGCTCGTCCTTCTTCAATCTTTCCAGACCCCAGAATGTGAAGTACATCGAAACATCCATCCCCATCGAGAGGGCACCGGTACCCATGATCAACGCACTGTAAACTTTGTCGAATTCCCCGCTGTGGACTATTATGGTGGCTTTTTCACCTTCAGTCAAATCAATCCTCCTCCGGAATCTTTATCCTTATCTTCCACTTATCCCCTTTCTCCTTGATCTCCAGCAGCTCTAAGCCAAGTTCATCTACCGCCATAGGAATCTCCTCTTTAGACTCGGGATGATTTCCTACGACTTCGATTACGTCGCCCGGGGATGCTTTCCGTACGGCCTTTCTAGTTTCTACCAGAGGAACTGGACAGGTCTCTCCAAGCACGTCTACATTTTTTGATGCTGACATATTATCACCCTATAATATTACAGTGTTATATCAGTGTTTTCATGATCTATGCGTACTTTTCCTAAGACGAGAGGAAGGTCTTAAACTTTTTTAATACTCGGATAAAAGACCGTCGGATCCGATTACTTTTACTTATAAAAAGATATATAGGCTCGAAACCAATCCCGTAAGTGGTGGTTGAAGATGGAGAAGAAAACTGATGAACTACCTCTAGAAATAAAAGAAAATTTGGAGGACTTCATCGCAGATTGGATGAGTGAGAACAAGGTCCCCGGTATGAGTGTAGCGGTGATCAAAAAAGATGATTGGAGGTATACGAAAGGATTTGGCGCTAGAGACCTAAGCTCTAACGAACCGGTAACACCGAATACTCTTTTTGGCATGGCCTCGATCACCAAGTCTTTTACAGCTCTAGCCGTGATGAGATTAGTCGAGAGAGGTGAATTATCTTTAGATGATAGAGCGGAAAAGTATGTACCGATAGATTGGGATAATGAGGTAACGATCCATCATCTTTTAACCCACTCTTCCGGCATGCCTTCTTTGGGGATGAGCGAAGCTTTGATAGACAGATTGATAGGGATGGATGAAAGGGGTTTACCTCTGAGCGACCTGGATGATTTCTATACACATCTTAATTCCGCTAGAGATGAAATCGCGGCGGAACCGGGAGAGGAATTTTTCTACTTCAATTCCGGTTATGCTTTGCTGGGCCAGATCATAGAAAAAGTGAGCGGGAAGCCCTATCCTGAATTTATTAAAGACGAGATCTTTGAACCCTTAGAGATGAAAAGGTCTAGGTTCGATTATGATGAAGAAGCCAAAGATATGATGACACCTTATTTCATGGGAGAAGACGGTCCAGAAGAGACGCCTTATCCTTTAAGAGAGATAGGACATCCGGGTGGAGGACTTTTGAGTTCAGCTGAGGAACTGGCAAATTATCTAGAGATGAACATTAACGGGGGAGAATTCAAAGGCGAACAGCTCGTGGATCCGGAACTTTTGGAGAAAGCTCACGAAGGACATATAACTAGAGAGGTAGGCGATTACGGTTACGGCTGGGCCGTTAAAGAGTTCAATGGAGAAAAGTTCGTGGGCCACGGCGGCTCTATAGCGGTCTCCGGGGGCTTCATCGGCTTCGTAAGAGACTTCGGCGTCGCGGTCTGTGGTAACACTATCCCGGGTAGTTCCTACGAAGAGTTGGCCAAGTGGATCATAAAAACCGTGAAAGGCGAAGACGGAAATGAATTAACTTACTTCAAGAGAAAAGAAAGGCTGGACAGATTGACCGGAACGTACGAGTCATACAGAGGGATAAAAGAGATGGAGATAGAGAAAGTGAGTACTCTTCTAAAACTCACGGTCAAAGAGAGACTGGAGGAGGAAGAACTGATCCTTATCCCGAAGGACAAAGCTGTAGAGGACTTTGAATTTTATTACCTGGACGGCAACGGCGAAAAGAACAGGGTTAGGTTTGAAGTAAGAGAGGATGGAGAAATAGATCTGTTCATAGGAAGATGGCGCCTCCATAAAAAAGACGGATAGAAGAGATGGGGAACAACAACCGTCTTTTCACCAGGAATTTACCTAGAATTATCGAAGTCCACCTAGGATAAATATTATATAACGATTATTTCACTCCTCGGCTGAGGCAAAAATTATGAACACGATCATGAAAAAATACCCTGTTTTGATAATCGTAGGAATACTTCTGTGCAGCTCGTTTCTCGGGATGGCTAGCAGTTTAGGTGAAGAAAAACCCGCTCTTTCCGGGAACTCAGATATGGATCACGGGATAGACGGACCGACGCCCCAGCAGGAACTCCATAATGTGAGTAACTATCAAGAACTGAAGAAAGTTGGAACCGGTCAAGATGGTTGGGACCTTCACGATGATTATAATGTTACGAATAATATCTCCGCCGATTCTACAGATAATTTCGATCCGATAGGTAACACATCTGCAGGTAATTTCACGGGGAGCTTCGACGGGCATAATTATACCATAGATGGATTGAACATAGATAGAGGCGGTGAAGCCCATATCGGGCTTTTCGGCATCCTAGGGCTGAACGCTGAAGTTAAAAATGTCCGGATGAAAAATGCAGATATCACTGGCAGAAAATTTGTAGGGATGCTTGTCGGAAATACAGCCAACGCCAGCGATTCCGGAAACGGAGTTTTGATAAAAAATAACAGAGTAGAAGGCTCCGTTACCAGCACAACCGACGGAAAGGGACTCGTCGGCGGTCTCGTTGGAAGGATCGGCTGGTGGACAGAGATAAAAGAATCGAAGTCAACTGGTACTGTTTATGCTCCCAATGCAGATTGGGTCGGAGGACTCGTCGGGTCCATGGAAGGATGGATCTACGAGAGTTATTCCGAAGCCGACGTGACCGGAAATAGATTAGTCGGTGGACTGACCGGCGATGTGAGCCAGTGGGCGCAAGTTATAGATTCTTATGCCGCCGGAGACGTAGACGGTGATACTAACGTGGGAGGTCTAGTCGGTGGTATCGCATTCACTTACGCAAGTGGATACGACGATGATTACGGGTATGTAACCAACAGTTATGCCGTCGGTCCGGTACAGACCAAAGGAGATACTGTGGGAGGACTCGTCGGCAATATATCGGGGTACGGCGGAGAAGTAGATGCATCGCATTGGGATGTCAACACCACGGGACAAAGTGAATCTGCTGCAGGTACGCCCAATACCACCCAAGAGATGAAAGACATCACGACCTTCACCCCAAAATGGGATATAACTGACGTGAATCCCGGTGATATAAATCAGAATTATATATGGAATATAGTGGATGGAAACAGTTATCCATTTTTGAGCTGGGACGAAAATCCAATAAAAGATGGCTATGGCGTAAGAGTCGATGCTCCGGTCGATAAGACCGAAACCTCTTCGGGAAGTTACGTTTACGAGTTCACCGTCGAAAACGTCGGTACTCTGGATGATACTTACGATCTTACGGCCTCTGATACACAGGGATGGGGCGTGAGTGTCCAGAATACTGTCACTGTTAACGCACTCTCATCTACGGTTGTAGATGTCACTGTAGATATACCAGCTGGGGCGGGAGGACAGACAAGTACCGTAACTCTAACGGCGGAAAGTCAAGGAGGTACAGCTAGCTCTTCGGACAGCATGGACGTCACTTTCGAAGATACTTATGATGTAAGCGTCACCGCGCCTGCCGATACGACGGTATCTTCTTCTGGAACCCATCAATTCGACTTCGATGTCTCGAATCCCGGAGATGCTGATGAAACGTACGATCTTTTCGTGAGCGAAGAAAAAGGGTGGGACGTGAGCGTTCAAAATGAGGTCACTGTTATCTCAGGCGGGACCGAGATCGTACCGGTGGATGTCACCATCCCAGCCGACGCTGGGGGCGTGACCGACAAGATCACTCTGAGTGCGTTCAGTCAGAATAGCGATGTGAACGATGAGGACAGCATGAATGTCACTCTAGAGGCGGGCTACGGAGTGAACGTGACTGGACCTGATAATCAAGAAGAGATATTTAAGGGACTTCACACTTACTCCTTCAGTGTAAAAAATACTGGTACCGCCGATGATACTTACGATCTTTCAGTCACCGATACCCAGGGTTGGACCGTGAACGTTCAAAATACGGTCTCAGTTGCGGTAGGTGAGTCCGAATCGGTAGAAGTTGAAGTGGAACTCCCCCAAGGTGCGGAAGGGACTACCAGCACCATCACGTTGACGGCGGATAGTCAAGGAGGGGCAGTAAGCGATTCTGACAATATGGATGTCACCTTCAAAGCCGTGAATTTTTATGAGATCAGCAATTATACGGAGCTAAAAAAGGTTGGAACGGGTCAAGACGGATGGACCTTGGACAGCAACTATACGGTAGTGGATGATATCCAAGCCGACCCAACAGATAACTTTGAACCTATAGGAATCGATAACTCGAATTCTTTCACAGGTGCTTTCAACGGCCAAGGACATGTGATCAAAGATCTGAATATCGATAGACCTAACGAGAATTACGTCGGCCTATTTGGCTCTCTCAAAGGGGGCAATCCTTCAGTCACCACGGAGATAAGGAACGTCCGATTACAAAATGCAAGTGTGACAGGTGAAGCCCGAATAGGTATGCTTGTGGGCCAGATCACCGGCGGAACCGTCCAGCACTGTAAAGTAAATGGGACAGTCACAGGTACAGATTCCGGAAGCACCTATACTGGAGGTCTAGTCGGATTGAATACTGGTAGAGAAAATGAATCAGGCGAGATAAGGTATTCGTACGCGAGCGGAACTGTAGAGACAACTAATGGCGGTGCTTTGGTCGGCGGTCTCGTCGGTTGGAATACCTGGAGAAGTTACGTGAACGAGAGCGCCTCGAGCGTCGATGTGTTCGCCGGAAGTAGTTCTTGGGTAGGCGGTCTCGTCGGATTATCAGGGGCACAACAAGGAGGCGCAGTAAGAAACACGTACGCTGTAGGAGAAGTACACGGAGATTCGGATGTCGGTGGACTTATCGGAGAACTCGATATATTCTCTAATTCTTCTGGCGAGATATATAAGTCCTATGCTGCGGGTCCTGTAGAGGGCAATGATCGTGTGGGAGGATTAGTTGGTAATAGCGATAATGAAGCGATCGTGGAAAATTCCTTCTGGGACATCGACTCTACAAATCAGAGTGATTCTGCAAACGGCACGGGAAAGACCACCTCAGAGATGAAAGACGTTGTCACTTTCACCGATACATCCACCAGCGGTTTGAACGATCCTTGGGACTTTATTGGAGATCCTAATGAGGATACGAGAAACAATGATTATTGGGAGATCGATGGAGACGGAATCATCAACGATGGGTATCCCTACTTGTTCGAGGCGATAACTCATGACATCAAGGTCACTCCAAAACTTTCGACCATAGGAACAGGAGATTCTCAGACCTATTACGCTGAGACCATCGACCATGAAGGAAATGCGATCATGAACGTTACAATGGGAGCAGGATGGTCCATAGAGAGCGGAGCCGGGGGTTCCTGGACAGATAATGTTTACACCTCCGCCAACCAAGGACATTGGAACGTGACTGGAAGCTATAATCTGACCACTACTTTTGAAATGACAGACAACGTCACTCTCGATGTTTGGGACACGGAGCCAGATCACATAACGATCACCCCTGAAGATGCCGTGGCAAATTCCGGAGAAACCGTGAATTACAATGCCACGCTTTACGACATTAATAATAACAAGCTTGCAGATGTTACAGAAGAGACTAGCTGGTCGATAGAAGATGGAGCCGGGGGAAGCTGGAATCAAGATACGGGCGAGTACCATACTGAATCTGAAGGTAACTGGACCGTGACCGCTGATTATTCAGGCTACGTGAACACCACCGGCCTCGAGGTGGGTGCACCAACAGTGGACTACATCGTGATCAGCCCTGAAGATGCCACAGTCGAATCAGGGGCGGTGGTCAATTATACCGCTTCGGCTTACGACCCGTGGGGCGATTTCATAGAAAACGTTACGGAGGAAACGACCTGGTCCATAGATAGCGGGGCTGGAGGGAGTTGGAATCAAAATACGGGCGAATATTCTACCGATAGCGTAGGTACGTGGACGGTTACTGCTAATCATCCTGATGCCGTGAATACTACGTCACTCACGGTAAAAGAGGCGATCGTAGATCATATCGAAATCGAGCCGGAATACCAAACTATCACCGCCGGAGATCAGCAGACCTACAACGCCACTGCATATGACAAATTCAATAATTCACTGATGGATGTCACGGGAGAGACGAACTGGTCAATAGATGTTCGAGCTGGTGGTAGTTGGAACGGCAACGTTTACACCTCTCAATACTCTGGAGAGTGGGAGGTTACTGGCGAATACCAAGGCAAAACGGATACGGCAACTCTCACTGTAGAAGCCGGTAGTCCCGACCACATAAATATCTCCCCTGAGAATAAGACCATAAATGCTGGAGATCAGCAGAGTTATCTTGCCGATGCCTATGATTCATATGGAAATCACATAGAAGAGGTCACGGCCCAGACAAATTGGTCTATAGAAAATGGGGCCGGAGGATACTGGAGTGACAATATCTATTTCTCTGAAAACACAGGAACATGGACTGTCACGGGTGAATATAACAGTTTGAGCAACACAACCACTTTGACAGTTGTACCTGCAGGAGTCGAATATGATCTCACTATAGATGTGACCGGACAGGGAGATACTAACCCTACGCCCGGGACCCACTCTTATTCAGCTGGAGAAGAAGTTACCATAGAAGCGATACCAGATGATGGTTGGCAGTTTGTAGAATGGACCGGAGACAACGGAACTGTACAGGATACTAAAGCTAATATGACCTCCATCACCATGAACGATAATTACAGCATCACGGCGGAATTCGAGCAAACGAGCGGTGTTTCCTATGAATTGACTATAAGTTCTACTTCCGGAGGTAATGTTTCAGATCCTGGTGAAGGTTCCTTCACCTACAGCGGAGATACTGAAGTAAGCCTCCAGGCCGTTGCAGATTCAGGTTACCAATTTGTAGAGTGGACCGGCGATAACGGAACTGTACAGGATACGAAAGCCGATACGACCACTATAACCATGAACGATAATTACAGTATCACGGCGGAATTCGAGGAGGTAAGCGGAGTAACCTATGATCTAACCATAAGTTCTACTTCCGGGGGTACCGTGATAGAACCCGGTGAAAACACCTTCACTTACAGTGAAGGTACTGAAGTAGATCTTGAGGCGGTCGCCGATTTAGGCTACGAATTCGTAGAATGGACAGGCGACAACGGAACTGTATCTGATACCAAAGCGAACGCTACGACGATAACGATTGACGAAAATAAAGATATCACGGCAACGTTCCAAGAAACAATAGGGACCAACACGCTCATGTTAGATGTAGAAGGTAACGGAGCAGTAGAAGTGAACGGAACTGAAGTGGACGTTCCGTTCCAGAACGATTATCCTGCATATGCGACCGTGGAACTTGAAGCGAACGCAAGCGAAGGATGGGGCTTCACGGGATGGACAGGCTCAGTCCAGAGCGAACTTAATTCCATCACTATAGTGATGGACGGGGATAAGAACATCACGGCTCACTTCGAAGAGGTTACGACTGAACGATACAACCTTACCTTGAACATCGATGGAAACGGTACGGTAGATGTGGACGGCCAAGAAGTAGAAGATGGATGGTCTCAGGAGTTCGACGATGGGGACAGCGTTATCCTCAACGCAACAGCAGACGATGGTCATGAATTTGCTGGATGGACAGGCACTGATCTGACCGGCCGGGAGATAAACATCACGATCAACAGCGACATGGATATAACCGCTCACTTCGAAAAGATCAAGTACGAATTGACTTTGACCACGGATGGTCAAGGCAGCGTAGAGAAAGATCCAGATCTGAGTGAGTACGAGGAAGGAACTACTGTCACGTTAACAGCCCAGCCCGAGGATGGTTGGGAGTTCAGCAACTGGGAAGGCGATTATCCAGAAGGTGAAGGAGAAAGTAAAGAGATAACCGTCACCGTACAGGACGACATGGAGATCACGGCTCACTTCGAAGAGACCAGTACCGGTGGCGATGAAGACGATTCCGGCTGGTTATGGTGGCTCATACCTCTGATCATCGTATTGGTGATAGTGATAGGCCTGGCAGCCTGGTATACTCAAAAAGGCGGAGAGGACGAAGGAGAGTTCGAAGAGGAGGAAGAAGAATTCTCTGAAGACCTTTTCTCTGAAGAGGAAACGGGAACAGGAGGAACTGAATCTCCTCCCAAACCACCAGAACAAAGCACGGGGTCAGAAGGAGTACCAGAACCAGAAAATGTCCCAGAACCCGAAGAGACCCCAGCGGCGGAAGAGACCAGCGGCGGAGATGATCCATTCGAGGATGAGCTGTTCGAAGAATAAAATCCTACAGCTCTAACGCGCTTGTAAAGAAAACCTATCAGATCTCTGCCTTATAGACCAGGTAGAGATTTCTTTTATTTTTCTTTTTATTAAAATGTATATCGTCATATAGCTTTCCATACTAAAAATTTTATATATGAAAAGGCTCAATCGGAATGAAAATAGGTGAAAGAGATGGAAAGTAAAAAGATTTTGAACATAGTAGTGATAGCCCTAATGATGGTCTCTTCGTTTACCTTGTTGGCGACTTCAGCATCTGGACAGAGCGAAAATGTAGATAGAGAGGTCGGGATGTCTTCTAAATTTATGCAGACAACGATCACCAATTGGTACGAATTGGAAAATATGACCTTTACCGGCGATTATGTTCTAGGCAACGACTTGGATTCAACCACAGCAGGTTACGACGATGTGGCGAGTGAGACGGCGAACGGGGGCAAAGGTTGGAGTCCGATAGGAGATGGAAATAACGCGTTCACGGGCACTTTCAATGGAAGTGGATACAAGATAAGCGGCCTCTACATCAACCGCACAGGAATAGATAAAGTAGGAATGTTTGGATCTATTGATGTTGGAGCCGAGATCATAAACGTCGAACTCGTCGGTGCAGATGTAAGCGGAAATGACCAGGTAGGCGCACTAGTTGGAGAGAAGAACGGCGGCACGGTGAAAAATTCTTCCGCTACTGGAGATGTATATGGGGTAGGTACCTATGTAGGCGGGCTCGTTGGACAGAATAATGGTCTCTTGTCCAACTCGTATGCGGCCGTTAACACTACCGGATCTGCTACTGTAGGTGTAGGCGGGCTCGTAGGAACTAACGTCGGTTCTTTAAACAACACTTATGCGACCGGCGAAGTGAATGCAACTGACTATGATTATGTAGGCGGTCTCGTTGGACAGAACGCCGGTGATGGCACGGTGAACAACTCGTATGCCACCGGGGAAGTGAGCGACGCACCCGAGTCAGCTGGACTTGTTGGTTATAACTATGATGGGACGGTTAGGGATTCGTATGCAAATAAAGAGACAACTGGACAAACAGATTTAGTCGGTGACCAAAGCGGAACGGTGACGAACAGCAGTATGCGGAACACCTACGAGATGACTTGGATATACGATGATAACACCTACGTTGACTGGGACATGGCGAAAGACGGTTCTAAAACCTGGTTGAGCGGTGACCATGCAATCGTAGAAGATCACGAAGGAAACTACGGTTATCCAGCACTCAGTTGGCAAACCTGGCAAGACCCATCAGGATACCAATTGACGATAAACAGCACGGACGGCGGATCGGTCACTCGACCCGGAGAAGGTACGATCACCTATGAGTCCGGGACTCAAGTCGATCTGGTAGCAGAAGCAGATGCCAACTATAATCTCGATAGATGGACGGGCGATAACGGAACTATAAACGATCCAACTCTGCCAGACACGAACATCACTATGAACGACAACTATTCGATCACCGCAAACTTTACCATAGACCAGTACGACCTGACGATAGACAGTACCAACGGCGGAAATGTGACTCAACCTGGTGAAAATACCTTCACTTACGATCAAGGGACTCAAGTCCATCTTGTTGCGGAAGCAGATACTAGCTGGAACTTCGATGGATGGACGGGAGATACGAGTGAGATAAATCTTCCGAACTCGCCAGATACCTACATCACTATGAACGGTACATATTCGATAACTGCCAATTTTGCCATGAATCAATACGATCTGACGATAAACAGTACTCCCGGGGGTTCGGTAACTACCCCTGGTGAAGGCACGATCCCTTACAATCCTGGGACTCAAGTTGATCTGGTAGCGGAGTCAGATGCGAACTATCACTTCGAGAGATGGACCGGCGATAACAATAGTATAGACGATCCAACTTCACCGGATACAAACATCACTATGAATGACAACTATTCTATAACTGCCAACTTTGCCGTAGATCAGCACGACTTGACGATAAACAGTACTGGCGGAGGGTCTGTAACTCAACCTGGTGTAGGAACGTTCAACTATGATCACGGCACCCAGGTCGATCTAGCAGCAGAAGCAGATACTGACTGGAAATTCGATGAATGGACCGGCGATAACGCAACTGTACAGGATACCAAATCGAACATGACCTCCATCACCATGAACGATAATTACAGCATCACGGTGGAATTCGAAGAATTAAGCGGAGTGACTTATGAATTGACCATAAGTTCCACTTCCGGAGGTACTGTGGAAGAACCTGGTGAAGGTTCCTTCACTTACAGTGAAAATGACGAGGTAAACCTTGAAGCTGTCGCCGATTCAGGCTACCAATTCGTTGAATGGACCGGCGACAACGGAACTATCGCTGATACCAAATCGAACATGACCTCCATCACCATGAACGATAATTATACCATCACGGCGGAATTCGAAGAGGTTAGCGGAGTAACTTATGATCTGACTATAGGTTCAAGCTCTGGAGGTAGCGTTGTAGATCCTGGCGAAGGCTCCTTCACTTACAGTGAAGATACTGAAGTAAACCTCGAAGCTGTCGCGGATTCCGGCTACGAATTCGTAGAATGGACCGGAAACAACGGAACTATCGCTGATACCAAAGCGAATCTAACTACGATTACGATGAACGATGATTATGCGATCACGGCGGAATTTGAAGAGGTTAGCGGGGTAACTTATGATCTGACTATAAGTTCTACTTCCGGAGGTAGCGTTGTAGATCCTGGCGAAGGCTCCTTCACTTACAGCGAAAATGATGATGTAAACCTCGAAGCTGTCGCAAATTCCAGCTACGAGTTCGTAGAATGGACGGGCGATAATGGAACTGTAGCCGATACTAAAGCGAACGCTACGACGATAACGATGGATGAAAACAAAAACATCACGGCAACGTTCCAAGAAACCGTAGAGACTAACACGCTCATGTTAGATGTTGATGGAAACGGCGCAGTAGAAGTGAATGGGACTGAAGTGGATGCTCCTTTCGAAAAAGATTATGAAGTAGATGCGAGTGTTGATCTAGAGGCTAACGCAAGCGAAGGATGGACATTCACGGGATGGACAGGTTCCGTCGAGAATGATCTGAAGTCGATCACCATAGTGATGGACGGGGATAAGAATATCACGGCTCACTTCGAAGAGGTTACTGCCGAACAGTACAACCTGACAATCAACATAGATGGAAATGGTACTGTACAAGTTGACGGTCAGAATGTAGATGATGGATGGTCGCAGGAATACGATGTTGGGACGAACGTTACTCTCAACGCCATCGCCGACGAAAGTTACACCTTCAGTGAGTGGACCGGTACGGCCAAGACCGGACAAGAGATAACCGTCACCGTACAGGCCGACATGGAGATCACGGCTCACTTCGAGAAGACCGGTGAAGATGACGGTGGAGATGAAAGTACAGACAAGGATGAAGACGATTCGGGATGGTTATGGTGGCTCATACCTCTGATCATCGTATTGGTAATTGTCATTGCTCTTGCAGCCTGGTATACTCAAAAAGGTGGAGAGGACGAAGGAGAAGAAGAGTTCTCTGAAGACTTCTTACCTGAAGAGGAAATGGGAACAGGAGGAACTGAATCTTCTCCCAAGCCACCGGAACAAAGCACGGGTTCAAAAGAAGTACCAGAGCCAGAAAATGTTCCGGAACCAGATGAAGGAGCAGAACCAGAGGGTGTACCAGAGCCAGAAGATATCGGCGAAGAGAAAGATCCATTCGAGGATGAGCTGTTCGAAGAATAATCTACTACCAGCCGTGGCGCTTGTACAGATAACCTATCAGATGTACTATAGCAGTCGTAGCTATCCAAAGAAGTATCAGCAGGAAGAACGTCTCATACAACCCTCTCCCTTCTAGACCGGGGATGTATTTCTTCCCTTCTAGTAACAGGACCAGGGCTAAAGATCCGTAGGCCCTAGCTCCAAAGGCAGGAAACAGTATCCTGAGATGTAACTTCATCACGATGAAACCCAAAACCAGGTATATTATCAATCCCGACAGCAGGAGCATGGATATCTCGATAGAAGCCAGTAGAAGGATAAAAGAAAGAAGGTTGTAAAAGACCGTTGAGCGGCTCACGTAATGTTTCTCTACCACTATCCCGAAGACCAAAATGACTGCGACTCCGCCTAAAGCGGCCTGATATGAATTCAACAGGGGCATTATGAAAGGTATAAAAAGAGGTTATATTTAAAATCTGTAAAGAAATGTATGATAGACTGATCAGTTTCCAGAGTTCAAGAGAGCATCAACTTTTAGTACTTGTAACTCAAATGAGCCTTAAGAGTGTCAGACGATGACGAAGATCGACGACCTTGATATATCATCGGGTCCTAAAGAGGTGATCCGATCCGACGGGATAGAAGAACTCTATCCGCCTCAGGAGAAAGGGGTAGAGGATGTTCTTGATGGAAACAACTGCGTCTTCGCATTTCCCACAGCCAGTGGAAAATCGCTTCTAGCTTATCTCGCCATCATAAAGAGAGTTTTAGAGGATGGAGGGAAAGCCCTTTACATAGTTCCGTTAAGAGCCCTCGCCTCTGAAAAGCTGGAAGATCTGAAGAGGTTTGAAGAGATAGGTTTAAACGTAGGGATATCGATGGGGAATTACGATAATCCCGATCCGTCTTTGAAAGAACATGACGTGATAGTAGCTACCTCGGAAAAGGCGGACTCTCTTTTGAGGCACAATGTGGACTGGCTCTCCGAGCTGAACTGCGTAATAGCAGACGAGGTACATCTGGTCAATGACAGAGAGAGAGGCGCCACGCTAGAAGTGACCTTATCCAAATTGAAGCAGGCAAATCCTGACGCTCAGATCATCGCTCTTTCCGCGACGATACGGAATTCTTCCGAGATCGCGGACTGGTTGGAAGCGGAGCATTTCAAGAGCGAATGGAGGCCTGTAGAGTTGGAGAAGGGTGTGTTTGACAAGAACAGAAACAAGATAAAATACGCCGACTGCGAAGAGAAAAGATTGGAGCAGAAGAGCGGCGCGATCCAGACTCTATGTCTGCCGACCATAGAAGAGGGTGACCAATGCCTGGTATTTGTGAGGAGCAGGAAATCGACCGATGCAGTGGCTAGAAGACTGACTTCAGAGGTCGAAAATAGATTGAGTGAAGATGAAAAAGAAAAACTGGATGACGTCGCAGATGAGATAGAGAGTAGGTGTAATACGTCCGTCGGTAGAAAATTGGCCGACATGATAAGATCTGGTACCGCCTTTCATAACGCTGGATTGAGCAACTTTCAGAGGAAGAAAGTCGAGAACGCTTTCAGAAACAGGCTGATCAAGCTCATCTCCGCCACTCCTACTCTAGCCGCGGGCATAAATATGCCCGCGAGAAAAGTGGTGGTCAGAGACTGCCGCCGCTACGACGCCCTTTTAGGTTACAACGCGCCGATACCCGTGATGGAGATACAGCAGATGCTAGGTCGTGCCGGCAGACCGGGGTTCGACGACGTAGGAGAAGCGGTCCTTGTAGCTAAAAACGAGAGAGATGTGGATAGACTTTTCGACGAATACCTTATGGGAGAGAGCGAAGCTATCGTTTCCAGGATGGTCACTGAGCCCGCTCTTAGAAGGCATCTACTCTCCCTGATAGCGACCGATCACTGCTCTATCGAAGAAGAGATCTACGAATTTATGGAGGAGACATTTTACGTCCAGCAGAGCGATATATGGGCCATAAAAGATAGGGTTAGGAAAGCTTTGGACTTTCTGAGAGACGAGGGGCTGATCGAGAGGAAAAAAGAAGAGTACTTAGAGGCGACCAGATTCGGAAAGAGAGTCTCTGACTTATATATCGATCCATTATCCGCGGTAAAGATCAAAAAGGCGGTCGAGAGCGGAAAGATGGGTCTGAACATATCTTACCTTCATACTGTTTGTTTAACGCCGGACATGTACACCCTTTTCACCGGAAAAAAGGAACTAAAAAAGTATGAGAAGAAAGCCAATTCTCTGAGAGCAGATCTCTTCGAGGATATACCGCACGACGAAGGTGAGCTCGAAGAGTACCTGAGGGCTTTGAAAACCGCCCTGCTGCTTCAGGACTGGATAAATGAAGTGCCGGAGGATGAAATAGCTGAAAAATTCGGCGTCGGACCGGGAGACATCTACAACAAGGTTGAAACGGCGGAATGGCTCCTTCACTCCGCGGCCGAGATAGCGAAGATATACAATAAAAAGAAAGCTGCAAAATTGGAAGAACTGACCGAACGGACCAAGCACGGGATCAAAAAAGAACTTTCCAAATTGACCGAACTAGACCAGGTCGGAAGGGTCAGAGCTAGGAGCCTATACGATGCCGGGTTCAGGGAGATACGGGAGGTCAGGGAAGCGAGACCAGAAGAGTTGGAAGAACTCCCGGGAATCGGAAGGACAATAGCGGATAGGTTGAGTGAGAAGGACTTTTCAGAGGAAAGCATACGGAAGAAAGAAGACGAAAAAGATGAAGCGGAAGAAGAAGAAGGCGTTACAGACCAGACGTCTCTCGCCGACTTCTGATTCTCTGGATCTCTAGAAGTTTTTTATTTTTTCAGTTCTCTGCCCAAGGTTTCCTCCACAGACTTGATCTTGCCCGTGATCCTGTTTTCGGCTCCTTTCCTGTCGTCGATGCTGATCTTCGTTTCCACCCTGTCAGAATGTTCCTTCATCTCCCCATGGCATCTTTTTATCAGGTCCATCACTTCGTCCCATTCACCTTCCACGATCGTACCCATTGGGGTCAACTGATACTCTAGACCGCTTTTATCCACCTTATCTAATATCTTTGAAACGTACTTGCTCAGGCTCACTCCCTTATCTAGGGGAACTATCGAGAATTCCGCCAACATATCTATCACCAGCTTATAATCCGTTTTCTACTCTAAATAGATTACGGAACAGTCTTGCATAAACTTAAAATCCGGTAAATCACTCTCGCTAGCGTGGTCCGATGGAGAGAATAGGAATTATCGGAGGAACCGGCTTTAAAGGATGGAATGAATTCGAGATAGAAGAAGAGATCGATAAACACACGCCGTGGGGAAGTCCGTCTTCACCTCTTTACAAAGGCGAATTAGGAGAAAGAACGGTCTTCCTTCTCATGAGGCACGGCCCCGATCATACGATACCTCCTCATCGGATAAATCATAGAGCTAACATCTACGCTATGCAGGAAGAAGTGGAGGACATCATAGGACTGTGTTCCGCCGGTGCGCTCGGATCCGAGATAAAAGTGCCTTCAATATCCATTCCCGACGATTACGTCAATTTCTGGAATCCTATAACATTCTACGACGAAAAGATCAAACACGTGACTCCGGGATTATCTACAAAATTGAGGAAAGACTTGATCGATTCTGCCGAAGAATTGTGTGAGGAGCTCAAAACTGAAGGTGCCTACGTTCAGACCCAGGGACCCCGGCTGGAGACCAAAGCTGAAATTAAGATACTGAAAGATTACGGCCAATTTATCGGCATGACCATGGCCTCTGAAGCGACCCTGTGTAAAGAAGTAAATTTAGATTACGCCGGGCTCCTGAGCGTCGATAACTACGCGAACGGGATCGAAGGCGAAGAGATAGATTATGATGAGATCGTCGATACTGCCGAGGAGAACTGGAAGAAGGTCAAAAAGATCTTAGAAAGATTCTTGAAAGAGAGGTGAACCACGATGGGTTTAGCCGTCCAAGATGCGAGATTGATAGAGAAAGACGGTACATGGGATGTTTACATAGATGAAGGGAAGATAAAGAGTATAAGCGAAGAGGAAGACGCTGAGAAAGTTATAGATGCCTCTGGTAAATATCTCTCTCCGGGCTTTTTCAACACTCATGCCCACGCGGCCATGTCCCTCTTCAGAGGCGTAGCTGACGATAGAGACTTCTGGGATGCGTGGCCCGAGATAGTCTGGCCTCTGGAAGAGAATTTGGAGGCTGAAGACGTGTATTGGGGTACGAAACTCGCATGTCTAGAGATGATCAAAACCGGGACGGTGGCATTCAACGATATGTACTTCTTCATGGAATCGGCCCTGGATGCGGTTGAAGAGATGGGGATGAAGGCCGTTCTGAGTTACGGTCTGATAGATCAGAACGATCCAGATAAATTAGAAGAAGAGATAGAGGCGACAAAAAAGTTCGTCGAGTACGCCGAAGATTCTCATCTGGTAAAACCAGCGCTGGGCCCACATGCGGTTTATACCGTCTCCAGAGAAGGCCTGGAATGGACGGCGGACTTCGCCGAAAAGAAGGATCTCCTGGTGAATATACATGTGGCTGAAACCGAGAAGGAAAGAGATGATTTCAAAGAGGAACACGACTGCAGTTTTACCGAGTACCTGAACGATGTAGGCCTACTGAACGAGAGGATTATCTCGGCTCATTCAGTCTGGTTGTCCCCGGAAGATATAGAAGAGTTCGGCAAAAATGACGTGACGGTAAGTCACAATCCTTCCTCCAATATGAAACTCGGCGTCGGGAAACCGATGGACTACGAAGCGATGTTGGATTCTAGTGTGGATGTAACACTGGCAACGGACGGCTGCGTCTCTAACAACAATTTAGATATGTTGGAGGAGGCTAAGATAGGCGCGCTGCAGCAGAAGATGCCCGGCGACGCCACGCTGATGAACGCTGAAGAATGTTACAGGATGATGACCGTGAAGGGAGCCGAAGCCCTGAACTACGATTCGGGTAAGATAGAAGAAGGGAAGGCCGCCGACCTCATATTGATAGAACCTGGGGTGAAAGGTGTCCCCACCCACGATATCAGATCGAATCTGATCTACTCCATGGACGGATCCTCAGTTACGGACGTGATCATCGACGGAAAAGTGATAATGGAAGATCGAAAGGTGGAGGGGGAAGAAAGGATAATCGAAAACGCCACGGAGAAAGCCGAATCTTTGGTTTCGAAGGTGATATGATGTTGGAAAAGCTGAAAAGATCCGTGAAGGAATCGCCGGTCGTAGATATGGGAGATTATCATTACTTCATACATCCTCTCTCGGATGGACTTCCCTTGGTAGAGCCGGAACTCTTAGATGAAGTTGTAGACAAAGTGATAGAAATC
Source organism: Thermoplasmatota archaeon (assembly GCA_018334755.1). GTDB lineage: Archaea > Thermoplasmatota > Thermoplasmata > Halarchaeoplasmatales > Halarchaeoplasmataceae > Natronoplasma. The sequence continues at coordinate 20,865 of JAGXLI010000013.1, forward strand.
GGCGACCTGGACTGCGATTACATACTGACCGCTCAATCGATGGGGTTTCCGCTGGCTGCGGCACTGTCCATGAAGACGGGGATACCCTACAAGTTCATAAGGAAGAGAGAGTACGGCCTAGACGAAGAGGTCTCTATACAGCAGGTCACGGGCTACTCCGAATCCGAGATGTACCTCAACTTCGTGGAAGAGGGCGATAGAGTATTTTTGATAGACGACGTTTTGAGCACCGGAGGCACGTTGAAAGGGATTATCACCGCTCTGCAGGAGATCGACGCCGAGATAGTCGACGTGGTGATGATCTTCGAAAAAGTGGGAGTGAAAGAGGAATTGGAGGAAGAGTTGGGCGTGGAGATCAAGTCGCTCCTGAAAGTGGAGATGGACGGACCCGAAGTAAATATAGTTGAATGACCTACAGTTTTTCTACCTGGACAGCTTCGAACTCATCCAAAAGTTCTTCGCAGACCTTCTCGCACTTTTGGATAGCCATATCTTCTTCGTATTTTGAAGGTGGAAAATGGTCTTTTACCAGCGATAAACTTATTTAGTTTAATACTACTATTACTACTATGAAGTGCCCACACTGTGACTACAAATGGGAGCCTAGAAAAGAAAAGCCTAAGGCCTGCCCTCGATGCAAGAGAAGACTAGATTATCCCATAAAGACCGATAAACTATCAAAGGCAGAGGAAATCGAACGAGGCTTTCAAAGGGACCTGTATGTGATGTCTATACTGACTGAAAGGCTGGAGGAAAAAGGTATAACCCCAGTAGTGATCGGCGGAGCAGCCGTGGAATTCTATACAAGGGACTGGTACTCCACAGGCGATATCGATCTAGCCATCGATAAAAGAAAAAGAGATGAGTTTCACGAAGTTATGGAAGAGTTCGATTTCGAGAAAGAGGGCAGGATGTGGACAAGGGAGGATCTGAACCTATATGTAGAGATACCTGGAGATATAAACGATATAGACGAAGAAAGACTGACCGAGGTGGAGACTGAAGCTGGAAGGACTTATGTGATCGGTCTAGAAGACATAATATTCGATAGGATACAAGCCGCTGAACATTGGGAAAGCAAAAGCGATAGAGAACAAGCTGTCAGAATGGGCGCTTCATTCTATGATGAGATAGATTGGGATCACGTCCGAAAAAGATGTAAAAAGGAACTTTCCGAAGAGATGTTAGATGAGGTCCTAGAGGAGATCGAAGATGAGAAAGATAAAGCTTGAAGACTGGAAGAAAAAATCATCGCCTATCGAAAAAGAGAAAAAGGTCAAAGGGCGACCTACACCAAAATGGAAGTTGAGGGACTCCATCAGATTCATAAAGCGGAGGGATGAGTACTTGAGAGAGGAAGGGATTCTGGTAAAAGAAGGAGATCGAAAATGGAAATTGGATGTGTTTGCTTCTGAGTAGACTTCATTCTTTCTAACATATACCGCCATACTGAAAACGGTTTACGAAAAATATTTAAAAGTGCATGCACATATATGTACCAATGTCAAAGAACATATCTATCTCGGACGACGTTTACGAATGGCTTAAAAAGATGAAGGGTGACGATAGTTTCTCATCAGCTATCAGAGAGTTGAGGAAAAGAAAAAGTCTCGAAGAGATCAACGGTATGAATATCTTAGAGGACTGGGAGATAACTAAGAGGGAAATAAAAGAGATGAGCGATAAAGAATGGGAAAGGTTAGAAGATGCTGCTTGATACGTCTGTTTTAGTGGAGATCGACAGAGGTATAGACCAAAAAAAGATGGAACATCTCATCTCCCTTTCACCTCATGTGGTCTCCTCGGCAAGTGTGATGGAGATGTCTACTGGGTTCTTCAGATCTGGGAGAAAAGCGATAAAGTTGGATGATTTCCTCTCTTCACTCACCATAATACCGATCGATCAGAAAGTGGCTAGAAGAGGGGGAAAGATCGCAGCAGATCTGATCGAAGAAGGTAAAAGAATAGAGATCAACGATCTATACATAGCAGCGACCGCTCTATTGAATGAAGAGACATTGGTGACTAAAAATGTGAAACATTTTGAGCGGATAGATGATTTAGAGGTAGTGGATTGGACAGATATATAGGGGAAGGGGTAAATCATTCTAATCCTCTAGTTCCACCGATCAGCACTGCCCGGCCTTGAGTGTAAAATGATCCTTCACTTTTGTGTGAGAGAATGTCTGCTCCGCCCATAATTGGCCAAAAAACCCACCAAGTAAAAAAGAAAAGATCAAGGGGATCAGCGCGCCCGCTATCATAGAAAACATGGAACTTATTATTTATCTTTTGAAGAAAAGAGTGGGCCCAGAGAGATTTGAACTCCCGACCTCCCGGTTATCAGCCGGACGCTATAACCAGCCTAAGCCATGGGCCCATAGCTTTGTGGTGGATTTTTAGGGGTTATGTATGAAGGAGGGGGGTAAATAAAATTTACTTATCTTGAAAGTCCTGGGAGTCTTACTGGAAATCAGCCTTCGACCTCTTCCATCTCTTTCAGTACTTCCATATCTTCTTCCATAGTACTTTCAAGATTGGGATTGTAAAGAGCGGCGGCGGGATGATACATAGGGATCACCGTTATATCTTCATATTCAAACCGCTGACCGTGTATCTCTTTCATACCTTTCTTATCTATCAATGTGTGGGTCGCGTGATTACCCAGAGTGACTATCAGCCCCGGCTGGATCCGTTCTATCTGCTCTTCCAGGTAAGGCCTGCACGTTTCTATCTCGTCCTTTTTGGGATCGCGGTTATCCGGAGGTCTGCACTTCACGACGTTGGTTATGAACACATCATTTCGTGAAAGGTCAACGCTTTTCAAAAGCTTCTCTAGTGTCCCGCCGGCCCGTCCCACGAAAGGCCTTCCTTCTTCATCCTCCTGCTTGCCGGGAGCTTCGCCTATCAACATGATTTTGGCCCTTTGATCTCCTTCACCGGGTACGGCGTTCTTTCGGTTTTCATGCAGCCTACATTTCTTACAACTCTTGATCTCTTCGGAAAGTTGATCCAAATTGTCAGAAAATCCATCAAAAAGTGTGCTCTGCTCTGCTATCTTTACACCTCGACATCAACGTTCACTTCTATCCCGTTCCGGATGCTTTGGGTGACGATGCAGTAATCTTCAAACATCTCAATGCATTTCTCCAACTTTTCCTTGTCATCGTCGTCAACTTCCGGTCTGATCTCCGCGTTCAACTGGGTTATTCTCAACCGTCCATCGACCCTTTGGATCGTTCCCTCTATCTTACCTTCCAAATCTCCAAGATCCACTCTCTTTTTCTTTAAACAGAAAGTTAGACTCGCCATCAAACAGTTCAATGTAGAGGCAGCCAAGAGCCGACCGGGATTCGGTCCCTCCTCATGGCCTCCTACTTCCTCGGTCTCGTCGGTTATAATCTCACCCATGCTCTCCTTATCAAAGTCCACTTTGAATCTATAATCTTCGATGCGCTCTATCTCCAGAAAAAAATTCATCTCTTCCTGTTCGTCATCTCCGCTCATAGGATAAACACGTCCCTCGATATTTATCTTTGACAACCTTCATTCTTCCTTCTCCTTTATTATCTCTTTCATCTCTTTTAGGTACTCTCCCTTGTTTTCAGGAGGATGATATATATCCATACCTTTATCGTACATGCATTTCAGACATTCATCCATATCGAACAGCGGCGTACTGAAGTATCGTTCACCGCCGTCCGGGAGTAGAGTTACTATCCTACCCTCATCTATCTCTGAAGAGACCTGCCTAGAGATGTGAACCGCTGCACCCGAGCTCATGCCTACAAAAAGACCCTCGTTTATAGCTAATTCTCTCGCCGTACAGAAGGCATCTTCATCCTCTATCTTCCTTATCTCGTCCAATCTATCGGGTTCGTAAATATCTGGAACGATATCTTCTTCCATGTTCTTGAGACCTTGGATATCATAATCTTTTGTCGGCTCTACACCGATTATCTTTATCTCCGGGTCGTGCTCTTTTAGTCGCTTGGATACGCCCATAAGTGTTCCTGTAGTACCCATCCCGCCTATGAAGTGAGTCAATTCGCCATCAGTATCTTCCAGTATCTCTTTGCCAGTGGTCTCATAATGGGCATGTACGTTCGAGGGATTATCGAATTGGTCAGGCCGCCAAAAGTTTTCTTTCTCCTCGGCTAACTCTTCAGCCCTTTTGATGGCTCCGTCCGTGCCTTCTTCTTCCGGCGTGAATTCTATCTCCGCTCCCAGAGCGGTAAGCATCCTCATCCTCTCGACGCTCACCCCTTTAGACATGGTCAGGTGAAGATGGTAATCCTTCACAGCGCAAACCATGGCCAATCCAAGACCTGTGTTACCGCTAGTCCCTTCCACGATCACTGTATCTTCATCTATCTTCCCTTCCCTCTCTGCCTCCTCGAGCATGAATAGAGCGATCCTGTCTTTGACCGAGCCCATGGGGTTCAGTTTCTCTAATTTTGCGTATATCGATACATCTGGATTAGGATTGATTTTTTCTAACTTTATCATCGGTGTATTACCGACAAGGTCTAATACGCTTTTTACTTGCATATCTTTGGAGAAAGAACAGCTAGTTTTTTAATTTTTAGGTCGAAGGTCCCAGACGGTCCGTCTCTACTTTCGTTTTTAATCTGGATTGACTTGTTTGGCCCAGACCATCAGCGCGGACGGCAGCACGAAAACGGCCACGAAGAAACTATAGACCAGGGCAAGCGCTGTGATGTAACCGAACTGAGCGATGGGAAGTATGTCAGAGGTCGAAAGTATACCGAAGGCCGCCACGGTGGAGGTGGCGGAACCAAATAGAGCCGCCCCGGTGTTCTGAACGGTCTCGTGCATGGCCTCGAAAAGATCATTATCGTCGATCTCTTCGGTGAATCTATGAGTTATGTGGATGCTGTAATCTACTCCCATACCTACGGTCAGGGCCGTGATGGTCACAGTCAATACATTCAGAGGAACGTCCAATAGGTACATGGTCGCGATGATCCAGAGGGTTATCACGGCGACCGGGGCCGCGGTTATCACGCCCAAAAATAGGGATCTGTGTAGGTAGTAGAATATGATAGTCAGGGTCAAAGCCACTATCGCTATAGTCGCTATCAAAGATTTTATCTGGGTCGCAGTGAGTTCAGAAGTGGTCTCCTGACCTATCATCGAACCGCTGGTCACTTTTGCCGTAAAATCACTCTCTTTTAAGGGCTCGACATCTTCTTTCAATTCCTCTTCAAGGACGGCGGCGTTGTCGAGATCCGACGATATCTTTTCTTGATCTTCCGATAGACGGATTATGCCAGTGGTATATCCTCCGCTAGAGGTTCGATTCAAGACTCCCCTTATCGAGCCTCGACTCTGGTTGTAACTGAAGAGCATGTCGTAAAGACCTTTTATGTTGCGCTCTGGGATATCGTCACCGTCAGTATCGTTCTCGGAAAACGCCTGCACTAGCTTAGGATTGTGGTCGGGACTTCCTGGAGGGGCAGTACCGTAGTTTTGGAGGACCGATAACGGAGATTTTACGTCTCCTCCGTTACCTCCCACCATCTTGCTGTCCTTGATATTTTTAGTGGTATTATCTACAGCCTCGAGATAATCGCTCGAAGCTAAGTCTCCTTCAGTCAAGATGTATGCATAAGAGGTCGTGATATCAAAATTGGAGGATATATACTTTATATTCTCGCTTTGGGGCTCATCCTCGGGCAGGAAGTCTTCGATGGCGAAGGTAGAGTCTATGTTTACGACCCCATATAGGGAAGAAAGCGTGATCAAACCGACCACTGAAAGGATCACCACCGGGTGTTTATCGGATGCATCAGCGGACGTCGAAAGCATACGGCTTATCACGTCAGAGCCGTGTTTTGTTGCTTTATCAGCAAGTTTTCTCTTGGATCTGCTTTCTTCCTCCTTACCTTTCTCTTTTCTTTCATCGATCAACTGAATAACGGCCGGGAGGAAGGTCGTCATCAGGAAGAAGCTTGATATTATACCTAGGGCCGCGAGAACACCGAACTCCCGCATCGCCTGGATATTGCTGAGCGTGTTGGATAGGAAACCGACCGCCGTGGTGAAGGTGGTCAGGACGAGGGCCCCTCCTACGGTCATTATCGCGATCATCGTCGCTCCCCTAGGTCTGTATCCATCTTCTTTTTCTTCACGGTACCTCATCACCATATGTATGCCATAATCGATCACCAGCCCGGTTATGAGGATAGGAACGGCTATGATCATCGGATTGAATTCGTATCCTAGGAAAACGCCGAAACCGAAGGTCCAAATTACCGCGATGGCTAATGAAGCTAGACTCAAAAAGGTCTCGAGGGGTGATCTGAAGACTATAAACAGGATGACTATGATCAAAACCACCGCGAGCGGTAGGAGTGTATTAAGACTCCGATCAGCGCTCTTATCTATCTCTTCCATCATGACCTGATTCGCGGAGACCCGGACTTTGGAATTTTCAGGGACCTCACCTCCCAGCTCTATCACCCTCTTCTGGGCCTCGAGCCTTTTATCTTCATCGATATTCGGGTCCATGAAGGCCATACCCAGCGAGCATTTTGCTTCGATGGAGTGCAGTTCACCCGTTGGTGAGAAATCCTTGCTGACTATCGTTTTTATCATCTCCCCTATCTGATCTATCATGGAGTTAAGTCTAAGAGAGGAGCGCAGCATCGTCTTCAATTCCGTATAGTTCTTTTTCGCCTCGTTCATTATGGTCTGATTCTCTTTTACAGAAGCTAGGTACCCCTCTTCCAGCCTGTTCGCTTGCCAGTTCCATGAGATATTTCTATATTGCTGGATCGCAGTAGTCAGTAATTCTTCCATATTTTTAAGGTGCTCTATCCCTTTCTCGGCCTCATCCGTGATATTCATCGCTTCCTTTATCGACTCATTCAAATCGGATGGATCGTGATCTATTGTGTCAGCCACTGTTCTCTTCACGGACGTATCTGTCATCTCGCTCAGATTGTCTTTCTTCTCCTCTAAGGATAATCCAAGTGAAGGGGTCTTCTCCCCCATAGAGCCCAGATCTGATTCCCTAGAATCTTTGAGATAACCCATCGGTTCGGCTGTGGCAAGAAAGGTAAGGGTCATCATCCTGGGGAGGTTCTTCTCCTCCTGGAAATCTATGGTCTCGTTCTCCACCATCCTGATGGAGGCGTTCACCATATCCCTAGTTCCCTGGACCAGCTCCAAGAAATGGTCCATACCAGGGGTGTCGTTCTCCATCTGAGTTCTATTTTGCTGTACCCCATCAACCCACTCCCCTATATTCGCAGACACGTTCTCGAGAGGTTCGTCGGGCTCATCAGGTTCATCGGTGGAATTTGGATCTAATATGCCTATCAGTTCAGTGAACTCGCCCTTGAAGGTCTCCATAGCTATCCATGACTCGGGATTAGAAACTATATCGGACATGGAGATCAGAGTCCTGTTGCCACCCAATGCTCCCTCAGGGCCGGCAATGGACATGTTCTCCTCAAAGATATGGGTAATTCCAAGGTTTAGAGTGAGAGACATGTTCATCCTTTCATACATCTTAGTCTGGTTCTCAGACAAACTCAGAGTTTGTTGAGAAAGATCGATGACGTCGGCCTCTAATTCTAAAGTCCGATTTGCAGTCAATATAGTGCTCGCGAGTGTTGTTACACCAGATGGGACCTCGTCGGTACCGCTCAGCGTGAAATTAACCTTGGGATCTTCCTGAAGAGCTTCTTCCATCTCCAGCATATCCTCTAAAACTTGAACGGTGAAAACATCTCCGTCCTCGGCGGTGAAGGCGATCTGTACTACTTCCTCCGCACTGCCGAATTGTTCCTGGACCGTAGACATGTAGTCCTGTTTCGGGATGTCGGGTTGAAACGACTCTTCGCTGGTGTTCATATCCATACTAGAGGCGAGAAAACCCATGATCAGAGTGAATATTATCACTACGGCGATCACTTTTTTTGGATTGCCTCCTATGGCGCGGGAAAACAGCTCAGAATACCGTCTTTTACCTTCTCTTTTTATCTTCTTAGACATGTCTCAACTGTTTTCAAGGAGTGCAACCCTCTATTTAAAATTCATGATAGAATACTTCGATGAGTCTACGGTTTATCCTCATCCCCTTTCCATCAGGATGTCCATGAAGTTGACTAGATGTTTTGCTAGTGAAGGATTGTTCGTGTACCCACAGGCCTCAAATCCCGGAGAGGCTAGGAGCGCTCTTTTCCCGTCGCTGATCAGGTCGGTGGCGATAAGGCCTTCCTTCCTTTTTACTTTCGCGTTTTCGAAAGATCTCTCTCGAGGAGATGTGACCACCGTTATGTCAACTTCCCTTTTCTCGGCGGACTCCAGCGCTTTCCTTGAATTCTCAAGGATGGTGGAAAAGTCCGGCGAAGAGATGATTATATCCTCTTCAGTTTTATTGATCATCTCTCGTACCTTATCCAACACTTTCTCTTTCCGGCTCAGAGTGTAGACGAGCTGGGGCTCGCCTCTCTCCGACAGGATCTCGTAGAGGGTATTCAGCCTTCCGAACACGTCGTCCAGTTCCCGAGATATCCTGCTTTTCACTTCTAGGGGCTCCGCGGGTTTGAATATCTTGGGCCGTCCTTCGCTCTCGATAACATACCCCATCTCATGCAGCGAGTTCAATGCCTTGTATACAGAAGTTCTAGGTAAATCCGCAGTCGATGCGATAGTTTCGGAGTCGGCCACGCCGTGGGCCACCAGCGCGGTATAAGTTCTGGCTTGATAGTCGGTCAAACCGAATCTCTGCAGATTTTCTACTATATATTCGTATTCCTCTTTGAACTCGTCGATATCCACTGGTTTTTCATCCATGCGGGATAAAAGGTTAAGATGACTATTTAAATCGTTCGTCCTCTTTTATCAGCCGTCCGATTCTTCAGCCGATTCTTTTTTCTCTCTTCTTTTCGGTAAACCCAGGGCGCTGATGATGTTCTCGTACAGTTCCGGGAGGATCTCGAACACTACCAGCATCAATATGATGAGGACCACGACGGAAAGTGACTTGGCTATCTCGTTATGAGCTACCGCGAAGCTGAACATATCCTCCTCTACGAGATAGACCACCAGAGCATTCCGAAGCAGATTGACGATATACACTACGGGGAAAAGGATCAGTAAACTTTTGGTTTTCCTCCCGATAGATGCTCTAGTGCACCAGATAAGAGCCGAAGCAGCAGCTATCGCCTGTAGCCCCGTGCAGGACAGGATGATGTTGATGTTGGTCCCCACTATAGGCACCCTTATGAACTCTGAAGTGGTACGGTACCAGAGGGGATTACCGGAGTAATTGATCGACCCGGCATGAAAGTTATACCCCAAGATGGTGGTTATCCAGGTGGTCTGGTCCGCTACCACTTTTATCAAGAACCCTGATAAAATGGGGACCCTCTGTATCCCGAAATAGAGGAGCATCGCGAAGGATACGCTGCCGGCGAGAAATTCCATAACTGCGGGGTCTTCATCCCACCGCTTGGATAGATATTCGTGATAGCCGAAGTACAGGAAGACCGGTAAAGCCCCCACTACCATGAGAGCGTTGAAGTAGTCTCTGATCTTTAGATAATAGGGAGTCAGGGTTATCCAGAAGAGGCCGAGCAGTATAAAACCGATGATTCTGAACTCGTGCTTCTTATAATCTTTAAGGTACCCGATAAGAAGGAAGAGCAATCCGGTCCACAGCAAGATGTCAAAAGCAAGATACAAATCTATCTCCTCTCTGAAGCTTCGTTTTCTTTCAGGAGCTTTTCGTATTAATTATTTACGTCGTTATATCCCGGGGGTTTTAGCGATCTTCGCTACAAAATCTTTAACATAACCCGGGATATATCGCATTCGAAATCATGGTAATAAAAGAAAGTAGCTTGGAGAAAGGGCTGCCTAAAAAAACAGAATCTATCTGCCCCGAATGTAAAGAAGTGATCCCCGCAAAGATCGTGGAGGAAGAGGGAAAAGCGGTCATGAAGAAAGAGTGCGAAGAACATGGAAAGTTCGAAAGTATCATCTGGTCAGACGTTGACCTTTACCTAGAAGCGGAGAAACACGCCTATGACGGCGTAGGAGTGGAAAATCCCAAGATAGAGGACGCTTCAAGCTGTCCGGACAACTGTGGATTGTGTAACCTACACAAGAGTCACACCTGCCTAGCTAACGTAGATCTGACCAATAGATGCAACATGAACTGTCCCATCTGTTTTGCAAATGCTAACGAAAGGGGATACGTTTTCGAGCCGAGCTACGAGCAGGTGATCGATATGTTGAAGACATTAAGGGATGAAAAGCCGGTGCCTACGACGGCGGTTCAATTCTCGGGTGGAGAACCGACGATCTATCCGGATTACTTCAAGGTGCTCGAAAAGGCATCTGAACTCGGTTTTTCACAGATCCAGATCGCGACAAACGGGATAAAACTAGCTAATGACGAGGATTTCGCTAAAAAAAGCGAAGAAGCCGGGCTTCACACAGTCTATCTACAGTTCGACGGGCTCGATGAGGAGAATTACAGGCAGGCAAGAGGAAGAGAGATGCTGGATCTCAAGAAAAAGGCCATCGAGAACTGCAGGAAGACCGAACCGAATCCACTATCTGTGGTTCTAGTGCCCACGATAGTCAATACGGTCAACGACGATCAAGTGGGAGATATACTCGATTTCGGCATAAAAAATAGAGACGTGGTGAGAGGGATAAATTACCAGCCAGTAGCGTTCACGGGCCGGATAGATAAGGAGAAGAGGCAAAGGCAGAGGTACACTCTCTCCGATCTAGCTATAGGCCTTGAAGAACAGACAGGTTACCTGGATAGAAGTGATTTTTATCCCGTTCCTTTTGTGACGCCGATATCTCAGCTGGTCTCGGTAATCAAGGACGAACCCCAGATAGCTTTCACCTCGCATCCTCACTGTGGTCTGGCCTCTTATTTGGTCGTATCGGATGACGGTGAAGTCAGCCCCATAACCGATTTCGTTGACGTCGAAGGTCTGATGGACGAGATGAAGAACAGAGCGGATGAATGGGATACCTTCCTTAAGAAGACGGCGATGAAACTGGGGAAGAAAGTGAAGACGAAGAAGGGGCGCGACAAGAGCATGGTCAAGAATTTCAAGAAATACTTCGGCGACTATCTGAAAGAAGAGAAACTGCCGGGAGGTCTGACGATAGGCGAGATCTTTAAAGATATCCTTTCAGAGGGCAATAAAGACTCGGTAGGTAAATTCGCCTGGAGGACCTTGTTCGTGGGCGGTATGCACTTCCAGGACGATTATAATTACGATATAGAGAGGGTCAAGAGGTGCGTGATCCATTATGCGACACCGGATGGGAGGATAATACCTTTCTGCGCCTACAACGGAGGACCGACCTACAGGGAAGAAGTGGAGAAAAAGTTTTCCATACCTCTAGATGAGTGGCGTGATAGACAATGAGTGTCGAAGTCAACTTTGAGAAATGTATGCACTGCGGCGCCTGTGTTGGGGCCTGCCCAGAAAATGCTCTGTTCCTGAATGACGTTGCATTAGAAGTGAACGAGAACTGCATAGAATGCGGTCTCTGCGTGAAGGGATGTCCAGTACAAGCCCTCAGTCTAGGAGGTGCTTGACTTGGATATACAAGACGATAAGGTGATAAATTGTGACGTCCTAGTCGTGGGAGGAGGACCAATAGGTAGTACCGCAGCCCGTTTTGCCGCCAAGAACGGCGTGGATGATGTTCTGGTGATCGAGAAAAGACAGGAGATCGGTTCACCGGTAAGATGCGCCGAAGGCATATCTCTCACATGGCTGGATGAGGTGGAGATCGAAGAGAGCGACCATTTCATAAAAAAGAAAGTCAAAGGTTCAAAACTGTATTCCCCGAACGGGAATAAGATGACCATAGGTAAGGAACTAGCCGGTGACGAAGTGGGAGGCGTGTTAGAACGAGACATCTTCGACAAAGAGATGGCTGTCCTGGCCGGTAGAGAAGGTGTTAACTTCATGCTCAAAACGGCTGCCACCGACGTGATCAAAGAGAACGGTAAAGTGACCGGTGTGAAGGCCAAGAAGATGGGGGAAGAGTTCGAGATCCACGCCGATCTCGTCATCGGAGCCGACGGCTTCGAATCGCAGGTGGGCAGATGGGCGGGTCTTTACGAACAAATCCCTTCCAAGGACATAATGACATGCTTCCAGTACAGGATGGTAGATATCGATATCGAACCCGATTACACTCACTTTTATTTAGGAAAGGTCGCTCCGGGCGGTTACGTGTGGATCTTCCCGAAGGGAGACGATAAGGCTAACGTCGGTCTCGGGGTCCAGCTCAACCAACTGGACGGCAACAAATCTCCCAAAGATTATCTCGACGAATTCATCGATTCACACGAAGGTCTGAAGAAAGGACAGGCCGTGGACATGGTCGCAGGCGGCGTCTCAGTGGGACATCCTCTTGATTCAGTCACCATGGACGGTCTGATGATGGTAGGTGACGCCGCTCGTGTAGTCGATCCCCTGACCGGCGGCGGCATAGCCAACGGTATGAAACAGGCGAAGATAGCCGGTGAGGTCGCGGCTGAAGCCGTCGAAAAGGGAAAGGTCGATGAAGATTTCTTCTCCAGATACGAAGAGAGATGGCGAGATAGATTGGAAGATAAGATCTGGCGTAACTACATGGCAAAAGAGAAAGCCGTAGAACTCAGCGATGAAGAGTTCGATAAGATAATCGATGCTCTCTCCGAAGTAGATCTAACAGAGCTCACCACGGAGGCCATACTGAAGGCCGTACAGAAGAAGTATCCAGAACTCGTTGAATCATTTAAGGATATGCTGTGAGTGTATGGTTGATAGGAGTTGTAACGGTCAGAGGAACTCCGTAGAGACAAGCAAGATCAGGACCGTATTGAGACAGGAGTTGGGCGATCCTGGAGAAAAGATATTGGATGGATTTTTGGAAGAGACGGGTGAAAAGAGATTAGAGTTTGAACGGATCGAGAGATTCGAGGATCGGTTGTACCAGCGGACAAAAAAGACTTACGGCGTCGAGAGGGCGGAATGGATCATCGATAGGATCAAGAAGATCCGTCTTCAGGCCCGACTTAGAGATTTAAAAGAGGAAAGGGAAAGCAAAGTCCAGCTCATGAACAGGTTCGAGACTTTGAAGGAACTCGGGAACATAAGCTTAAATCTGAACGAATTGGAGCGGGCCGAAGAGTATTACGAAGAGATGCATGAAGTCAGTAGAAGATTAGAGAATGAAGGGCTCATCGTTGATGCCCTGAAGAACTTAGGCGAGCTATATCTATTCGAAGGAAAACTGGGAGAAGTGAAAAGAAAAGCCAATGAGATCATCGAAAAGGCAGAGGACGAGGGGAAGAAAGCAGAGGGGATCAAATTGGCCGGGCTCGTGGCCTGGAGAAAGGGTAATTCAAAAGAGGGTCTCAGCTATCTGGAGAGGGCCTTGAAGATATTCAAAGAGGGAAGTATGATAGAAAAAGCGGCCAATACCTACCGAGATATGGCCGATATCTATATCGACCAGGAAGAGTACGAGAAAGGGGTAGAACTTTACGAGAAGGGGGCTGGGAACTTTGATGAGGCCGGTATGGATTACGAAAGGGTCGGTCTTTTGCAGGAGATCGGCATGATCCTATCCGACAGAGGAGAAGTCGAAAGAGCTATGAACTATTTTGAAAAGATGGAAAAAGAAGCAGATGAAAGTTCACTCATCAATCTTGAGGCATGGAGTCTGTTTCACCAGGGTGAGCTACATATCGAAAAAGGAGCCTATGGTGACTCTGAAGAGAAGCTGGAAAGAGCCGTAAGGATGTTCGAAGACCAGGAAGATAGGCACGGTGAAGCCGGGGCAAAACTGACTTACGGGAAACTTTTGACGGAGAGGGGAAGATCCAACGATTCAGAAAAGATGCTTAAAGAAGCGGTGGGATCATTCGATGAATTAGGCCTGTTAGATTCTAAAGCGGAGGCGCTCTATCGTCTTTCCCAGGTTCAAAAGGAAATAGGAAAATCCGATACAGCGGAGAGGAATCTCGAGAATGCCCTACAGATCTATGACAGCCTCGATATGGAAGATATGAAGGAAAAAATTAAAGAAAAATTGGAGAATCGACCAAATAGTTAAAATATTATAAGAAAAATCACCTAACGGATATGATAACATGGTGAAGCCGACCGGGTTCTTGAACGACCACTTGAACGAAAAAGTCGAATTACTGTTGAAGGACGGCAGTGTATTGAAAGGAGAACTGATCGGATACGATGATCACATGAACTTAGTGCTGGAGGATACGGAGGAAAAAAGGGAAGACAAGCATCGAAAATTGGGCACTATAGTTTTAAGAGGTAACAATGTGGTTACCTTGAATCCAGAGTGAAAAAGATATTTAAAAGAAAAGTGGTTCACTCTTCTTCTTCTTCTTTTTCTTCTTCTCTGATCTCCTCGACCTCTTCATCAGAAGGCTGTTCATCGTTCAGTTCTATATATTCAGGTTCTATTTCTTCAGCTAGATAGACGTCCTTTCCCGCTTCCATTATCTCATGATCGTCTTCCATGGCACTTTCCGCGTCCATTTTTAATATCACTGGCTCTTCCGAGCGAACCGCGCCTGCCTCTAAAGCCGAGTCATAAGTTCCACTCAGGTGAACATAAGTTCGATCCGAGGGGTTTATCCCTCCTTCGAGCAGGAGATCGCTTTCCTTCTCGGTCGTGGGAACGTAAAGTACTTCCGGGATATCATCTGATGGATGGTCCAATTCGATATCTACGGAGTGTCCGTAGGTCGCTCTGATGTAGTCGTCTTCACGTTGATATCTGTTCTTCTCATCGGTGGCTACCAGAGCCTTTACGTGATATTTTCTAAGCCAGTGGAACCTCTTCTGCCTGTTTCTAAGGACCTTGACGAAGTGTTCCAAGCTTATCCAGCCGTTATCATCCATCTCAAGACTGTACTTATCAGGAAAATGACGGAGCACTCCCGCAGTCGTCTTCCCCAGATTCACACATTCCTCTTCACTCATTATGAATTTTCCTCTCTCTCCACACTTAGGGCAGTCCTCATCTCGATAATACCCGTGCTCCTCGCATTCCCTTATCATAGTTTTCACACTACCACTCTTACAAACGATTGTCATAATAAATCTTTTGCCGGTTTGGAGTTTAAAATTTCCGGAAAACCAAATCTTCTTATATTTTTCCTTACTTCTCCTTGACGTGATAGAGATGTCGGATGAGAAATCGCGTTTATCAGGATTTCACAAGAAGGATTTAGACGAAAGGTTAGAACTGGTAAAAGAAAATTCTTCCGTGGACGAGGAACAGCTGGAAAAATTGATGGGAGAAGGACTTTCCAATGACGAAGCCGATCGTATGATCGAAAACGTTGTCGGAACGTATGAATTACCGGTGGGTGTGGCGACCAACTTTAAAGTCAATGGAGAAGACGTTCTTGTACCGATGGTGATAGAGGAATCATCTGTGGTGGCTGCGGCTTCTTTCGCGGCTAAACTCGCAAGAGAGAACGGGGGTTTTCAAGCGAGCAGCACGGAGCCGGTGATGATAAGCCAGATACAGGTCACTGGTCTCTCCAACGCGCACGCGGCCAAGATGAAGGTATTGGAAAAAAAAGAAGAACTGTGTGAACTTGCGGATGAGCAGGATCCTGTTTTGGTCGAACACGGTGGAGGTGTGGAGGACATCAGGTGCAGGGTCCTCGAGAGCAGATTCGGTCCTTATCTTGTTGTGCATCTCCTGGTCAACTGTCAAGACGCGATGGGAGCCAACGCGGTAAATACCATGGCGGAAGCCGTTGCTCCAAGAGTGGAGGAGATCACCGGCGGAGATGTTTACCTTAGAATCTTATCTAATCTGGCAGAACATCGGCTGGCAAGGGCTAGAGCCGTCTGGAAGAAAGAGGAGATAGGTGAAGATACCGTAGAGGGAGTGTTACAGGCATATGAATTCGCTAGAGTGGACCCGTACAGGTGTGCGACCCACAACAAGGGCGTGATGAATGGTGTGACCGCAGTGGTGAGCGCCACAGGGAACGATACCAGAGCGGTCGAAGCTGGAGCGCATTCTTATGCGGCTTCCGGAGGAGGTTACTCTCCGTTGACCACTTGGGAGAGGACGGAAGACGGGGATCTAGCTGGAACGATCGAGATACCCGTTCCCGTCGGAACCATCGGAGGCGCGACCTCTTCACACCCAGGAGCGAAAGCGAATCTAAAGATCATGGGGGTAGAAGATTCTCAGGAACTCGGAGAGATAATCGCTTCGGTAGGTCTAGCTCAGAACTTCGGCGCACTCCGCGCCCTCGCCTCGGAAGGCATCCAGAAAGGCCACATGAAGTTACATGCGAAGAACGTCGCGGTACAGGCTGGCGTTGGAGAAGAGTCGGTCGATGAAGTCGCTCAGAAGATGGTGGATGAAGGAAGTATAAGAGTGGACAGAGCTAAAGAGATAGCAGAGGATCTGGAGTGAGCTAAAGATTTATTTAGATATAGAAGAAGCCGGGCCTTTAAAGAGTTCTTCTCTTTCGTTTATTTTCTTTTATCTTTTTTTCGATTTCGGACCAGCTTTTTTGGCCTTTTGTTGGTACTTTTTCTGCTTTTTCCGAGTCTTCTTTATCTTCTTCTGATATTTCTCTATCTTCTTCTCGTACTTCGCTATCTTTTTCTCCTGTTTGGCCGCCTTCTTTTCGTATTTAGCTTGCTTTTTGAGCTGGTCAGCCCTATCAGCTTTCTTTTTGGCCGACTTCTTGCGCTGCTTCCCCTTCTTTTTAGACGATGAACTTCTTTTGGCCATCAGAATCACATGTATAGTAATGGGGAGAAGATATAAAGATTTTATTGAAGAAGTATAGAAATAGAGGGGAAGGGGTTTTAGGTGTGTTTGTGCGAGGTATTAGCCTTACTCGAGGTCCAGTCTTAGGTTGGTGTTAGCTATCCTGAATTGCATGTCATTTGAGATAGCTTCGTCGGGATCGCCAGCAACTATTATCCTGAACGAGTCTCCACTGTTTATTTCACCGTTACCGTCGTTATCGTTCCAGACTACCCATACGTCGGTTCCCTCGACATCGAACGTCAGATTTGCGTCACCGGTACCTGGATTGTTAGCGTAATTCGTGTAATCCACAGAGGCACCTGTACTCGTGTTATACAACTGTATCTTGTCCTCGTCCCAGTCAACGCTTCCACCGTTGATCTCCACCAGCCATCCTTCGGTACTATCATCTACACCTCCTGACAGTGGGTTCGTATCATCTGTGTTCGCGTCATCGGGCAGCATCATATACAGCGTGGCTGCCAGCACGACCGTTATCGCCACCATCAAGATGGTCGCGATAACAGGCGATACACCTCTTTCCTTTCTATTCAATAATCTCATGGGTTGAGTCCTCCTGCAGGTCACCCTGCATCCTGTTTTATAGGGTTTGTAGTATAAAAGATTTGTTCAAAGATATCACTCAAGTATAAAATCAAGCTAGCATCGATCTTGCCGTTTTCTCCCACGCTTCAAAAACAAAATAGAAGGAAAGGGTTTTTTAGGTGTTTTTGCTGGCTAGAAGCTACTTCGCTTATTCGAGTTCCAACTGTAGATTGGTGTTGGCTACTCTGAATTCCCAGT
>JAGXLI010000105.1 GCA_018334755.1 Thermoplasmatota archaeon
TCCTATTTAAGATTGACCCCGAAACTGCTATATTTGTTTTAAACTATACACTCGCAACATCGGAGGAAGGCAGGTTGAGTGAAGAAGTCGAGAAGAGCGTGGCCGACACACAATTTCTTGACAATACAGATGATTTCATCCAGTCTCACATAGATTCACATTTTCCTCCGTCTGAAAAGGTGATAGAAGAACTAGCCAACATGTTGGTTTTTCATAAGATAGAAGTCGCCATCTTTTCGAAGACAAGGTCATAAGGCTTTTCTGTCGTAGAGATCAATTTCTCTTCAACGCCGAAATTTTTCAGTTTATCCTCGCTGGCCTCCAATAAATCGTCATCTCTATTCCATCCCATGTATTCTAAAAATTTTTCTTCGTCTCCATCTATCATCACGACCGCCTTTTTCGCCCCATCTTCTATCCCCATCTTATCTAGCGCGTCTTTTATCTGCCATTCGGCGGAAGACCAGAGAAGAGTTTCCATCTCAAGAGAGTCGGCTCTATTCTCGCCATTCTCAAAGCATTCTTCCGCCTTCTGAAGAGCCCAGAGAAGATGTTCTCTACCCACTACCTTTTCAACGTCAAAAAGCTGGATAAATGTATCTTTCTCCTCTCTATAGTTTTCCACTTCTTTAAAGATTTCTTTCGCGCTTTCGGGTTCTTCAATCCTCGCTCCTAAAATCTTCATCTTCACTTACCTCTGAGATGTTGATCTCGATCTCTTCTATGTCTTCCATATCTCCAACGCCTTTCAAGGAGCTCATCATACCTTTGATCGTGCTTGTGATCAAAGTCTTAGGGAATTTTCCGAGGACTATATCTTCCCCGTCCACGGAAACATCTATTTTCCTCTTTCCCTCCTTTAATGAAGATACGCAGGAATCCAATGTCTCGTCTTCCTCAAAGATGGCCACGGCCATCTCTTCACAGCTTTCGTAGCCGCATTTTTTGCAGTTAATCCCGGGGAGCTCGTCAAGTATCTTACTGATACTTATCTTACGCTCTAACCGCTCTAATATCTCTTCTAGGTCCTGTTCGTCCGCTCCTCTCTCGTCTAAGTCTATCTTTGGTATATCTTTCTCTTTCATACCCTCTATCAGAACGATGTCGAAATCGCCCATCTTCTTTATGTCTGATACAGTTTCCTCTAAATCTAAAGGCTCTTGAAAGAGAAAATCTGTCTCTTCAGCAGTCGAAAATACGACCAATCCGGCCCCGGCTTCAGAATGCCGCCAGGTGTCCTTACCTTCTCGATCAAGACTGAAATCACCTGCTGAGTGTTTTATAGTGGCCGCTTCATATCCTCTATCGGATAACCCCTCTATCAACTCACAGACCAGTCCGGTCTTTCCGGTCTCGGATCTTCCTGAAACTCCTAAAATTGGGAGAGCATAATCCATCTTATCAGGCCTATCCAGTTCTCATCTGGAGCGCATCTTTTACTTCATCTAGATCGACCTCGGTGTTCACGCATCCAGCTTTGAGTAAAGGTACTGCATGGACAGGTATATTGAAAACGTGGCTCGCCTCGATCCCCTCTACCAGCTCGGGATGGCATGCGACCGCTATCACGGCTCCAGGCTCCTTTTCTTTTAAAAGGTTCTTCGCCATGCTCCCGCCAGGTGTTACGTAGCAACCCCTATAACCGAGCTCATCGGCTTTAGATTTTATCTTGTCGATCTCACACCTACCGCAGTGATTACATTCGTAGCCATGTTCTCCAAGCTCTGCCTCACAATCTTCTGGGTCCCTCAAACACTGAGGCAGCAGGACTATCCTGTCCTCGAACGGTGCTTTTGCCACCTTTTCTTTCAGGGCGTTATTTTTCAAGTTAACATAGACTCTATCGTAGGTCTCCTCATCTATATCCATCCTGTATAGGAAGGATTTCAGAACCCCCTTTTGGGAGAAATCTAACCCAGAACTCATCGCCTTAGAGATTATCTCCTTCATATCTATTCACCACCTGAGAGGTTTGATTTAAATCTATCCGGATTAACCCGTTATTATCCTTACGGTATCGTCCTCCAACAATTTGTGGTCTAAACCCACTCTCTGCTTCGGGAATTCCGCGCTGGGCCCCCAGACCCTAGCGTATCTGAACTTGTCAAGAAAATCGCTGTGAAGATTCTTACAGACGTCCCTAACTTTTGCACCTTTCTGCAGTATCATGGGCTCGTCATCGGCTTTCTCTCCCTGTGGCCTGAGGAAGATGCGGATGAAGTTCAGCTCGTCGAATATCCTCTCTTTGACCTTTTCGATACCTTTTCCTTCTACCGCCGAGATAAACAGTGGGTCCATATCTTCCAATTTTTTCACTATCTTACCTTTCTCTTCATCATCGATCAGATCGATCTTGTTTATTATGGGAAAGGAAGGAAGGTAAACCCTGTTCCTGCTTAGGAAGTCGATAATTTTTTCCGGATCAACTTCCTCTCTCAGGATCACGTTGGCGTTGATGTAACCAAACTCTCGCAGGATATCTTTGGCCGTTTCCTTTTCTAAACTGTCCTGCTCAACTGTGCTGTTGATCTTCAAGCCGCCGCTGTCCTTCTCGTTTATCCTTATCTCCGGAGGACTCTGGTTCAACCTTATACCGTGACCCTCCAACTCCGTCTTGATCTTCGATATATCCCTTCTGTAAACGTCCCCTAAAATTATGACCAGATCGACGTTTCTCACCACAGATAGGATCTCTCTCCCTCTTCCTTTACCTTCTGATGCTCCCTCGACTAGCCCGGGTAGATCGAGAAGCTGGATCTTAGCTCCGTTGTATTCCATGATACCCGGTATGACCTCTAACGTGGTGAAATGATATCCTGCGACTTCACTCTCGGCGTTGGTGAGCTTGTTGAGGAGAGTGCTCTTCCCGACGCTGGGCAGCCCGACCAGGCCGACGGTCGCGTCCCCTTCTTTTTTGATGTCGTAGCCGCCCCCGCCTTCCGATTTACCCTCTCCGACCTTTTCCTTTTTTTCTTTCAGTTTTGCCAATTTTGCTTTAAGACGGCCTATATGCTGCTCCGTCGCCTTGTTGTAAGGAGTCTCTCTTATCTCCTCTTCTATTTCCTCGATCTGTTCGTCTATCTCTTCTGTCATGGATTATTCTCGCGGTAGATA
>JAGXLI010000014.1 GCA_018334755.1 Thermoplasmatota archaeon
GTTCCCACCGATCCGGAGGAAGACCTTTTCGTCCTTTTCAGGCACGCTTTGAGGGGTATAACCCCGCCTGTTCAGGAAGCGTTCTTCTTCTTTACCGATTTCGATCTTGGTCAGCACGCATCGATGACCTTCTCCTCTCTTTGGATCCTGGTTGATCTCATCTACGAGTTCCTCGATAGTAGATTTTCCATCACCTACGACATGTGGAGGGACCCTTTTGGCTACAGCTACCACTTCATGGTTCACCACGAGGAAACGGTAATCATCTCCCTCTACGAACTGTTCGACCAAGACCCGATCGGAGTACTTGTCAGAGATAGAATATGCCACCCTGAGTTCTTCCTCGCTCCTCAGATCCCCGATCACACCTTTTCCATGATGGCCTCTCACCGGTTTTAACGCGACCGGGTACCTTAGATCTCCCGCAATCTCTACTGCTTCGTCCTCCGATCCCGCGACTTCTCCTCTGGGTACGGGAAAACCTCCCTCGTATAGTGTTTTTTTAGCCAGGAGCTTGTTCTTGGCCACATCGGCTCCGATCAGGTCCGTTTCGGAAGTGACCGGCCCCCAGATCTTCTTCTGATTGACGCCCCAGCCCAGTTTGAAAAAACTGTAATCGGAATCTACGTCATCATAGGGTATATCTTTTTTCTTGGTCTGATGGATTATCTCCTTGGTGCTCGGGCCTAGTCTTTTTCTGTAGACGAGATCCTTCACACTCTCTATTTCCTCTTTTATTTTAGCTGTCTCTAGTGTTTCATCGAAGAGCCCATTCATCGTTTCTACGGCCAGATCCAGCGCCTTTACGGCGGCCTCTTTTATCTTATATTCAAAGACCACGTTGTACTTACTTCCCTCTGCTCGTCGAGCCTTTCCAAATGATACTGATGATCCGGCCATATTCTGCATAGCTAAAGCGAGATGCTCTATTATGTGAGCTGGATACGTGCCTCTATTAAGCCTTTTCACGAAATAGCCCTCCTCTGAACCCGAGCATCGATGTGTTTTTATCTCCGGATACAGTTCTACCAGATTCTCAGCGATTTGCTCATCTGAGGCGTGATCGACATGATCACCCAGGTCTAGCTCAGCTTCGATTACTGGAAAAAGTGCATGAACATTCGGACCTTCTAGTGACTTACAGCTCTCGATCGAGATTTCTTTTCTTTCTTCACCCATCCTATAACCCCTCTTATATCTTATAGGAAAGACCGGAAAGGTGGAAAGTCGATTTCAATCTACAGAACTTTCAAGTTCCTCTTTTAGATTTCGATCAACATCGATCTGAACTTCATTCTGACAAACACAGATGACCCCCTGGATAAAATCTTCTTTTATATCTTCAGGGATCTCCTCACCGGTCAAACCTAACTTCTTTTTTTCTATCTGGATCACGGTCGGAGCAAGATTACCCACTCTCTTGCTCAAAATCTGTTCCATTTGCGAACTCATATTATCACCCTATAGTATAACACCCCTATCTAACCACATTAATGTTTTTTACAAAACCGCTACAAAACTTTTACAATTTATTTAAGAAATTAACTGTTTCTCTGAAGGAACTGTCAACAAGAAGAGATCTAGATAAAAACCCGAGGCAAAATTATTTAGTCTTTTACGAGGTTATATTCTCGAGGGTTGATCATGAAAGCATTCGTAATGAAGGAAGTAGGTGAAGTCGATTTAGTCGAGAAAGAAAAACCGACTGCGGGTCCGAACGACGCTATCGTGAAACCGACCAAGGGGTTGGTATGTACTTCTGATGTACATACGGTGAAAGGTGCCATCGGAGAAAGGGAGAACCTGACACTTGGTCACGAAGCGGTCGGACGTGTAGATGAAGTCGGTGAAGAAGTAGAGATGTTTAAACCCGGTGATAGGGTTGCCGTGGGAGCGATAACCCCTGAATGGGGATCCGATGCTGCTCAAAGAGGGCACTCATCCCAGAGTAACGAACCTTTAGGAGGGTGGAAGTTCGCGAATGTGAAGGACGGTGTTTTCGCAGATTATTTCCACGTGAACGAAGCCGACGCCAATATGGCTCACATCCCTAAAGGAGTCAAGGACGAAAAAGCCGTGTATATAGCAGATATGATGTCTACCGGTTTTGCAGGAGCTGAGATAGCTAACATACCGATCGGAGGAACTGTAGCGGTCTTCGCACAGGGACCAGTCGGTATGATGGCAACAAAGGGTTCTGTGCTCCAGGGAGCTGGGACGATCATCGCCGTGGAGGCAGTTGAAAAGAGACAAGAGCTTGCGAAAAAATACGGGGCGGACGAGATAGTAGATTTCTCAAAGCATGAGCCCGTGGAAAAGATAATGGAACTCACGAATGAAAAAGGGGTCGATTCGGCCATAGAAGCTCTCGGGATGAACGAGACCTTCAAACAATGTATCGAAGTGACCAAAGCAGGAGGAACCGTCTCAAACATCGGATATCACGGAGAAGGCGAATTTATGGAGATACCCAGGGCAGAGTGGGGCGTCGGTATGTCAGAAATCACCATCAATAACAAGCTGTGCCCGGGTGGACGAGTTAGATTGAATAGACTGCTGAGACTCCTCGATAAAGGGAAAGTTAATCCCACACATATGACCACCCATGAATTCAAATTCGACGAGATCGAGGAAGCGTTCAGACTGATGAAGACAAAGGAAGACGGTATAATAAAACCGCTCGTCGATTTTGAGTAAAACCTCTTTTTTCTTTTATTTATCTCTCGATCTGCTTTGGATAGCTTGTAGACTGAGAGCTTTTTTAATAGTCGCCTAGGAAAATGATATGAACCAATAGTGGGAATGAGGCGTGAAGGTTCTAATCGAAAACACTCGATACCCGCAGAAAAGCTATGCTTTTCGAGTGGTCCAGCGGAAGCAGAGCTTCCGCGCAGTGACCACATCTTCGAAGAAGATGGGGGCACGGGGATTTGAACCCCGATCAGCGGGTTTCCTCCACGTGAGGGGCGACCTCACGTGTCATCGAATTACGGGTCACCGCTCCAGTTAGTCATCATCCCATAACTGGTCAGTAAACCCGATAGGTGTTCATCCCACGTAACTGGAGCCCGGTAGGATGCCGTGTTACCCTATACCCCCAAGGGGTGTAATCGATAGTTTAGGTATTCCCATTTAGCTTTTTTGGCTGACTACTTCACAGATCTACCTCGTCTCTAGAAGGAGGCGCCATGAACTCAGGTCCCACTGGGTTTTCGACACTGTCTTCGATGATCTCGACGACTTCATTCAATTCTTCGTCAGTCAGGGACCATCCCGTGACTCCTTTTACTGGTTCCAGCTGGTCGGGTCTTCTAGCGCCCCATAACGCCGTATGGGCTCCCATGTCCAATACCCATCTTACAGACAGATGTATAACGCTCCTGTCGTACTTGTCGGATACGTAATCATCCAATCTATCTACGGCATCTAAATAGTCCGAATAGAGGGGTTCTTGGAATTTGGGATCCTGCGCCTTCCTCATATCGTCCCCTTCAAATTCCGTTTCCCTTTCCATCTTTCCAGTCAACAAACCTCTGCAGAGCGCGCCGTAGGTCAAGAGATGTATGTCCTTCTCTAAACAGTAGGGGAGGACGTCCTTCTCTATCTCCCTCTCGAGGAGGTTGAACGGGGGCTGGCAGGCGTGAAGTGGCGCGTACTTCCTAAATTCATCCATCTGTTCCGTAGAAAAATTACTCACTCCGATCGCTTTTATCTTTCCCTCTTCATATAGGTCTTTCATTGCTTTTGCGGTCTCCTCTATAGGAGTCTCTGGATCGGGCCAGTGGACTAGATATATGTCTATATAGTCAGTACCCAATCTTTCCAGCGAATCTTCCACTTCCTTGAATATACGTTCTCTAGAAGTATTCCTGAATACCTGTTCTCCTTCCCATTCCAATCCCACTTTGGTCGATAGGATGACATCATCTCTGTCCACGTCAGCTTCTTCGATCGCCTTTCCGACGATTTCTTCCGATCTTCCAAAACCGTATGCGGGTGCCGTATCTATCAGATTTATGTCTTTATCTAGAGCCTGTTGGATCGTTTTTATGGATCGTTTCTCGTCCGTTCCGCCCCACATCCAGCCTCCGATAGCCCAGGTCCCTAGGCCGATCCGGGAGGCTTTCAGGTCCGTGCCTGCTACATGTAAGTATTCCATCTTCTCACAGCATTTCGGAAGTGGTTGTAGTAATAATATTTTTCCACCATCCTGCATATTTTCCGAAAATATTTATCCGACTAAGTTTTTCCGTATTAGATGATGGAACATGATTGATCCAAACCGTCTTATGGAAGACTTATTGGATAAGGGCGCGGAATATTGTGATATCAGAAAAGAAGAATGGGACAGGATGTCAGTAACTCTGAAGGACGGCGAGATAGACAAGATAAGCCAGGGTGGTGAGGAAGGAGCTATTGTCAGAGTTCTTTACAAGAATGGATGGGGATGTGTAGGAACATCAAACCTTGATGACATAAAAGAGGCGTCTGAGCGAGCCCTTTCGATGGCTAAGAGCAGTGACGAGTTCAAAAATGAAGAGACAGGTCTCGCAGAAACGGAGATACAAAAAGATGATGTTAAGATGCCGATGGACGAAAATCCCTTGGATGTGGATACGGAAGAAAAGATCTCCTTGGTGAGAGACCTGGAAGATAAGATAAACAGAGATTTTGTGAGTTCCACCGAAGTGAGGTACGGAGAAACCGTGGTCGAAAAGGAGATAACCACGAGTGAAGGTACCCAGGTGATGATGGAGATCCCAAGGGTGATAACTTATCTGATAATAACCGGAGAGAGCGACACGATCCAGAGAGCTACGGAAGGGGCAGGAGGAACGGGAGGTTACGAACTGACGGAGAAGGCTTATGAGAAAGTCGATGTAGTTACAGAAAGGTTGAAGAAACTTCTTGAAGCCGATACACCTCCAAGCGGATCTCTTCCTCTGATAATGGATCCATCTCTTGCGGGTGTTTTCGTACACGAAGCCTTCGGCCACGCTGCTGAAGGAGATCTGTTATCCAGCGGCAACAGCTGCCTGAAAGGCAAGCTGGGTGAGAAGGTCGCGGCTGATGGAGTCAATATAAAAGATGATCCGACCTTCAAAGGATACGGCCAGTTCCCCTACGATGACGAAGGTACAAAAGCCAAAAACAGGGTACTGGTGAAAGACGGGGTACTCAACGACTTCATCCTGGACAGGGAGAGCGCCTGGAAACTCGACATGGAGCCCAACGGCGGCGCTAGAGCTGAAGACTTCAGGGTTAAACCGTTGGTGAGGATGAGCAACACGATAATCGAACCGGGTGACCTGAAATTTGAAGAGTTGATCGAAAAAGTAGATAAAGGGATATATGCTAAATCCTCCAGTGGGGGGCAGGTCAGCACGGCTGAAGGCACCTTCCAGTTCAATGCCCAGGAAGGTTATCTCATAGAGGACGGCGAGATCGTCAAACCTCTTAGAGATGTGAGCTTCAACGGTTTTACGTTGGAAACGCTTCAGAATATCACCGGGATATCTGATGATTTCGAAGCCGGTATAGGACATTGCGGTAAAGGGCAGACGGCATCGGTCAGTCATGGAGGACCACACATGTTGATCTCCGACGTAACGGTTGGTGGTAGAGAATGAGCGACCAGATAGTCGAAAGTGTAAAGACGGCGATAGAAGAGATAGATAAAAGAGGTCTAAAGGGCGATGTTTACGCCCTCAAAGAAAAAGCGATCGGACACAGTATCAAGAAAGGAGAACTGAGCGAGAGTTCGGGTTACGATGATATAGGTCTGGGTATACGGGTCATAAAAGACGATAAGATCGGCTTTGGATACTGCGTACCTGGAAAAGAAGAGAAAGGAGTAAAACACGCGATCGAGCTTTCTGATTTCTCGGAAAGATTAGACCTAGAACTTCCTTCAGAAAAGGATACACCTGGGGTCGAAGTTTACGATGAAAAAGTAAGAGACGTGATAGAGGACTCTGAGGGTGCGGAATTGACTCAAAAGATGATAGACGGGAGCTCTTCAGTGGCTGACGATATAACCCCGACTAGAGGGGGATTAAACGTATCCATGGGGACCAGAGTAATCGGAAATACAGAGGGCTTGTTCTTGAAAGAGAAAGGATCTTCAATCTTTGGCTCTGTTACGGTCTCCATCCCTCAAGAGGAGACATCGCTTCAGGCGACCGAGATAGGGGTCGATTGCAAGTTGGACCTTGACTTTGAAGAGATAGGTGGTAAGGCAGCGAACAAAGTGGACTCTATCCGATCCAGTTCTGAAAGGTTGAGCGGCGATCATCCGGTGGTGATAAGCCCGTATGCGATAACTCAACTGATCGGTTTTGGATTGATCCCAGCTATAAACGGAGAAAATGTGAGAAAAGGAAAATCCGTGTATCAAGGAAAGATAGGAGAAAAAGTGGCTTCGGAAGACCTCCTTATGAAGGACGATCCCACCGTAGACTGGGGCGTCGGCAGCGGGGCTTTCGACGACGAAGGCGTGATAAGTAAAGATACACCTATCATCTCGGACGGTATCCTCAAAAATTTCATCTATGATCTAAAAGAAAGCGCTAAGGACGAAAAAGAAAGTACAGGGAACGGCGTGAGAAGCGGGTTTAAATCACTTCCTGAGACTACCCACAGGAACATCGTATTGGAAGGCGAAGGAAAGGATCGTGATGATCTGATGCCGGATAAAGGTATCTACGTGGACAACGTTCTGGGAGCTCACACCGCAAACCCGGTCAGCGGCGATTTCAGCGTAGTAACGAATCCGGTTTGGCGGGTCGAAGATGGAGAAAGAAAAGGCAGGATCGACGGTCTCATGATCTCTGGGAACTTGCCGGAAATTTTGAAATCGATCGAGTTGGCCGACGACCGAAAAAAGTGCTTCTTGCAGATAGGGAGCAGAAGACTCATCATAGAAACGCCGACCGTCCGTTTGAACGACGTGACCATCTCCGGAAAATGAGACCCGTAGGATAACAAACGAAGATCAAATACTTTCTTTCTTGAATTCGCGATATGAACGGTTCAGGGCCTTCACACCAGACAATTTCTTCCCCGCAAGAAAGTTGATACATGAACCGCCGCCGGTCGAGATGTGATCGATCTCATCTTCCAGGTCAAGGTTCTCTAAAACGGCGGTACTGTGCCCCCCGCCGATGATAGAATAAGCGTTTGAATGAGCTATAGCTTTAAATATTTCGGTAGTCCCTATAGAAAAATCATCTATCTCGAAAGCTCCCGCCGGTCCGTTCAAGACCACCAACGAGGCATCTTCTATCTCCTTTCTATACTCCATTATCGTATCTAGACCGATATCGAATATCGGATGGTCGGAAGGCAGCGCGTCTAAAGGTATTCCGTTCCTTTCTCCTTCCTCGTTCAGAACAACATCTTTGGGTAACTTTATCCTGTCCGGCCACTTCTCAAGTAGTTCTTCAGCATCCTCTACGATCTTTTCGTATCCTGGAAGTTCATCTTCCAAGAACTCCCTATTGCCCTCTCCTAGGTCATGTCCTGAGGCCATCAGAAAGATGTTCGCGGTAACACCCCCGGTGAGTATCTTGTCTATCTTCCCGCCTGAAAGCATGTGCTCGGCGACCTCTATAGAATCGTCGGCCTTCATACCCCCTAGGAAAGCAAGTTTTGGTGAGCGGTCCATCGTGAACGCTTTTCCCATGTTCTTCAATTCACTCTCCATGACCCTACCGGCCATGCAGGGAACAACGCTAGAAAAGCCCACTAATGTTGGCTGTGCCCTGTGAGCCGCAGCGAACGCGTCGTGAACAAAAAAGTCGATCTCCTGGCTCAATTTTTTTACGATATGTGTGTTCTCGTGTTTCTCCCAATCACTTTCACCTTTAAGATAAGTCTCTTCGGCAAAGAATCTAGCGTTCTCGAGTAAAAGAATATCTCCTCTTCTCATCTCCCTGATCTTCTTTAAAGCGTGCTTTTCAAAGAGCCCATCCACATATTCTACTTCTTTTCTCAGGAGTTGAGAGAGTCTTTCAGCGTGAGGTTCAAGAGAAGTGTAGTCGTTCTTACCCGGTCGGCTCTGGTGGGCCACTATTATCAATCTAGTATCGCCGAGGTCCCGGATAGTATCTATGTGGCTTTTGATACGATGATCGTCAAGGATCCTTCCGGATTCTGGATCGAGTGGTGAATTGATATCTACTCTCAATAATACCGTCTTGCCCCTCAGATCGAAGTCGTCGAGGGTGAAGTACTCCTCACCGGGATATGGCATCTTATCGGGTCGGGATTAAGGCTTGAGGTTATAAATTTTTCTTTTGCGTTTTTAGTGGATTTTCTTGATAACTTATTTATATCGGGAGGTTGTTTGTATCACGGTGCAAGCATGCGGGACCTTGTCGATTTTGGGATAGAAAAGTTAGAGAGGGAAGATGTGAGATACGGTGACATTCGACTATCTGAAATAGAGACAGAAGTGATCAACGTCAAAAATGGCGCGGTCGAAGCTATCAAGAGCAGCGAAAGCAGGGGCTACGGGATCAGAGTGATAGATGGAGGATGGGGATTTGCATCCTCGGCAGATCTCAGCGAGAAGGGTATCGAAGAGACGATCAAGAGAGCTAAGAAGATCGCAAGGGCTTCTTCCAAAGCTTCGGGGAAGATAGATATAAAGGATATAGAGGTCTTTGAAGATACTTATACAACGCCGTATGAGAAGGATCCTTTCAAGGTCGAACTCGAGGAAAAATTGGATCTGTTGATGGAGGTAGACGATCGCTTAGATATAGACGATAAGATCAAGGTAAGAAAATGCAATTTCAACGCCTGGAAAACGGATAAGATCTTCGCGAGTACAGAAGGTGCGATGATCGAACAGGAACTCGTAAAAACGGGTGGAGGACTGAACGTGAACGTTTCAGACGGCGAAGACACTCAAAAAAGAAGCTATCCCAATGCGTTCGGAGGGGATTTTCATTCCAGCGGCTACGAATTTTTTGAATCTTTAGATCTTCTGGGGAATGCGGAAGAAACTGCGCAGGAAGGAGTAGATCTTCTAGATGCGGAACAGTGCCCGGAAGGAGAGATGGATATCATACTGAACACCAATCAATTGGCTCTCCAGGTCCATGAGAGTGCCGGTCATCCAACCGAACTAGACCGTGCCCTCGGAACCGAGGCGAGCTACGCTGGGACCAGCTTCCTGACCCCGGACAAGCTGGAAGATTTCAGATACGGAGCGGAAAACGTCAATATAGTCTCTGACGCCACGGCACAAGGCGGGTTGGGAACTTTTGGATATGATGACGAGGGAGCTAGAGCAAAAAAAATAGATCTGGTAAAAGACGGTCTTTTCGTCGGCTACCAGGCCTCCCGAGAGGGAGCGGCGGAAGTCGGCGTCGATGTCAGCGGTAATATGAGGGCTGACGGCTGGGAAAATCTACCCATCGTGAGGATGACGAATATCAACCTGGAGCCGGGTGACTGGACCAAGGACGAGATCGTAGAAGAAACCGATAGAGGGATAATATTCGACGGTATAAAGAGCTGGAGCATAGACGACAAGAGGCTGAACTTCCAGTTCGGAACTGAGGCGGGATACCTTGTAGAGGACGGAGAGATCACGGAACTCATCAAGAATCCGACCTATACCGGGATAACTTATGAATTTTGGAAGAGATGTGACGCTATCGCCGGAGAAGAAGACTGGAGATTGCACGGTGTACCGAACTGCGGAAAGGGAGAACCTCCCCAAACTATGCAGGTCGGACACGGCTGTGCACCCTCTCGATTCAGCGATATCAGAGTGGGGGTGGGAGAATGGTAGGAACTAGAGAAGATTTTGAGCGGGCTACAGATCAAATTTTAGATGATGCCGAAGCGGACGAAGTCGAGATAAGGATATCAAAAAATGATACCGCCCTGACGAGATACGCTAACTCCCGCATCCATCAGAACATCGGGCAAAAGGACGTCAATATCTCGATAAGAGCCGTCTTTGGAAAGAAGATAGGTTCCGCCACAACCAATTCCCTTGAAAGTGAAGCTATAAAGGAATGTCTCTCAAGAGCGGAGACAATCGCCAAACATCAGAGAGAGGATGCAGATTTTAAAGGTCTACCGGAGCCCAAAGAGGGAAGAAGAAGCCATGATAATTTCGTGGAAAAAACAAAAACCTTTTCGCCTGATGAAAGGGCGGAGAAGGTAAAAGAGATCATCGATATGGCGAAGGACGAAGGAATCGACAGAGTCTATGGCGCCTTCAAAACGGAAGCCCAGAACCTATATTTAGCCAACTCGAACGGCGTCGAAAATTTCTCTAGATTGACTTCCTCGAAACTGACCACCACGGCCATAGCCGATTGGGAAAATGATCAGGGATTTGGATGGGGTGAAAAGTGTTCTGCAAATGTGGAAGATATAGACCACTTAGAGGTAGGAAGGACCGCGGTAGAAAAGGGTCTGAACAATCTGGATCCTAAAAAGATCGATCCCGGCGAGTATGACGTGGTACTTGAACCGTTAGCTGTCAAGAGCATCTTACAATATATGGACATGATGGGGTTCAGCGCGAGGAAGGTCCAGGAAGAGAGAAGCTTCATGAAAGGTAAATTCGGTGAACAGATCATGGACGAAAGGGTGAATATCTATGACGATGCTTTAGATCAAGATATGATCGGTTATCCCTTCGATTACGAGGGCGTGCCCAAACAGAGAGTGGACATAATAAAGGACGGAGTGGCAAACGAAGTTGTTTACGACTCCTACACCGCGGGAAGAGATGAAGAGGATAAAGAGTCGACCGGTCACGCTCTTCCAATGCCGAGTCCGATGAGCCCGATGGCGTTGAACCTTTTGATGGATACCGGAGAGCAATCACAACAAGAGATGATAGAGGAAACAGAAAAAGGTATCCTGGTAACTCGATTCAACTACTGCAGGCCGGTGCATCCGGTCAAAGGTATATTGACTGGCCTTACAAGGGACGGTACCTGGCTTATCGAGGACGGCGAGATAAAACATCCTCTGAAAAATCTCAGGTTTACGCAGAACCTGATCGACGCTTTCGATAATATCGAGGGGATAGGAAAAGAAAGAGAACTCTTCGCCATGGGCTATCTTCCAGCCTATTTCGCCGCTCCAGCACTGAAGATACCTGATTTCCAGTTCACGGGTTCAACAGAATTTTAAACTTGGTCATATTTCCATGCCGATACACGGGTATGGCTAAACCATGGCTAAAAAGACTCTAGAACATCTAAGCATAAAGAGAGCGGAAGGTATCCTAACGAAAACCCTAGGTCTGATGTTCAAAAAAAATGTAGACTATGGACTACTGATCCCTTTCAGAAATGAGAGCGCTAAGATAAAGATACATTCTCACTTCGTCTTTTTCTCTTTTCATGCCATATTTTTAGATAGTGAAAAAAGGATAGTGGACGTTAAAAAAAATATTTCGCCATTCAGTGGACAGATCTCCCCAGATAAACCTGCAAGATACGTTCTCGAGGTCCCCGCCGATAAGATCGATATCGATGAAACTGATCTTAGTATCGGAAGAAAATTAGAGTTATGAAGAGAGATACTGCAGATCTAAAGAGTTCAGGACAGTTCTTTGACTCCCTCGGTGATCAACTCTATCAGTTTCAAAACGTCCTTCCAATCTCCACACTCCACCGTAGAATGAGAATACTTGACAGGGACGCCTATCGAGACGGCCAAACATCCGGACTCTTGAAGAGCCATGCCGTCGGTAGTACCTCCAGTCACTCCGTACTGGTACGGTATCCCTTTCTCTTCAGCCACCTCTTTGAAATGCTCTACCATCTTTGGTGAAGATATCGCTCTAGTATCTACCATCCTGAGAACTGGTCCTTCGCCGAACTTTATCGGCTTGTAGAATTCCTCTATCCCCGGCATATCTGTGGTCGTGTAAGTGTCAAGAGCGATTACGTACTCCGGGTCTCTCGTGTTGGCTACCACTTTCGCTCCTCTCAGTCCTATCTCTTCCTGAACGCTCCAGATCATGGATGGATCGACATCTAGTTTCTCATCCTTGAGATGCTTCAAGACCTCTAACAGGGCGTAAGAACCGATCCTGTTGTCTAAACCTCTCCCTGAGATTATTTCACCTTTGAGCCTTCTCAGCTCCTTGTCAAAAGTTATCGGATCTGGAACGTCGATACCCAACTCTTCTACCTCTTCTTTTGAATCTGCTCCTACATCGACGTGAGTCTTTGTCCAGGGAGTCACTTCATCGTCATCGCCTTCACCCGTCCTCAGATGAGGGGGTCTATGACCTATCACCCCGTTGATCGGACCTTTATCTGTATGGATGGTCACCTGTCTTCCGGGAAGCAGAGGGTCGGGAACACCTCCGATCTTCTTTATCCTCAGATAACCGTTGTCTTCTATATTGGATACCACTAGTCCGATCTCGTCCATATGGGCAACAAGCGCGACTTCCGGTTTCCCCGTTTTTCTTTCATAGATCAGATTCCCTATGTTATCTTCTCTAAGATCATCTAAATCTTCGATCTCCACATAATCAGCGATCAAGCCTCTTATCTTATCCCTTATCGGGTCCTCGTAACCGGAAACTCCAGGCGTTTTTAAAACTTGCTCAAATACATCTAATCCTTTTAGTTTTTTCATCTTTTTACCTCCTTAGTAGGGGAGGGGCCCCTTTGTTTCGAGTGGAACCTCTAATCTTCTAGATGAACGGAGGGTTCGTGACTTCGGCCTCTCTTTTATCGTCTCTTATCTCTACCTGAACCTCAGTTCCCTCTTCCTGATAACCGGGATCGAGATAGCCGAGGGCTATCCCCTCCTTCAAGGTCGGAGATCTGGTTCCACTGGTAACTTCACCTATCTTTTCGTCTCCATCGAAGATATCATAACCGTGCCTCGGGATTCCCTTTTCCTTCATCATCAAACCTTTCAAGAGCTGAAGATCTTCATCCTTCTTCTCTTCTAGTTTTTCCTTTCCTATGAACTCGTGATCCCATTCGATCGCGTCTTCAGCCCATCCCGTTTCGAGAGTGGTTCTAGATTCATCGAAGTCCTGGCCGGAGAGAAGGAATCCGAATTCTATCCTCAAAGTATCTCTAGCTCCCAGGCCGCATCTAGTAGGCGAATCTTCGAGTTCCTGGAGCTGTTCCCACAACTCGACGCCGGCATCGTTCGGCAGTGCGATCTCGAAGCCGTCTTCTCCCGTATAACCGCTTCTCTGTACTATCGGAGTGTCGGACATGGGCCAGTCTGAATCGAATTCGTCCATGATCTCATCGTTTATAGGTATCTGTTTAGCCTGGAAAAATCCGATCTCTGAAACGTCTTCGTCCGCCAGTTCCTGAAGCAGCTTTTCAGCATCTGGACCTTGAAGAGCAAGCATAACGGTCTCTTCAGTCAGATCCGTGATATAGTCCTCTCCACCTTTCTCTGCGAACCAGTTATAGATCTCCTCGTTGTTTCCCGCATTAGGAACGATATAACAGGAATCTTCAGAAAGTTTAGTTACTATAGTATCGTCCAAGATCCCTCCATCTTCGTTCAACATGTGAGCATATTTTAGTTGGTTGACTTCGGAGTCTACGATGTCCATGGTGCAGTGTTCGCTAATGAATTCGATCGCGCCGTCTCCTTCGAGATATATCTCCCCCATATGCGATACATCGAAGATCCCGGCGGCCTCTCTTACAGATTCATGTTCTTCGTTTATACTGGTAAATTTAAGAGGCATCTCCCAGCCTCCAAAATTTGTCATCCTAGCTCCTGCATCAGTATGTTTCGAGTAAAGAGCAGTTTCTTTCATATAATCAGTATCGAGTCATTCCTTAAAAATTTTTATCTTTATTTTTTCTTTTTTTGAGGGATGAGGGAAAAAATTTACTAATATAGAGACCTTAGACCCCTTTAGTTGGGAGTGAAAGAATGGATGAATATGACCTGATTTCGATAGGCACTGGCTCTGCTATGAGTATCGTGACTCAAGCACTACGTGACAAACCTGATCTAGATGTAGCCGTGATAGAAAATAAAGCAGCTGGGGGGATCTGCCTTACCAGAGGATGTATTCCTTCGAAGATGCTGCTCTATCCTGCAGAAGTTGTAAACCACATAAATGAAGCGGACCGCTTCGGGATAGATGCCGAGATAAACTCGATAGACTTTAAACAGATCATGGACAGGATGAGAGAGCATGTCAGGCCGGAGAGTGAACAGATCAGAAAAAATTTAGAGAAGAGTGACGACCTAGATTTTTATCATGAAAACGCAAAGTTCATCGATGACTATACATTAAAGGTCGGAAAGAAAACGATCAAGGGTGACAAGATAATCTTGGGTATAGGATCCAGGATCTCAAAACCTGCGATAGATAATCTCGAAAAAGTGGGTTATCTGACGAGTGAAACCCTTCTAGATTTAGAGGAACTTCCGGAGAGCGTGATAGTGATCGGAGGTGGATATATCGCCGCAGAATATGGCTACTTCCTTTCGATGATGGGATCAGATGTTACGATAGTCGGTAGAAATCCACAATTTGTTCCCTCTGAAGAGGAGAACGTATCGAATGTACTCCAGAAGAAGTTGTCAAAATATATGGATATACATACTGGATTCGAGGTGGAAAAGGTAGGTAAAAAAGGAAACAAAAAGGCAGTGATAGCGGAAAACGCGGATGGAGAAAAGAGAAAAGTCAAAGCTTCAGAGATCCTTTTAGCGGCTGGGAGAAGATCGAATGCGGACATCCTAGAACCTCATAAGAGCGGGATCAAAACGGACGAAAAAGGATGGATCAAAGTTAACGGGTCCCTGGAGACCACGAAATCCGATATCTGGGCTTTGGGTGACGCGACAGGAGAGCATATGTTCAAGCACGTCGCAAACTATGAAGCAGAAGTGGTCTATGAGAACGCGTTCGGTGAAGGAGTAAGAGAGGTTGACTATCACGCGGTACCACATGCCGTATTCACCCACCCCCAGGTAGCTTCGGTCGGTATGAAAGAAAAGGAAGCTAGACAGAATCATGAGGTCCTGATAGGTTATTACCCTTTTGAAAACACGGCTAAAGGATCGGCCATGGATATAGAGGATTACTTCGTCAAAGTGATCGTAGAAGAATCAACATACAGGATATTAGGAGCCCATATAGTCGGACCCCACGCTTCCATCTTGATCCAGGAGATAATCGACCTGATGAACACTCCAAACCAGAATATGACACCTATCTTCAAGGGTATGCATATCCATCCATCACTGAGCGAAGTGGTCGAAAGAGCGTTCTCCAACCTACATTCTCATGACCACGAGTCTCATTCTCACGAACATGATGAGCACGAGTGAAAAAGTAGATAGAAGAAAAAATTTAAGTAGAGTTCCTAGGATTCACTTCAAATATGAGTCTAAAAACTACTCTAAAGAAGCACGAAGTCTTGATATCGGTGATCATTCTTCTCCTAGCAGCTTACATATTCTTGATAGGGCTCTTCGGGACCGTCCTAAGCGATTATTCACCCGGGATGTTCACCAAACTCAACCAAGCTATAGGAGCCTGGAAATGGTGGTTACTCGTAGTTGGAGGACTACTCCTTTTTATCTTCTCGCTGATACTGTTCTTCCGATACAGGAATTTGAAGGAATTCAAAGACCTTTACAACACGGAGAGTAAGAGCAAATTTAGAAAAAATATCGCTCAAATAGAGAAACTAGCGATGAAGTTGGGCCCGGAGTATGAAGACAAGGTGATCGAAAAGGAAGAGGAGTATAACATCGACCGGTAGTGATTTATTAAAGTTCAGCTGACACGAATTCTGATATAATTTATCGAATAAAATTTGCTTTTGGCTCGGATACTTCGCTGCCCTAGTTCCACTTGAAATGCAGGGGCCCCCCTCTACCCTATCACATAACCTAAGTCGATCATGAAAAGCGGTTGTGGTCTAGACTGGTTAGGACCCAAGCTTCCCAAGCTTGTAGCCCGGGTTCAAATCCCGGCAACCGCATCCAAAAAACACGATCAGCCCTCCTCTTCCAGCATCCGTTTTGCTTCCTGATACGTCGGTTCCAACTCCACGGCCCTCTCCACCGATTCTTTCCATCCATCATCCCCCGACCTTTTTTGAGCTATCCCTTTATTATACCAACTGACGGGATTCTCTCTATCTATGCTTATAGCCCTTTCGAACGTATCGAGAGCGGCTTCCACCAAGTCTCTTTCGAGCTGGCAAAATCCGATATTATTGAGTATATTCACATCATCAGATTTTAAACTCAAAGCGGTCTCAAAAGCTGTCAAGGCCTCTCCGTACCTCTCCATTTGATGTGCAGCGCACCCGAGATTGTTATAGTACAGAGCGACGTCCTTCTCGGTAGCATCTCTAAAGAGCTCTAGGCTTTTCTCATAATCTCTATTCTTATAGTAAAATACTCCTAGGAGATTTAGGAGGTCTACACAACTTTCGCTGCCATCGAGCTCTTCAAGTGTTTCTATACCTTCTTCCCACCCCTGAGACTCCACCTCGCATCTTGCCTTTGCCATGATAAAATCGATTATAGGATTGGTTTCCAATTCTTGGGCATTTTGATAACAACTGAAGGCAGAGGAAAATTTACCCGTTCTTCGCATGGTCTCCCCTCTTCTCTCCCAAATGGTCAACATATCTTCTAAAAATTCGTCCTCTTCATTTTCTTCTATAGATTCTATCGCCTTCCTGTACTTCTCTAGATGGTAATATAATTCTTCAAGGTTCATCTCGGCTATCGTGGAGGGCAGAGCATCTATGAACATATCTTCTGCAGAAACCTGATCTTTTTTTTCAAAGAAGGAACATCCAATCATGTTCAAAGCCGTCTGATCATCCATCTTTGGAACGAGGTCCAATGCCTTGTCGGTCTCATCCATCCTCCACAGCAATAACCCTTCTTTTATCCTTCTCCTGTCATCCCCCAGCGTTTCAGATTCTAGTTCACTTTCTCCCTTTTTTCCACCACCTTTCCTTTTTTTGAGCCTGTAAACTTTCTCTTCCAATTCCTTTTTCCTTTCCTTTATCCCCTTCAATTTCTTGCTTTTTTCTTTCAACTTGGATTTTAAGTGGTGGATTATCTCATCCTTTTTCTCGATCTTTTCTTCCAATTTTTTTCTACTTTCGAGTTCCTTTTTCAGATCTTTTAGGTCGCTTTCTAGATCCTTTTTTTCGTCCTTCAATCTGTCTATCTTTTCTTCCTTTTTTCTCACCTTGTTCTTTAGATTTTCCCGCTCGCCAACAAGGTGTTTTATGTCCTCTTCCTTTTCTTCGATATCCTTTTTAATCTCCTCTTTCTCGGCCCTTTCACCTTCCATCTCAGCAACTTTGCTTTCTAATTCGGCCTTTCCTTCTTTCAACCCTTGGATCTTATCTTTTTTCTCTTCCAATTTCTTTTTAAAATCATCCTCCCTTTCTTTCAATCCGCCGACCTTCTCTTCTTTGCCCCTGATCTCCTCTTCTATCTTCTTCTCTTTCTTTTCTTTCTCCTTCCTCGTTTTTTCTAAGATCTCCTTTAAATCATCTATCTCTTTCTCTTTCTTTTCAAGCGTCGTCTCCAGCTCACCTTTCTCGGATCTCA
This sequence comes from Thermoplasmatota archaeon, assembly GCA_018334755.1. GTDB lineage: Archaea > Thermoplasmatota > Thermoplasmata > Halarchaeoplasmatales > Halarchaeoplasmataceae > Natronoplasma. Next base: position 17,584 of record JAGXLI010000014.1, read on the forward strand.
GTTCCTCCAATTCCTCTTTTTTATCTTCTATCTCTAGTTCAAATTTTCCTCCACCTTTTTGTCTGATCTTAACTTTATTTTCATCGCTCTTCTCAACCCCGGATTCTATTTTTTCTTCGATCTCTTCAGAAGTTACACTCCTTTGGGAACTCTCAACGACTGAACCTTCACTGCCCTTTTTCCCTAATTTTTCCTGCAGGATAAACTGCAGTTCTTGAGCACGGTCATGATTTGGATTTAGTTGAAGACAGCGCTGGATCTTTTTCCATGCTTTCTCATACCTTCCGAGTTGGTACAAGTAAGCGCCATTGATATAGTGGTATTCACCTTTCTTCGGTCTATTCTCGATCAGCTTTTCCGAGACCGCTAGAGCCTGTTCTATTTTTTCTAAGTTTTCGAAGACTAGAGCTTTGTTCAATAGGGCCTCTTCGAAATCAGGATCTATGGAGAGGGCGCTGTTGATAGAATCCAAGGCCTCTTTGTATTCTCCCTTTCTTAGATGACAGAGGCCTTTATTGTTCCAGGCCTCTGTATCTTTAGGTTCTAGTTCCAAGATCTTCTCAAAGCTGAGTATCCCTTCGTCATACATACCTAGGTCGAGGAGCGTTCTTCCTTTGCCCCTCCAGGCCTCGATATAGTCTTCGTCATGATCTAGGGCTTTATCGTAGTTATCCAGAGCTTCTTCCTTTTTTCCTTCTCTGGAATAAGATTCTGCCAGATAGTACCATGCCTCTAGATTCTCTGGATCCATATCTAAAGAGTCCTGAAAAGCCCGTATAGCCTCTTCTAGACTGTTCTTTTCGAAGTAGATCTTCCCTTTTTTGAGAAAACCTATCGAAGGACTGTCTCCTTCCGATATAGCTTCCTCATAATAGTCCAGAGCTTTTTCGTGATCTCCTTTGGAAAGGTATCTATCCCCCTGTTCGAGGAATTCGTTCTCTTCTTCTTCGACCTCCTCTTCACGTTTCTCGCTCTTAACATCGGATAACAGATTATATTTTTTCAGCAGACGGTAAAATTTTCCCCCACTCGCTATCTCAACGTCCATCTCTTCGGGAAGATCGGCATCGCTGGTATTTGTTGTCAATAAGAGTCCCTCGGTCCCGCCGGAGATCATCTTTTCAACGCGCTCTGTCTCGACGGGGATCGCCTCTCCTGAGCGGGTACATTTTATGACGTAATCTTTGACTTCATCCTCTCTCTCTATCGTTCCTTCTGCAATAAAATCTCCTGAGACGGATTTGATGTTAGAAATATTGAACCCCATATTCTCAAGTAAATCTATACAGAGTCCTTCGAATTTTTTACGGCTCATCCTCTCTAGAGTTCCCAAGCACTCTCTTTGGTCGAGCAATCTGTCACCTTTTTATACCATTATAATCTGGCTTGTATTAATATATTATGTTGATTGTTCCTCCATCCTGAAGATCACGTCTTTCCATCCGATCCTACCGGTCTGTGAGCCGGCCTTTTCTACTGCAAAGGAAGCCCTGGCAGAACCCGCCCTGCAGGCTCTTTCCAAGGAGAGATCCCGGGAGAGAGCGGCATAGAAACCGGCTCTGAAGGCATCACCCGCTCCTGTAGGTTCCACGATTTTTTGTGGTTCATAAGTGGGTATGATTATCTTTTCTTCAGGAAGGTGCAGCGTACTTCCTTCTCCACCTTTGGTCACCAATATGAAATCCAATCCAAAATCATCTAATAAAGTTTCAAAAGAGTCGATTTCTAGGTACCTGAGCGCCACTTCTTTCTCTTTTTGATTACAGAAGAAAAAGTCGCTCTGACGTAGAAATTTTTCAAAAGTACTAGCATCATACATATATTCTAATTCCTGGGCAGGATCGAAACCGACCGATTTTTTTTCTAAATCACATCTATCGTATATCTTTCGGTAATAAGAAGGCTTTCCCGTACCGATATGTAGGACTTCACAATCTTCTATAGTTTCGGTCGGGATTTCAAAATCTTGCATCTCCTTCATAGCCCCTTGATCTACTATGGTTAACTGTTCCCCTTCACGATCGTTGATGATCCAACACGTGGTGGTATCATGATCTTTCTTTACTTTCAAGCCATCAGTAGACACACCAGAGTCCACTAAAGCGTCAAGATAATCGTCCGGAAAATCTCCGCCAACGAAAGAGCAAAGTGAAACATCAACATCTATCTCCGCGGAGGCCCTAGCTATGTTCGCGGCGGTACCTCCGAAACGGGTGGCTCTTTCCTCTACAGCTATGGACGAATCTCGATCCGGCAATTTTGGTACATTAAGGATTACATCTATGGCCGTGTGGCCGAAGACAGCTAGATATGTTTCCATTTTACTACCACAACAAGATGTGAAAAACGAGAGAAAAGTAAAAAGGTTTTGAATTAGAGGGGATCCGAACTCACAAGAGCTGTTTTATTCCAATTCTATCTCGTCTACAGTGACCTCTTCAACTTCAGGAGCGTCCTCTGGTTCTTCTATCTCTTCGTCTTCTTCTGGTTCTTCTATCTCTTCATCGACTTCGACGTCTCTATCGGCTACCTCGCCAAAGGCGAGAGTCCGTAGCACTCTAGTGATCTCTATCTCCACTTCATCCCCGACGTCGGTATCGGGGACGAAAACCACAAAGTTCTCTACTTTCGCAACTCCGTCTCCTTCCTTCCCTATGTCTTCTATCTTAACCTTGTACGTTTCCCCTTCTTCAACAGGGGGAGAAACACCTACGCCTTCACTCATTTACTTACACCTCAATTATTTTATTTACTGCACATTTATTTTTAATGTGCATTTTAACCAAACATGGTAGGGATATTTATCTTTTGCCCCCTGTGGAGAAGTTTAATAGTGCTCTGAACACCTTTTTCGTCGATTTTACAGCGTAAACCCCTTCTTCATCGATGATCTCATCGTAAGTTCTCGAGGCCGTTTCGTCGCTGGTATAATCTCTATCCGATATGTTTTCTGGATCGATCAGGAGCACTTCTTTATCGAACTTTCTGACGCCTTCTTCGACAGCTTCTATATTCTTTCTGTTTCCGTCGCCTACCGGAAAGTCCGTTACGAGCAGGATATCCGCATCTTTGATCATCTGAAGGTTTTTCTCGTGGGATCTTTCCGTTATCGAAGAGAAAGGAGCTTCAGTGACCGTTTCTATGTCTAAGAAATCGGCTTTCTCGAAGTCCGAATCCATGACGTTGAGGACCCCGGCGGTGATTTCGTATCCTTCTTCGACCAGGTCCTTGAGAAGGGTGTTCGCGGAACCACCTCCACAGATCACGTGTACTGTCTTCTCTTTACTCTCGGAGGAAACATGCTTGTCAACTGGCGAAACGTAGAGGCTCCCATCTTTCGGGTGTTCGTGAACTTCCGCCTCGATGCCGTAGACGGCTCTGAGATGAGAATTCGTTAGAACTTTTTCTGGTCTACCGAATGCGTGCTTTTCGCCCTCATCCAAGAGCAAGATCTTGTCACAATACCGGGCGGCGAGGTTCAAATTGTGATGGACCGAAAGGACGCTCAAGTCCTCTTTCTCGTTTTTTTCTTTTATCGTGTCCATGATCTCTTTTTTGTGTCCGATATCGAGGTGAGAGGTGGCTTCGTCTAAAAGCAAGAGATCAGGTTCCTGGGTCAGTGCCCTGGCCACTATGACCCTCTGCATCTCTCCACCGGAGAGTTCGTTGATCTTTCTTTCCCTGAACCTGTAAGTCTGAGTGTTTTTCATGGCCCTTTCAGCGATCTTTTGATCCTTTTCATCATAGTTTTCGAACCTCCCCAGATAAGGACTTCTCCCCATCAAAACGACCTCTTTCGCGCTGTATGGAAAACTTATGAAGGTGTCTTGAGGTACCACGGCAGCGGTTTTGGCGATCTGTTTCCTAGAAAGACCACTGATATCTTCACCGTCCAGCTTGACGGTGCCTTCCCAGGGATCTAAGACCCTTGTGATACACTTGACTAGGGTGCTTTTCCCGGACCCGTTCGGGCCAACGACTCCGATGAATTGATCTTCTTCCATAGCCAAGTTCAGCTCTTTTAACACCGGTTTTTTTTCTTTATAACCGGTCGTAACCTCGTCGAGCCGGATCATCACCATCCCGTCTCACCCCGGTTCCTGATCAATAGATATATGAAAAAGGGCGCCCCGAAGAGACCGGTGATGACACCGACCCAGATCTCACCGCTCATCCTTGACGCCGCGTCACAAACCATCAAGAATGTTCCTCCTAAAAGGGCGGAAATAGGAATCAACTTTCTGTGGTCCGGCCCTACGAGCAGCCTGGATGCGTGAGGGATTATAAGGCCGACGAACCCGATGACGCCTGTGAAAGATATCACGACAGCGGCGAGAAGACTCGATGTGATCAACTGGATGATCTTCGTTTTTTCGACTTCGATCCCGAGCTGCTTCGCGGAGGTCTCTCCGGTCTGTATCACATTTAGATCACGTGAATAGGCATAAACCGCCCCTGAACCTAACACCATGACGGGTAAACTTATCCATATCTCATTCCAGACCGTTCCGCTCAGGGATCCCCATGTCCAAGCTACTATACTCATCCTTTCCGCCGGATCGCTGTAGAAGAGTATCAAGCTTGTCAGCGCGGTCATCAAAAAATTCATGGCTAGACCGGCGAGAAGTAACGTGGATATATCGGTACGACCTCTTACCCTGCCCAAGAAAAAGACTGTCAGCATCGTCACCATTGCGAATATGAAAGCGATGAGGGGAAGCAGGTACCAGGGAAGATCGAAAAAGATGCCCACCGCCGCTCCGAAGGCGCCGCCCGCAGAAACGCCGAGGATGAACGGAGAGGCCATTGGATTTTTGAATACACCCTGCATCGACGAGCCAGAAACTGACAGAGAGATCCCGGCGATCAAGCCCAATAATATCCTGGGTAAACGGATCTTCAAGATTATGATGGACTCTGGGCCAGTATGCTCCGGAAAGAACTCACCTATTAAAGGGATTCTAGAGAGCAGTATCTTCACTATATCTTTGTAAGGTATGCTCACGGACCCCAGCGATAGGGAGATCACCGCCGTTACTAACGTCAGGCCCGCAAACGCCAACAATGACTTTCTGAAGTGCCCTTTCAGAGGATGAGCCATTTTATTAAACAGGATATTCTATACTTTAACAATTTTTTTGGTTGATGAGATCGACCACTTTTCCAGCGTACCAGCTTCAGCTAAGGATGTATCAGCTTTTTCACTGCCATCTAATAGGTCGACTAGTGTTTGCTGTGCCTCCACTACTCTAGGCCCGGGTCTAGACATAACATCCCCGTTGACAAAGTAAACCTGATCTTTTTCTACGGCGGTTATATTCTGCCATGAATCCTTTTCAGTATATTCCTTCACGTCTGATTCAATATAACCTGGAGCGATGATCACTTCTGGATCTCTAGAGATGATCTCTTCTTCGGAGATTGTAGTCCATCCTTCTTTGTCAGAAGCTATGTTATCGGCGCCGGCATTGGTCAGAAGCGTGTTCTGAAAAGTTCCTTCGCCCGGAGTGTTTATCCCCTGGTATACACCCGAGATGTAGAGGACGTCGATCCTTTCCTCTTCCGGCAGATCTCTAGTTTCTTCAGTGATATTATCGATCTCATCTTCCAAGACTTGTGCTTTCTCCTCACCCTTTTCTTCAACTCCGCACATCTCTCCGAGTGCTCTTAGGTCAGAATAAACGTCTTCAAGCGTTTCACCCCCTGTGACGAAGGTTCTTAGTTCATACTCTTCTAGCTGTTGTTTCATATGGCTGACCGCTTCTGTGATGACTACGACGTCAGGCTCTAGATCCACGATCTTCTCGTAGTCCACTTCCATCGAATCCCCCACTTTGGGAAGTTCTTTGGCCTCTTCGGGATAATTGCTATAGTCGTCTACTCCGACGACTCGATCACCAACTTCTAGGTGAAATAGGAGTTCAGTGTTCGACGGCATGAATGAAACGATCCTCTCGGGAGGCTCTTTGAACTCTATCTCTTCCCCTGTAGCATCCTTTACTGTGTAGTTTCTCTGCTGGTCCTGAGAATCGCCGCTGTCGTCCCCCTCATCTTCTTGAGAATCGCTCCCGGTTAGAGACCCTTCTAAAGGACCTAACACGGCGCCGATCACCAGAACTATGACAACAAGCACTCCGATAGCGATGAATAAGTTCCTTTTTTCCATGTTATCATTCTCCATTTTTCTTTAGAAAAGTAAAATAAACTTTAAAATAAATACTTTTCCCTTCACCGCTCTATACCTTCTCTAGCCTCAATACCTTTCTGATAGGGGTGCTTGATCTCTTTCATCTCAGTCACTAGATCGGCCCGCTCTATAACCTCATCAGGCGCTTTCCTGCCGGTGAAGATCAATTCCACCTCTTCAGGTTTATCCGATAGCAGTTCGATGATAGACTCTAATGAGAGAAGATCGAAATGGTGTGCCACGCACATCTCGTCCGCTATGATCATGTCATGATCCCGGGATTTCATCTCTTCTCTTATCTTCCGTAATCCTTCCTTGGCTTTCTTCACCTGTTTTTCGGAGGGTTCACCTTTCAATTGGAAATCTCCGTCTCCAAATTGTTCGATCCTTATGTGGTCTTGTAATCTCCTCAATGCGATGTGCTCGCCGTAGTTTCCGCTCTTCATGAACTGACCGATGAAGATGTCTAGATCCCTTCCCGCAGCTCTCACAGCTAGACCTAAGGCAGCGGTCGTCTTCCCCTTTCCATCGCCGGTATAGACCTGGACCAACCCATCTTCCAACTTCCCTGTCAAGATTTCACCTTTTGTTGAGTTGAAACCGCTTAATTGATCTTTAATCATATCAAGTTGATTTTAAACCTTTACATTCAAGATCGAAATCTAGGATAAAATCTAAATGTTTACATCCTCTATGTTGAATACATGAACTACCGCGAAGACGAACTCGACCTTCGCTTACTCCGCTTCCTTCTTTCGGGCGACGGCGTCCACGTCAACGTAAGCGAATTGTCAAGAGAGTTGGATATTCATTGGGCTACTGCAAAGAAAAAGCTCCAGTCTTTGTATGATCAAGATATACTCACACCGCCTTTTTACCCTTTCGTGCAGTTATTCGAAGAATATCCTTTACTGGTGCTGGTGAAAGCGGACATGCCGAGGACCCAGGGCGTGAGGAACTTTTACAAGGACGACTCACACATCTTCGCGGCCTTTTCCTGCATGGAGGGCTTTTACAACACCTTTCTGATCGAATTCTTTGAAGGTCTAGAGGATTATCATTCCTGGCGCAGTGAGATCGTCGAGGAAAACAAGATCCCTGATAGAGGGGAAAGGACACCGGCTCAATCGGAATTTTTCAGCAACAGGTTGAACTTCAAATACGAACCGACCTGTTTCATCCACAAGATGGTGGCTGAATTCGAAAAAAAAGGTTACGTGGAGCTGAACGGCAGAAAGATCGAGGGTGATACATTTCGAATACTGGAAAGGGTCATGAAAGGCGAGGGCATCCGGACCAATTATTCATACATCGGTAGAGAGATCGGAGCTAACAGGAAAACGGTGAAGAGAAGGATCGATTCTCTTTTAGGTGAAAACATAATTGAGGATCCAAAATGCTATTTTCCCAATCTCTTGATCCCTCCAGGCTACAACCTGATCGTGACCATGATCGAAGCGACATCGGGCAGAGAGGAAGTGAAGGCCTTTCTGGAAAGAGACGATAACGTTCCCAGAGCGGTCGAGACCAGTACGGAAAGGTACAACTTCCTGGTCTTCTCGGCCTTCGAGAGTATAGAGGAATTCTTTGAATGGGGCGAGAGGTTAAATTCTGAGTTCCCTGAAAAGATCGGGGCGATCTCCAAAATCATATTGTCTTCCAGGATGATGCACATACTCGATCCGCAGAAAGTTTCGTTAGGATTCATCGAGAGGAGGTTATGGGAGATCAAACGTTGAGCTAGATTATGGTATATATAGACCATTAGTTTTAAATTTACAAAAAAGTCCTTTTAATAACTTGAAAACATGGTATATTACTTTACCAAACTAATACCAACTTAATCACTTTCCCCACTCCTTTCTGTAAGGAGGTTTTTTATATTACCCACTTTCTCTCGAACATACATAAAGGTGGAAAGATGGCAGAAGAAGGCTATAATCCATATAAGATGGCCCAGGAACAGTTCGATAGGATAGCTGAAAAGTTAGATCTCGACGAGGGGTTGAAAGATCTGCTGAGGGAGCCGAAAAGAGAATATCGATTCAATCTTCCCGTGAAGATGGATGACGGCAGTACGGAAGTGTTCAACGCTTTCAGGGTCCAGCACAACGACGCGCTAGGCCCGTGTAAAGGAGGCATCAGGTTCCACCCGGAAGAGACGGTCGATACCGTAAGAGCTCTTGCGATGTGGATGACCTGGAAGACCGCCGTCGCGGACATACCTCTCGGCGGCGGGAAAGGAGGCGTGATCTGTGATCCTCACGATCTTTCAGATAGAGAGCAGGAAAATATATGCAGGGAATACATCAAGGCGATAAACAAGAATATAGGACCTCTTCAGGACGTTCCCGCTCCGGACGTGATGACCAGTCCTCAGCATATGCTGTGGATGATGGACGAATATGAGAACATACAGGGTGAAAAATATCCAGGCGTGATAACTGGAAAACCCCAAGACATGGGAGGTTCTAAAGGTAGAACAGAAGCCACCGGCTACGGTTTGGTTTATCAGCTGAGAGAGCTTCTGAAAGAACTCGATAGAGATCCAAAAGATACAGTAGCTTCGATCCAAGGTTTCGGGAACGTGGCGCAGTATGCCGCCGAACTCTTCATCGAGTACGGCGGGACCGTGGTTTCGGTATCCTGCTGGGACCAGGAGGATCAGAAAGCTTACAGCTACTATAAAGAAGACGGCATCGATCTTGAAGAGCTGAGGGGCATAACCGACCGCTTTGGATCCGTAGATAAAAAGAAAGCGGAGAAGAAAGGTTACGAGCAACTGCCTGGGGATGATTGGTTGAAGCATGAAGTCGACGTTCTGATCCCGGCTGCTCTAGAAAACGCCATAACAGAAGATAACGTTAAGGATATACCCTCGGCAGTGGATATAATAATCTCGGGAGCTAACGGACCTATCACTCCGGAAGCGGACAATATGTTGGAAGACAGGGACATGATCGTCGTTCCCGATTTCCTGGCGAATGCAGGAGGAGTGACCTGCAGCTACTTCGAACAGGTACAGAGCAACCAAAACTACTATTGGCCTAAGGACGAGGTTCTAGGAAAATTGGACAACAGCATGACCGACGCCTTCTACGAGGTATGGGAGCTCGCCCAGAAAAGGGACGTCAGGATGAGAGACGCGGCCTACATGATCGCTATTCAGAGGGTCGCCGAGGCCTGCGAAGCCAGAGGATGGGTATAAGCAAAAATCGACAGAGAGATATATGAAAGAGAAGTTCAAAAAGATCGAGGAGGCCGTTCAAAAGGCCACGGGTAAATCTGTTGATCTAGGGAGTCTAGAAACCACTTCTGACATCCCAGAGGCATCACTCATCGGTGATGTCCTCCTTTTTTCAACTTCTTACGATTATTTCCTTGTACAGGAAGAGGGCCGTCTCGACTCGCTGATAGAAGATAGGTTCTCAGTGGGAGATGTGAGGCAGCCCCCGAAGGTGGATCACGTCGAAACGGAAGAGCAGTGTAGAGAGGCGTTGAAAGAACGGGAGATCGATCTCCTTATCGTCTTCGGCGAGCCTATGGATACCTCTTTTGAAGGATTTCTGTCGGAGACGGAAAAGGCACATGAGGAACTACCCATAGTATGGATAAGTAACGATGGATCTGAATCTTTAGACCGGATGGATCTATCTAATTTGGAGGAGATATTCACCTGGAACGGCGACGGCGAGATAATACTGACCATAATACAATACATCGAAGACAAGATCTGCTTTTCGAAAGGTGATTTCGATGAGCACGCGCGAGTCATACTGCTCGTCGAAGACTCGAGGCAGTATTATTCAACTTACTTGACCCACATCTATGATAGGATATGGTCATATCTAGATAGGATCATTCACGAGGGTCTCACAAGGGAAAAGAGGATCGAACGGTATAGGAGAAGACCCTTCGTCATCCACGCCGAAGACGTAGAAGAGGGTCGAGAGAGATATGAAGAGTTAGAGCGGGACTTATCATGCGTTATAACGGACAATCGCCTCAAGAAGAACGACCGAGCTGAAGAAAACGCCGGTCTGGAATTTGCTGAGGAGATCAAAGAGGATCGACCCGAGCTTCCCGTGCTACTTCAGTCCTCTTCTCAAATAGAAGAAGATATGAAGAACAAGGATATCGAGTACGTGAACAAGAAGGCTCCAGACCTGAATCAAAAGCTGATCGAATTCGTCGATCAGAGGTACACCCCCACCGAACTGGCCATCAAGGAAAATGATCATCTCGGTGGAAAAAGTATCGAAACTATACGTGAGTTCGAAGATGAGATAAAACATCTCGATGAAGATGAGCTGTATGAACTCGTGAAGGAATCGGAATTGATCAATTGGCTGATAAACTTGACCGAGTTCGAGATCGCCGAGAACATCGAGACCATCGCTAAGAGCGGGGTCTCTCCTAGAAGAGTGAAGGAGGAAGTTTTGGATGCCCTTGAAGAGCACAGGTATGCCTCTTACAGTACGGCCGTAACGAACTTCAGGAGAGAGACTGACGATCTCGAAAGCAGGATCAACCGGATAGGTGATGGCGCACTTGGAGGAAAAGCTCGAGGTCTAGCTTTCATCTCCAAACTCTTTTCGAGATTCCTCAATGAGGAGCTTTTCGAAGATTTAGAGATCACGGTCCCGAGGACCATAGTTCTCACCTCGGACGTTTTTGACAAATTTTTAGAAGAAAACGAAATAATGGATTCCTCCCTCTTGAAGAGGTCCGATGAACGCATCTCTTCTAAATTTATAGAGGGAAGTCTACCGGCCACGGTCATAGGAGATGTACGCGCGTTCATCAGGAACACGAGAAATCCCCTAATCGTGCGTTCTTCCGGCTTACTGGAGGATTCGATGACCCGTCCTTTCGCGGGAGTTTATTCCTCCATGTTCCTGCCCAATGAATCCTGGGAGACCAGCCTCAGGTTCAGAGAGGTATGCGACGCCATAAAACACGTTTACGCCTCCACGTTCTTCGAGAACGCCAGGAACTATCTCAGATCGACTCCAAAAAACATAGGCGACGAAAAGATGTCAGTCATACTTCAGGAGGTGGTGGGGAAAAAGTACGGTAAGTACTTTTATCCAACTATTTCGGGAGTCGCTAAATCCTACAATCATTATCCCGCAAAAGGTTGTGATCCTGAAGACGGCATCGTTTATCTCGCTTTAGGCCTGGGGAAAGAGATAGTCGAAGGTGGACAGTCGTACTTCTTCTGCCCCGAATGTCCCAAATCTCCCATGTTCGGCACCCCTAAGGACTTCATCCCTCACTCACAGACTGAGTTTTACGCTCTTGATCTCGAATCGGTTTACAGGAGGGTGGAAAAGGACGAAGAGACTTCACTAGCGAACCTCGATATGAAGAAGGCGGAGAAACATAGAGTTCTCGATAAGGTTGCTTCGACTTACTCACCCCGGGACGACCGTCTTTACCCGGGTATAAACAGAGAAGGTTCTATAGTGGTGGACTTCGCCCCGATAATAAAGCACGGTTCTATACCATTGGCCGATGCGATGAAACTTCTCCTCGAGATCGCCGAGATAGCCTTGGGTTATCCAGTTGAGATAGAATTTGCCGTGAAATTCGAAGAAGACGGGAACTCGGCGGAACTCGTGGTCCTTCAGATAAGGAACATGGTCTCCAAAGACATGTTCTTAGATATCGATATAGAGAAATGTGACGAAGAGAAGCTGGTCTGCCGCAGCGATAAAGTACTGGGAAGCGGTATGATCACTGAGATAAGAGACGTGATCTATACGAAACCGGATCAGTTCGAGATGAAGAACAGTGAAAGAGCCGCAGAGGAGATAAGCGAAGTGAACAAGAGACTCTTGGAAGAAGACGAGGACTACATATTGATAGGCCCGGGCAGGTGGGGTACTACAGATCACTGGATGGGCATACCTGTAGAGTGGGGCGATATCGCCGGAGCTAAAGTGATAGTGGAGACGCCAGCCGAAGGACGAGCCATCGAACCGTCTCAGGGTTCGCATTTTTTCCACGATATGATCGCTTCAGAGACCTGTTACCTGGTTGTCGATGATGACGAGACTATAGATTTGGAGTGGTTGGAAAAGCAGCAGGTAGAGGATGAGATGGAGGATATCAAGCATGTCCGCCTCGAAGAACCCGTGGAAGTTAGGATAGATGGAAAGGAGGGAAAAGGCGTGATAATGAAAAAAGTACAAAAAGGAGCGGAGACGAATGATGATAATTGAACAACTCAAGGATTTTGAAGAAAAAGATGTAGAGGTCGGAAAAGATGGTTGATGAGAAGATCAAGGCGTCCTTCTCAGACGAGGGTGAAGGCGAGCAGCTCATACCCTCCGAGAGGGAGGAAATAGACGAGTTAGAGGAACGAGTTAAAGAGCTGAACTGCTTTTACAGGATATCTGAGATCGTGAACGACGATTCTTTGTCCTTGGATGAAGCTCTTAAAGAGATAGTGGATGTACTTCCCCCTTCCTGGCAGTACGAGGATATCACCTCCGCCAGGATAAAGGTCGGTGAGAAAGAATATACCTCGGGAGGTTTCGAAGAAACAGAATGGATGCAGAAGAGCGAGATCAGGGCGAAGAGTGAAAAGATAGGAAAGATAGAAGTGGCCTATCATGAAGAGAGGCCGGAGATGGACGAAGGACCGTTTTTGAAAGAAGAAAGAAAATTGATAGATACGCTCGCGGATCTTCTAGGACGTTTCGTCCAGGAGAAAACATCTATAGCCGAAGATCAAGAAGAACCCGAAGCTCCAACACAGAGACAGGATTGGGAGGTCATAATAGACCTCCTGATGAAGACGGACCCTAGAACCCTTCTTCGGATGACGAGAAAGATGGTCTATCACCTTTACAGGCATGAGAACGAGAGGATACAAGCTCTTCTGGATGATGTATGTCCGATAGATAATGGTACTGGGGCTCCAAAGTGGTGCGGGATCAACATGCCGAATCCGAAGCAGGACCTCGATTCTCTAAAAACGGTCCAAGAAGAGGTATTCAAGGTAGCGAAGGAGCATATGGAGCCCGAGGAGATATCTGACCTTTTCCACAGGTGGTTGAAAGAAGATAAGGCTAGGCCGCTTCTCCTCGCCTCTCAGAAAAGAGGCATACCTCTGGTGGAGATGACTGAAGAACTTAACCGTTTCTTCAGGAAACCCGACTCGGAGAAGGCTTTAGCTGAAGAAGACCAGATGAGTATCCGCACCCAGCTAATACAGCGTTTTTTCACGGATAGGCTGGATTTTGTCAACGTTGCGAAAGAATACATCAAAGTGGAAGATTACGAGTCCCTGGTAAAAAATATCGTCGGTCCAGCTAGAGGAGCTGGCAAACTCGGCGGTAAGGCCTCTGGGGCCTACCTCGCTCAGAAGATACTGCAGGAGGAACTCGATGAAGATATAACTGAAAACATAGCTTCCCCGAAAACTTGGTACATCACTTCTGACACGATGATAGACCTGATCCACTACAACGATCTCGACGAACTGGTCCATGTTAAATATCTGGACCCGGAGGAGATAAGACAGGAGGAGCCGTTTTTAGAGCAGTTGATGAAGAACGCTACATTCCCGTCCGAGATAACGGAAGGTCTGAGAAAGATACTGAGAGATATAGGAGATAATCCGATAATCGTAAGGTCTTCTAGTCTTTTAGAGGATAACTTCGGTGCGGCTTTTTCCGGCAAATACAAGAGCCTATTCTTACCCAATAAAGGCAGTGAGAAGGAAAGATTGAAGGATTTGAAGAACGCTGTAGCTGAAATTTACGCCTCTACGTTCTGTGCCGATCCCATCGAGTACCGGAAGGAAAGAGGTTTATTGAATTTCAGCGAAGAGATGGGTATTATGGTACAGGAAGTAGTAGGAACTGAAATAGGTGATTATTATCTCCCCACCTACGGAGGGGTGGCTTTCAGCAAGAACGAATTCCGCTGGTCTCCGAGGATAGGGAGAGATGACGGGGTCGTGAGACTGGTACCCGGACTAGCGACTAGAGCCGTCGATAGGATCGGCGACGATTATCCCATCTTGGCGTCTCCAAACAGACCGGATCTAAGAGTGAACTCGACCGTGGAAGAACGCGTAAAATATTCGCCGCGGTACATGGACGTGATAAATCTTGAGGAAGAAAGGCTTGAAACCGTAGACGCCGTAGAATTTTTCAAAGAACATCCGAACGAATATCCCGGTATGGAGAAGGTCGTCTCTTTGTACGAAAATGGAAATCTTAAGACGCCCTCTGGTCTGATCCTACACCCCGAAAAAGAAGACATGGTGGTCACCTTCTCCAAACTGTTCGACAAGACCGACTTTTTGAGAAAGATAAACAAGATCCTTGACGTGCTCGAGGAGAAGATCGGTTATCCCGTCGATGTAGAATTCGCATCGGATGGAGAGAAATTGTACATAGTTCAGTGCAGACCCCAGAGTCAAAGTCTGGATCAGGAGAGAGTGAAGATCCCCGTAGATGTCAAGGAGAAAAGGAAACTTTTCTCCGCGAACAGGTACGTGACCACGGGTAATATAGGGAATATCGAGTACATCGTGTACGTGGCCCCAGAAGAGTACTCGTCGCTGGAGAGCAGGGAAAGGATGCAAGAAGTCGCTCAAGTTGTGGGAGAACTCAACAAAGAACTGCCGAAGGGAAAATTCATCCTGATGGGCCCCGGTCGATGGGGCAGCCGAGGCGATATCAAGCTAGGGGTTCCGGTCAAGTATAGGGACATCCACAGGACCGCATTGCTGGTAGAAGTGGCGAAAGAGAGAGGTGATTATGAACCCGAACTCTCATTCGGGACACACTTTTTCCAGGATCTCGTGGAATCCGGCATCAAGTATTTGCCTCTATATCCTGAAGAGGAACACAACATATGGAAAGAGGAGATGTTCTTCAGATCGGAAAATAGGTTGACGGACTTTTTACCTGACTATGAAGATTACGAGGACGTCGTGAGGGTCATAGACATTGGGGATATAAGCCGAGGCGGAACCCTCACCGTGACCATGGACGGCGAAGCCAACCGCGCTCTGGCCTATCTTGAACCCTCGGATCACTGGCAGTGGCGTATGAAAAAAGTCAAACAGATGGGGAGGGAGTTGGATCTAGATCTCTACGGAGTGAAGAAGCTGTACGTCGTCGGGAGCACAAAAGAGGCTACGGCGGGGCCTGAAAGCGACATCGATCTGATAGTGCATTTTGAAGGAGACGAAGAAAAGAAAGATAAGCTGAAGAACTTCTTTGATAGATGGGATCAGAGACTTGTCCAGGAGAATGAAAAGAGGATAGGAAAACGGCTCGATAAGATCCTCGACGTTCACTTTATCACGGATGAAGACCTGGAGAAGGGAACGTCTTGGGCATCTCACGTAACTTCGAGACATAAATCGGCGAGAGAGATACCTATCGATGAGAGCGCCTAAACTTAGCTTTCTACATCTATCACGGTTCTGGTGGCGTTCTCCGGTTCCTCTGTATCGAAGTTGACAAGGGCCAATTTTTGTCCAGAATGAACTCCGGTGAAGGATAAAGTACTTCCTATCTTTTCTCTCCAGTTTCCGGTCATCTCCACCGTTTCATGGACATGGCCGTGGAGGGTTATGAGAGGTTCTTTCTGCTCGATGAACCTCTTCACGGCGATGCTGCCCACGTGCACGTCCATCGGTGCGTGATCCACCTTTTTACCGTCGAGATCCGCTCTGTCGAGGTCGGTTTCGTAGGGCGGTGTGTGAAAGAGGTAAATGGTCTTTTCTGGGGGTGAATTTTTAGACAGCTCTGTTAGGTCGTCTTCTATTGTGGTGTGTTTTTCTTCGTATTTGGAGATCTCTACGGTCCTTGTACCTTTTTCCGGCGATACTGCCCCAACACCTACAAACCTAGAGACGTCATAGCGCTCCCAATCTTTCAATCGAAAGGGGGTCGGAGGTACGAAACTGTATCCGCTCACGTGAAGACCGTCGAACGTTTCGGTTTCATCGTGGATGTAGTGGAGAATATCTTCGTCGGCCATCTTTTTCAGTTGTTTTTCATAGATCCTTGGATCGTCATTACCCATGATTATGTAGATGTTCACCTTCTTATCTAATGAATCTTTTATTTCCTGCAGATGTTTGGATAAAAAATTCTCTAAGAATTTCTCTGGATCTCGTCCTCTATTCACCCCTGAAGGCAAAATATCCCCTCCGATGAAAACACCGTCTGGTTTCTCCTCTTTGATCTCCTTGAACAATCTCTCGTACTTCTTTTTAACTCCGTGAAGATCCGATGTGAACATGCAGTTCAGAGCGGACACCAACCTATAGTTCAAATCATCATGTTTTACTTTTACTTTACTGTGTTTTCGAGCAGATTCTCAAACCGTTCTGTATTATCTTTGTATATAATGGGTAAAAAAAAGAAAAAAATATATCACCTCTTGATTCGAAATACTTAAATCGTAAAGGGAAAATCACCACCCACTCAGTTAAAGAATAATAAAATGGAGCATGATATGATGGCTTTGGATAGAGTATATGAGCAGGTCGTAGAGAGAAATCCCGGCGAGGAAGAATTCCATCAGGCCGTAGAGGAAGTTCTAGATTCTATAGAACCGGCGATGGAAAAACATCCGGAGTTCGCGGATGCCAAGATAGTTGAAAGGTTGGTCGAGCCGGAAAGGCAGATCATCTTCCGAGTGCCGTGGAAAGACGATGATGGAGTAGCCCATGTCAATAGAGGATTTAGGGTCCAATTCAACAGCGCCATAGGCCCCTATAAAGGCGGTATAAGGTTCCATCCATCGGTTTACATAGGGATAATAAAGTTCCTAGGCTTTGAACAGATCTTCAAGAATTCTCTGACGGGAATAGCGATGGGCGGAGGCAAAGGCGGCTCCGATTTCAATCCTAAAGGGAGATCCGACGATGAGATAATGCGCTTCTGCCAGAACTTCATGAACGAACTTTACAGGCATATCGGACCCGACACCGACGTCCCCGCGGGTGATATAGGAGTCGGAGGCAGAGAAGTAGGATACATGTTCGGCCAGTACAAGAAACTGAAGAATAGATTCGAAGGTGTTTTCACCGGTAAATCCCCGGAGTGGGGCGGCTCTTTGGTAAGGCCGGAAGCTACTGGATACGGCCTAGTTTACCTCACCAAAGAGATTTTAGAGAGCGACAACGAGGATCTGAAAGGCAAAGAGGTATTGATCTCCGGTTCCGGCAACGTGGCTTTACACGCTCTCGAGAAATGCAACGAGCTGGGAGCTAAAGTGGTAACCCTGTCAGATTCCGACGGAACCATCTACGATCCAGAAGGCATATCCGGCGATAAAAAAGATTACGTTTTCGACCTCAAGCAGGTAAGACGGGGAAGGATCAGAGAGTATGCAGAGGAGTATGATGTAGAATATGTAGAAGGCGGTAATCCGTGGGGCTTTGACGCCGATATAGCTCTGCCCAGCGCTACACAGAATGAGATTCAAGAGGAAGATGCCCAGAAATTAGCGGACAACAACATCATGGCGGTAGGAGAAGGAGCCAACATGCCTTCGACGCCTGATGCCATAGAGATATACCAGCAGAACGATATGTTATACGGACCGGCTAAGGCAGCGAACGCCGGCGGTGTCGCAGTTTCCGGCCTTGAGATGGCTCAGAACTCTCAAAGAGAGAGCTGGAGCTTCGAAAAGGTCGACAACAAGCTCCAGGGCATAATGGAGAACATCCACGAGACCTGTTACAAGACGTCGAAAAAGTACGGCGACGAAGGTAACCTGATGTTAGGTGCGAACATCGGCGGTTTCGTCAAGGTCGCCAAGGCGATGCTGGACCAGGGCGTCATATAAAACAAACTCTCTTTTTCTTTCTTTTTTCTATTTTTTAATCCCTGAAGAACAGAGCGAAGATCAGGCTAAGAGATTACTCCCGCTGATGGGAAATACATATATATTTATGCACATTTGAGTATGGTGATGAATAAAATAGTCGTCATGAGTGGTAAAGGTGGAGTAGGTAAGAGTACGGTCGCTGCGAACTTAGCTTTCAAGTTCGCTTCTGAAGGAAAAAAAGTCGGTATATTCGATAGTGATTTTCACGGACCTTCTATACCCCAGATGCTGGGTGTTAAGGAGGATATCCTGGGAGCGAGGGACGAAAAAAACATAGAACCCGTAGAGGTCGATTCCAATCTCAAGGTCGTCTCTATGGAATTTTTACTCCCGGATGATGATTCAGCCGTTATCTGGCGTGGACCTATGAAGATGAAGGCCATAAAGCAATTTGTAGAGCAGGTCAACTGGGGAGATATAGATTATCTGATCATCGACCTGCCTCCGGGGACCGGAGATGAACCTCTCAGTATAGCCCAACAGATACCCGAGTTGGACGGGTCGGTGATAGTGACCACCCCTCAGGAGGTCGCGGTTCAGGCCGTCAAAAAGTCCATATCGTTCTCAGAGAAACTCGATCTCGGCGTGTTGGGTGTCATCGAAAACATGAGTGGACTTACCTGTCCAAATTGTGGGGAAGAGATAGAAGTCTTCGGTTCCGGCGGAGGAAAGGAGATGGCTGAAAAGTTAGATGTGCCTTTTTTGGGCGAAATTCCACTAGATCCAGAGATAATGGCCAGCGGGGAAGAAGGAGAACCATTTTTCGGTAAAAGCGCGGCTTATTCTGAATCTTTTGAAGATATAGTAGAAAAATTACTAGAAAGATTGGGTGAATGATATGAAGGTGGCAATCTCTGCAAGCGGAGAAGGTAAAGAGGCTAGTATAGATGAAAGATTCGGTAGGTGCCCGTATTTTGTGGTAGCGGATACTGAGGAGATGGACTTTAAAACTATAGAGAACGAACACGCGGACGAATCACACGGTGTCGCTCCTCAAGTTGTCCAGACCTTGTCCGAGATGGACATAAAAGCGGTCATAACCGGGAATATCGGACCAAATGGCTACGAAACCCTAGAATCGGCTGGGATGAAAGCTTATAGAGGCTCGGGAGAGATCTCGAAAGCGGTGGAAGAGTTGAAGCAAGGAGACCTCGAAGAGATAGAAAATGAAACCGTAAGAGGTCACCACGGCAAAGGAGGGAGATGATGAAGGTAGCTGTGCCCGCTATGGGCGAGTCTGGATACGATGAAAATATCAGCGATCATTTCGGTCGATGTAAAACTTTTGCGATATACGATACGGAGGAGGAAGACCTGAGTTTTATCCCCAACAACAGCAAACACATGGGAGGAAAAGGCAATCCTCCCGAACTCCTGGCTGAAGAAAACATCGATCTCATGCTGTGCGCTAATCTAGGGAGAAAGGCCGTGAGCCTGTTTGAAGAACTGGGGATAGATGTCTACTGCGGTGCTGGAGGTACAATAGAGGATGCACTTGATTCTTGGGACGATGATCAACTGAGAGAGGCGTCGGTCTCCGACGCATGTGAAGAGGGACGTCACGACCATTGATTAGAATTGAGAAAAAGGGGAGTTGTCTTGGATATAGCTATAGCGAGTGGAAAAGGAGGGACGGGAAAGACCTTTATCGCGACGAATCTAGCTAAAACCCTTGCGAAGATGGGGAAGGACGTTGATTACCTGGACTGTGATGTAGAAGAACCCGACGGTCACCTGTTCTTGAAGCCGAAAGTAACTGACGAAAAAGAGATCTTACTTGAATCACCGGATGGTGTCGATGAAGAGAGATGTATAAAGTGTGGTAAGTGTGCCGACGCCTGCAAATATAACGCGATCGCTGTGGTTAATGAGAACGTACTGTTCTTTCCGGAACTCTGCCATGTATGCGGCGCTTGTTCCCTGGTCTGTCCGAACGATGCGATAATCGAGAGGGAAAGGAAGATAGGCGATCTGAAAAAAGGTCGGTCTAGCGATGTGAATGTGGCTTATGCTGCTCTTAAAACTGGAGAAGGAGGCATGTCCCCAAGATTAATACAGGCAGTGAGGAAAGAAGGAGATGGTGAGATCAACATAATAGACGCCCCTCCGGGGACTGCGTGTCCAGCCGTTGAAAGCATATCGGGAGCCGATATTGTGGTATTGGTCACTGATCCCACCCCCTTCGGCGTCAACGATCTGAAACTCTCCGTCGATATGTGCCGAGGTTTGGGGATGGAGCCGGTCGTGATAGTCAATAGAGCTGAGTACAAAGATGAGAATTTAAAAGAATACTGCGAAAAGGAAGACCTACAGATAATAGGAGAGATCCCTGACGATAGAGAGGTGGCGGAGATTTACTCTCGAGGAGATATGGTGGTTGATGAGGTGGAAGACTATAAAGACATTTTCAGGGAACTTGCTGAAGAACTTCAGAAATTAAGTGCAGGTGAAAGAGAGATAGAACCTACAACAAAGAAGGAGAAGAAGGAGGTCGGATCCGAAGATATCAGGAGAACAGAATCCAAACAGAAAGACTCATCAGCCGGACCTGGTAACAAAGAGTTGGTGATAATCAGCGGAAAAGGCGGCACTGGAAAAACTTCACTCATGGGATCGTTCGCTTCCCT
>JAGXLI010000062.1 GCA_018334755.1 Thermoplasmatota archaeon
AGAGGGATAATATACTATACCAGTAAACATGAAGAAAAAGCCAAAGCTCCTGTTAGTATGATGAAGATCCTTGTCATCTTGGCCGGATTATGTGTGTTTATCGGTACTACCACAACACTCTGGATGGAAAATATCATAGTACCGGCAGGCTCAGTGTTGGTTGATAAAGGAACTGTATCGGTCATCCCCTTCTTAGAATACAGTACTTTACTCAGTACTGGAGGGCTGCTTGTCCTGGCTACCATACCAGTCGGGATCGCAGCTCTACCATTGTTGAATAAGATAAGAGCGGTAAACTTAGAAGGGATCTTGACTGAAATAACATTGACCGATGCCGTAAGATATATGCTGTTAGGTCAAGCTATAGTTATCTCTCTGATCTTCCTCTTCTAGAATGCCTATTTTTCCATAGACTCGACCAACTCAGAAAGGACGTTCTCTCTCGTATCGTTTATAACCGGGCGGTTAGACCTCGCATTGGCTATATTATCAAGGTCCATCTCGACTCTCAAGATATCTTCTTCAAAATATTCGGCTTTTCCGATCATGTTACCTTTCGGAGATAATGCAGTGGCGCCTCCCCAGAAGAACATATCTTCCTCTCTACCGACCAGATTGGAGTAGAGCATAAAACTCGTGGTCTCGATAGCCCTGGACGGGAGGACACGCTCAAAATACTTTCTAGTGACCGAAGGAGATGCAGATATCGCAACTATAACTTCGACATCCTTTTGTGAGTAGCTCTTGGTCAGTTCCGGGAAAAACAGATCGTAACAGATGACCACACCTATTTTGCCGATCGGTGTCTCAAAAACAGGTAGCCGGTCTTCGGGTTGAAAGTATCTTTTTTCGTCGAACGGTCCGAAATTCGCAAGATAAGATTTCCTGTAACTGTGGAGTTCTCCATCTGATGTGGCGAGTAATGCGGTATTCCTTAATCTCGCATCATTTTTCACTTCTTCCGGCATACCGCATATTATATTCGTGTCATTGTTTGCGGCGATATTCGAGATCCGGGTCGATGAGGGGCCCGGTATCTTTTCAGCTTGATACCTGATCTTATCCATGATCTTGTAGCCGGTCAGGAACATCTCTGGAAAAACGATTAGGTCTGAATCCTCTCCTTCGGCGGTCTCTTCGATTATCTTTAGATTCTTTTCTTTATCTGCCAATCTGTGTTTTTTTTGGACAAGAGCTGCACGCATGGTTTTGTAACTTCGAAAGGGTTATTTAGGATTTTACTCGAGCTACGGGCGAAAATACAATAACCACTAATCACCTTCATGGATTGATTAAATCGGTGATAGTTTGACTGAGATGGACAAGTTCGACACCATCTTAAAAGGTGGTGAGGATCTGATAAACACAGAGAACCTGATCGTAGAAGCCGTAGAAGATCTCATCAAAGACGAGATCAAACGCCACATCAGAGAGAAGATAGAGGAGAACGAGGAACTGAAAGAGGAATTCAGAGATCACGTCGAGATGCTGATGGAAGCCAAGATGAAGGAAGCTTATGCTTACGCCATGTTGGCTAAAAGCAGTGCAGACCTAGGCTTGGAGCTTATACCTCAAGATATGAAAGATGAGATGAACGAAAAGCTTTCTAGATTGATGGAACAGAAGATGGAAGAGATGATGGAAAGAGAATGACAAAGGAAGAAAAGCCGCCCCACCCCCGTTCTCTCAGAAAACACTAGTTTCGTCAGGATCTTGAGATGATGCCTAACCGATCCTCAAAATGAGATCGGGGAAAAATTTTAAGTTGAATAGAGTAATATCTACAAACACTCTTAGTCCTTAGGAGGCCTTTATGGGTTTGAAAGAGAACGACGTTTTAGAAGAAAACAAGGGTGAAAAAGATCTTCCCAGAGAAGAGATCAAAAAAGTCTCCCATGAGTTGAACGAAATTTTAGTTGAATTGAAAAATCTGTTGAAAGTGGCTGATTATCTAGGTATCAAGGCGGAAAATCAGAAAGGAAAGGAAATAATAAACCATGCCCTAGAAGCCTCAAAAGAAGAGCATTACCTGGAAGCTTTAGATGCCCTCAGAGAGGGAACAAATTTTCTCAAAGAGCAGATAGATAAAAAAGTCGAAGAAGAAGTGATGGATCTTTCACTCTCTGTGGACGGGATACAGGAAGAAAGTAAATCTAGGAAGGTAAATAATCTGATATCTAAGATCGAAAATGCAAGTGAAGGTGAAGATTACGAGAAGATACCCGAATATGTCTTTAAGGCTTGGGAGCAAATCAAAAAGGATTGATCTATCGGTTAAGAATCGGTTCTAAAAAGAAAAATAAGAAAGGTTTTTGATGAGTTTAGGTGTCTAAGATTCACCGTCTCTTTTTGTTGTAGTAGATAGCTACGGCGATCACGGCTCCAAGTATCAAGAGTGTAAAAGTGAAGCCTGGCATGCCGTCGTCGCCGTCTCCGCCTTCTTCCTCTGTGAACGTGGCGGTTATTTCTTTGTCGCTGTCCATCGTAACTTCTATCTCTTGGCCGGTTTTGTCCGCTCCATCCCATCCATCAAACGTGTAACCATCGTCTGCTGTCGCGGTAAGGGTAACGTTCGCACCCTCTTCGTATTCTTGTGTCCATCCATCTTCTACATCCTGGCCGTCTACTTCTACCGCACCGTTTCCATCTATATTCAGGGTCAAGTTGAAAGTCTCCATGACTTCGAACTCACTAGTCAAGTTTTCCGCTTCTACTGAGTATGTTCCAGCCGTGCCTGCACTGTATATTATCGAAGCGGTCCTTGTTTCATCGATATCAACTTCAACTGTATCATTACCATAATACTCATCTTCTACGTAAAATTCGACGGTGTATTCGCCGATCCCGGTTCCGATATTTTCCACGTCGAGCTTCAGCTCCACTTCGTCGCCCTCGTATATCTCACTTGGACCAGCTCTCAAGTTGGAGAATTCAAATTCCGGTTCCGGCGTCTCTATAGTGAAGTTGAAGGTGTAATGACCATCGTTTCCCTCGATTCCGATGAACCAGAAGTCTGCATCGACATCGCTACCCAAAGTATGGCTGTCCTCCTCTATCGAGCCGTCCGAAGATTGCAGATCAAAAATATTGTTGCGCTCGTAATCGAACAGGGTCAACCTCTGCCCATCGGTGACTTCTGAGATGAATTCGATCTCTATCACAGAATTCGGTTCGAGCCACACTTTATACATGTCTACCTCGTCTAGGTCCTTTATCTGACCTTCGTATTCTCCTTCCTCGGCTTCAAGGGCTTCATCAAAAGTACCTGATACATCTCCACCGGTACCAGCGTCGTCCTGTGAATCTATCGTAATATTGAAAGTATACTCACCGTCCCAGCCGCCGGAAGTGACTCCCTCGATTCCTATGAACCAAAAATCTGTCTGAGTCTCGTTCCTCAGCGATAGATCATCGCTATCTATCGAACCCTCTGAAGATTGCAAAGAGAGCTCTCCTTCACGATCAGGATTGTATAGACTCAGTTCTACAGGGTTACCCGCCTCCGAGATGAATTCGATCTCTATTATCTGGCTGGGTTCGACCTCCATTTTATACATGTCTTTATCGTCTAGATCTCTTATCTGACCTACGTGTTCCCCTTCTACTATCTCGTAGGCGTCGTCCCACGAACCGCTGACATCTACACCGCTGCCTGCATCGTCCTGCGAATCTATAGTAACATTGAAGGAGTAGTTACCTTCCCATCCGCCGGCAGTGACTCCTTCGATCCCTATGAACCAATAATCTGTCGAGGTCTCGTTCGCCAGCGAAAGATCGTCTCTATCTATCGAACCCTCTGAAGATTGCAAAGAGAACTCTGCTTCACGACCAGGATTGTATAGACTCAGTTCTACAGGGTTACCCGCCTCCGAACTGAATTCGATCTCTATTATCTGGCTCGACTCCAACTCAAACGTATAAAAATCCTTTTCATTCGTAGAATTCAGCTCACCTGACCACTCTCCGGGAACGTCGATCTCTTCCGCATCATCGAAACCATCGCCCTGGGCAGAGACCGGATTCACACCCACGATGAAGCTCGAGAGGATCAACATCAATCCTACCGCTAACATAACCGCCTTTCTCTTCTTTCCGATATCATTCATATTTCAACCACCTATATATCTCCTCTACCCTCTAAGAAGGATCCTGGATCTTCCTAGGAGGAAGGGAATGCTTTTTCTTATTCAGATAAGTTTATATGTATTTTTTTGTATCAGTATTTCTTGAATTTTACTAATCAATATCCTCCTCTTTTTTAGGGATCCAGACTGCAGAGAGGAGAAAGCCAACCCTACCAATTGTATCTTCTGGTCTCAGCGACTTTTTGCTTTTTAATGGTATAATCCAAAAATTACTAAGATTTTTATAGGTGTATGAGTCCTTCAATCCATTATGTCCGAGTCGGATGGATTCGTAGGCGATTTTAAGACACATGAGGAGGACAAAAGATGGTACAACTCCATGATCAAACCTTAAGGGATGCGCATCAATCTGTTCTTGCTACCAGGTTGAGAACTGAAGATATGCTTCCCATCTGCGACAAGATGGATCAGGTCGGTTTCGATTCCATGGAGATCTGGGGCGGAGCTACATTCGATGCCTGTATCCGATACCTAGATGAAGATCCGTGGGAGAGGTTGAACAAACTGAGCGACGCTTTACCTAAAACCAGGGTCCAGATGTTAGAAAGAGCGATGAACATAGTCGCTTACAAGAACTATCCCGACGATATAGTTAAAAATTTCATACATTACGCTTACAAGAACGGCTGCGACAGTTTCAGGATCTTCGATGCATTGAATGACCTGCGGAATATGAAGGTGCCTATAGAGAAAGCAAATGAAGAGGGGGCACATGTTCAGGGATCTTTGTGCTATACCATCTCTCCCATCCATACCGTGGAAAAGTATGTAGAGAAGTTCAAAAAGTTGGAAAGTATGGGATGCGACTCCCTCTGCATAAAAGATATGGCCGGCATGATATCACCGACCCGCGCCTACGGTATAATCAAAGGCTGCAAGGATGCCGGTATCGACATACCCATAGACCTCCACAGCCACAAAACATCGGGTATGACCGGGATGGCTTACATGAAAGCCTGTGAGGCGGGAGTCGACGTACTAGACACTTCCTTTTCATCCTTGACGGGAGCAACTGGACAACCAGAAACTGAAGGAGTCACAGCCGCTCTTAAGGACACTGAATACGACACCGGATACGATATGGATCTGCTGATGGATATAAAGGATTATTTTGACGAGATATGGAAAAAGTACCGGCATCTTCACCGGGATCAAGCTTTGAAGGTAGATCCCTCCGTTACAGTGCATCAGATCCCGGGGGGTATGTTATCTAACTTGGTTAGCCAATTGGAAAAACAGGGTGCGGCTGACAAGTACGACGAAGTCTTGGAGGAAGTACCCAAGGTGAGGGAAGAATTTGGTCATCCTCCGCTGGTAACTCCTTCTTCCCAGGTAGTCGGTGTTCAGGCGGTCATGAACGTGAAATTCGGCAGGTATGAAAAGATCACGAACGACACGAAAGATTATTTCAGAGGTATGTATGGAAGACCTCCGGGAGAGATATCCGAAGAGATGTATGAAAAGATTTTAGGTCCTGATTGGGAGGACGAAGTCATCGACGAGAGACCCGCGAGTCTTTTGGAGCCTCAGTTCAAAAAGAAGAGAGATGAGCTGGAAGATATAGGCCTATTGAATAAACCGGAGGATGTTCTGACTTACACGATCTATCCAGATATCGGTCTTAAATTCCTAAAGGGAGAAGTCGAGGCGGAATTTACTTCCGACGAACTTCCGCTTGAGAAACCGGAAGAAAAAAAGGAGAAGAAAGCTGCCAGACAGATCAGTTATCCGTGGAAGGGAAAAGTCAAGATCGACGGTGAAGATTATGAAGTCGTGATGAAGAGTGAGGAAAAAGTTCGGGTGAACGGAAAGACTTACGACGTCTCCGTGCTGTTCCCTGAAGGCGAACAGCCCGCTCCGTCAAAAGGCGAAACGAAACAACAGCAGAGCAAAGATATGAGTGGTGAAGAGATCGAGGTACACTCTCCGATGCTGGGAACCATTCTGGAATTGAAAGTCCGTCCGGGAGATAGGGTCAATAAAGGAGAACCCGTGGCGATCCTGGAGGCGATGAAGATGGAGAACGACGTCTCGGCACCGTCGGACGGGAAGATCAAAGATATCCACGTTAAGAAAGGGCAGGACGTGGAAGAGGACGATCTTATCGCAACCATGGTAAGATAATATGAATCCGCTAGAAGTGATCTTAATAGGTATCGGGATGGTCTTCCTAACCCTCAGTATACTTACGCTAGCGACCTATTTCTTCGGATGGCTGATAGACAAGTATTTTGTTAAGGAAGAGAAGGACGATAAAGAAAAAATTGCGGCGGTAGTCGCCGCGGTCCGATCAAGAGGTGGGAAATGATGTTCGAAGTAGGGCTCTTCGCGATCACCTGGCAGCAGGCGGTCATGATAGCTATCGGTCTCTTGTTGGTCTATCTAGGCATAGCTAAGGAGATGGAACCACTCCTACTCGGACCCATCGGGTTCGCCGTTATCCTGGCGAATCTACCGCTGAGTGGGATCACCGGCGATTCAGGACTTCTTTACATCGTCTACAAAGAGTTGATATACCCGGGTATCATCCCGCTGATCATATTTTTGGGGATAGGCACGATGACCGATTTTTCTCCTCTTCTGGCTAATCCCAAAACTTTTCTTCTGGGCGCGGCGGCACAGGTCGGCATATTTTTGGCTCTCGGTCTATCCATCCTGATCGGCTTCGATCTTAGCGCTGCAGCTTCGATAGGGATAATCGGCGGTGCCGACGGCCCGACCGCGATTTACGCAGCGACTCAACTGGTCGGTGAAAGACCAGAGATCATCGCCGCGGTCACAGTCTCCGCTTACTCTTACATGGCTCTAGTCCCTATAATACAGCCCCCTATTATCAAGGCTCTGACAACAGAGAAGCAGCGGAAGATCAAGATGGGTAAGATGAGAGAAGTGAGCAAGAAAGAGAAGATAATATTCCCGATCGGCGTGACCATAATAGTCGGTCTTATCGTACCTTCAGCCCTTCCGTTGATAGGGATGCTGATGCTGGGGAACCTATTCCAGACCTCCGGCGTGATGGACAGGTTGTCCGACACTGGAGGGAACGCGCTGATGGATATAGCCACGATACTATTAGGTCTGGGTGTGGGTTTCCTGATGACCGGCGGGACCTTCATCCGATTATCGACGCTCAAGATACTCCTGCTGGGAATCTTCGCGTTCGCTACGGCCACGGCTGGAGGGACCCTATTCGGTCAGCTTTACTACAAACTTTCAGATGGGGAGATCAACCCGATGATCGGAGCCGCTGGTGTTTCCGCTGTCCCTATGGCATCTCGAGTAGTACAAAAGATGGGGCAGGAAGAAGATGCTGAAAGCCATCTATTGATGCACGCCATGGGTCCAAACGTGGCCGGAGTCATCGGTTCCGCGACCGCTGCCGGGATATTGATAGGGCTTCTAGCGTGACATTAAGGGAATCAGTTAGCCTCTTACCTTAAAGTGAGGTCATATCATCGAGATATACAGATTTGAACAGGTAACCTCTACCAACGAGGTAGCAAAAGATTTAGCTAAAAAAAATTCAGATGACTTCGTGGTCCAGGCGGACGAGCAGACCGCCGGAAAAGGGAGAAAAAACCGTTCGTGGGAATCTCCGCCCGGTGGGCTGTATTTTTCAATCTGCACTGGCCAGGGACCTCTTCTACCTCTTAAGGGATCTATAGCCGTGGCGGAAGTGCTGGATGAGTTGGGTGTTTCTCCAAAACTCAAGTGGCCTAACGACGTTCTTGTCGAAGGAAAAAAAGTGTGTGGAATATTGGTCGAAAGCTTAGAAAAAAAGGCAGTGGTAGGGATCGGGCTCAACGTTGAGTCCGCACCTCTTATAGATAGTACTTGTCTTTCCGATCTGATCGAGGGGACGGTCCAAAAAGAAGACTTGATGAAGGATATAATCCGAAGGTTCTATGGACAAGACAGTGTTTTGGAAGCATACAAAAGATACTGTTCCACCATTGGTAAAAGAGTGAAGATAAGTACTGCTAGTGGAGAAATTGTCGGAGCCGCGGTCGATATCGACGGGAGAGGTAGACTCGTTCTAGAAGGAGGAGAGAAAGTACTGTCCGGAGACGTGGTGCATCTCAGAAAAGATGAAAATTGAGGTTTTAAGTGTCTACCTTTTCTACAGATACTTTCTTTTCTTCTTCGTCTATCTCGATCTGAATACTGCCCTCTTCTTTATCCTCTAGACAGAATCCCGCTATAAACTCATCGAGAGTCAATCTTTGACTTTGATAAGGCGGGAAAAGAGAAGCTTCTAAAGACGGAACCACTCCGTAAGGCATGCCGTCTGAGCTGAAGATGAGATCGTCTCCCGGAACGAATTTCACTTCATCTATCAGTATCCTGAAGGGGTTGTTCTTCTTCGCGTATTTTCCTGAAAGTCTATCAGAGTAGTGGACGGAATCATGACTGAAGTTGGGCTGCATGGAGAGCTTGATCCCTAACTCTTTCGCCTTTTCGGCATACTCTTTAGAGATGAATTGTGCATGTTCCAATCGAATATTTGGATAAGTGAACCTTTTCTTCTCCAGTTCCTCTACGGATTCGATGACCTGCTCTACAGCTCTATCACCTAGGGCGTGTACCGCTACCCTATCTTCTTCTACCCCATTTATGATCTCCTTCAACTCCTCTTTTCGGTGGACCAGTATCCCCTCGGTTCCGTCGGAATAAGCTTCTTTGAGAGCGGCGGTACTCGGACCTAAAGCCCCGTCAGTGAATATCTTGATACCTTTGACTTCTTTTTTAGCGTCTTCACTCAATTGGTCGTAAATCTGAAGGTCGGCCCAGAAATCCGTTCTTTCATTGTATCCCGTTTTCTCGAACAGATCTAGAACGTTCTCGTCGGGTAGCAGCATGTCATCTGTTCTCCAGATACCGTTCTCAGAAAGGTACTCAAAGAAAGAATCCAGCTTCTTTTCATCTAGGCCTTCGAGCTTCACCAGGAATTTCATTATCGCCGGCAGGTTCCTTTCCACCCAGTCTGGATCGTTCATCCTTTCGAGTATTTTTGCATTGCCGAACCTCTCCTTTATCTTTTCTTCGGCCTTATCGTTGAAGATAAATCCGTGGAAAGAGAGATTGCATATCACGACAGGTGGGAACTCGTTTAGCTCTTCTTCAGTGAAAGAATAATATGAATTGTTCCATCCCAGAACCACGTTAGTTTTATCTTCGGTGCAATTCTCTTTTATCAGTGAAACCGCTTCGTCCTTCTCTTTCACTTCTGTCAGATCGACAGATTCAAGAAGAGCCGCATATCCCGTGGTGTGTGTATGATGATCGTAAAGCAGAGGTATTGTTTTTTTCTTAACCATATAACTCCCTTCCAAGTTCTCTATAACAAAAAGCGAAGGATATATTAATATTTGTACAGTTAAACCATCTCCATGTCGATAGAATTCAAGACGCCCACTATAGACGATTATGATAGGGTGATAGAACTGTGGGATGAGAGCGATATCCCCTGTAAACCAAAAGGTAGAGATAGAAAGGAAAATATAGAAGAAGAGCTAGAGGAACAGCCGGAATACTGGATCGGAGCTTACGAAGATGAAGAGATGGTTGGTATCATCTTCGGAACCGACGACGGTAGGAAGGGATGGATCAACCGTTTGGCCGTTGCGGAGGACTATAGAGGTCAGGGCATTGGAAAAAAGTTGGTCGAAAAGTTGGAACATGTGTTCGAAGAGAAAGGGTTCAAGATTTGGGCCGCCCTGATCGAGCCGGACAATCCGGAGGGTATGAAATTTTTTGAACATCTAGGTTTTGAAGACAAAAACATAAAATACTATTCTAAAAGAGAGAGCGATAAGGTCTAGGACTGCTGATCTAATTTCTCTAGGTCCAATTTATCGGGTTCTTTTACAAAATAGAATATTATGATAGTGCCCAGGATCCCCACTATGAAGGCAAAAATAAAGGGAGATTGCCTTCCAAAGCCGTCCGATATCATCCCGCTCACAAAAGAGCCGCCCGCCCAAGCCATATTCTGGAAGAACGTGTAGATACCCATGCCCTTCCCGCGGTTCTCTTTACTCGTCAAAGAAGTCACCAGTGCTGGAATCGATGGTCTAGCTAAGGAGCGTCCAACGGTGTAAAGGGCGATGATTATGGCTAGGGTATAAAAACCGATGGCGAAAATTATGGCGCCGATAAAGACCGAAGCTATCAGTGAACCGGTAACTATCATCTTCTTTCTGCCTACCCGGTCTCCCAAGCTGCCAGAGGGGAACATGAAGACCATCTGGACAGCGCCGATTATAGTGAAGATATAACCGATCTTAGCTAGGCCCAATCCAAGCACGTTTTTACCGTATATCGGCAGCATCGGGTAAAGGACAGCTAGGCCGAGAAATACAGTGAAAGAGCCCAGAGATATGCCGAGGAAAGTGACGGGATAGGGTGTTATACTTTTCAGATAACTCATCGGTTTAGTGATCATATTTTTGATAGCTCTGCTCTTCGTTATCGTCTTTTTAGAGGTTTCTTCGCCTTCGAACGACTCCTTCAGACCGAACAGTAATAATAAACCGCTGACGAGTGCGAGTCCAGATGTGAAGTAAAAGGGCGTGGCTAGTGCGAAATTACTCGCGATCAGCCCGCCCAGCATCGGTCCTATCGCATTTCCAGAGGCAAAAGTCAATGTGTATAAACCCATGGCCTTCCCCCTATCTTTTTCCTTCACAACGTCCCCTATATACGCCATGGCTACGGGCCAAACAAGACCCGAGGCGGCTCCCTGAGCGCCTCTATAAAGGAAAAGCTCGGGAAGAGAATCCGCGAGTCCGAATAAGAACATCACCACGGTGTATAAAAACATCCCAAAAACTATCAGAGGTTTCCTACCGATCTTGTCCGAGAGCCATCCACCAACGGGAGAGAAGACTAAACGGACGATCGCAAAGATAGCCATCATCCAACCTATGTAGGTGTCGGTAGCGCCGTACTTCTCGGCATAGACCGGTAAGAAAGGCATCACCAGTCCAAAACCGATCATACTTACAAAGACGGCAAAGCTAAGTATCAGTAATTCTCTATATTTGAGGACGATCTTCAGGTCGGAGATGACGGATCTGAACCCGAACTTTTCTTGTTCTTTCCCTTTTTCCATCGGAAAAAAAGAATTTAACGAAATATCCC
>JAGXLI010000106.1 GCA_018334755.1 Thermoplasmatota archaeon
TACCGTCTAAGCCCGCGTTCTCGCTTATCGTTCTTGGTATAACGTCGAGCGAGTCGGCGAACTCTTCGAAAGCTATCTGTTCTCTGCCTTCTATACTACCGGCCATCTCTTTTAGTCGATTGGAAAGCTCTATCTCTGTAGCTCCTCCTCCAGGAAGAACTGCACCGTCTTCTATAGCGACCGAAACGACTTTGATAGCGTCTTCTATAGCTCTCTCTAGTTCATCGACAACGTGTTCGGTGCCTCCTCTTAGCAGGAGAGATACCGCTTTAGCTTCTTCGGTACCTTCGACAAAAGTCATGTGAGATCCGGATACTAGTTTTTCACTCACATCATTTGCTGAACCGAGATCATCAGAGGAGAGATCTTTCAGATTATTGACTATGTTTCCTCCAGTCGCTCTTGCGAGCTTCTTCATGTCGGATTTCTTGACTCTTCTGATAGCGAATATACCTTCTCTAGCTAGATAATGCTGAGCAAGGTCATCGATTCCTTTCTGGCAAAGCAGTACATTAGCGCCGGATTCTTTGATTTTCTCGACCATCTCTTTGAGACTCTCTTCTTCTTTATTCACGAATTTTTCGAGCTGATCTGGATCAGTTATCTCTATAGATGCGTCCATCTCTGTTTCTTGAACTTCTAGAGCTGAATTGAGAAGAGCGATCTTGGCATTCTCTATATCTTTTGGCATGTTGTCGTGAAGTCTCTCTTTATCGAGTATCATGCCCTCTATCAATTCTGTTTTGTCAACGCTGGCACCTGCGTTCTTCTCGACTTTTATATTGTCCATATCTACAGTGTATTCGTCTTCTTCCTCTTCGGTTATATGCCGGACCGCGTCAACAGTTATATCAGCCAACTTCTCTTTATTGATCTCTACGTTCTTACCGGTCATCGCTGTCGAGGCGATATTCCGAAGGTTCTCTTCATCCTCTAGATCGATGTCTTGCTTCAGATCATCGAGTATATCAGATGCTTTTTGAGAAGCCATTCTATAACCGTTAGCTATTATGGAAGGATGAAGTTGATCTATCCTCTCTTCTGCAGTCTTCAATAGTTCACCTGACAATACTACAGCGGATGTTGTCCCGTCACCGCATTCCTCTTCCTGTGTATCGGCGACTTCTACCAACATCTTGGCTGCTGGATGTTCAATATCGATTTCGTTCAAAATAGACACACCGTCATTGGTGATAACTACATCCCCGAGATTATCGACTAACATCTTGTCCATACCTTTAGGGCCCAATGTACTTCTGACCGCATCAGCTAATGCCTTAGCGGCTTGAATATTGTTCTTCTGTGCGTCTTTACCACTTTCTCTTTCCGTGTCTTCTTTCATCACAAATATAGGTTGCTGACCTGACATCATATGTTACACCTCTTCTATTTTTTCATGAAAAAGAGGTTCTATATATAATTTAGGATGCCCGGAGAGAATGATCATTGATGAATTTTGATGGGTATCAAAAATAAAAAATTTTTAGAATCTGGATTTGAGAACCACTATACCGTCTTCCGTAGTTATACTGATGGGCTGTTTTCCTGTTGTATGATCAGTCCCTCTCATCTTTAAGACTTCTAAGTACTTTCTTCTAGAGCCCTCTTCCTCCAGCATACTCAGCAAAATCACGCTGTCGACAGCGTAAGTGACTTCCTGTGGGTAATCTTCCCCAGGCGCCACTTCTCCGGTCAATACCGAAACAGACTGCCAGTTCTTAAGAAGATTGATCAGTTCGAAAAGAAAGGATCTATAATTCTGTTTGAAAAGAGGTCCTACGACCGTTATAGGGTCTATAACGATACGCTGGGGCATGACTTCGGCTATTTTATCGTCTATAAAGTCCAAAAGTTCTTCATACCCTTCATTTTGTACCAACATTCCTATATCTTGATATTTTATTTCATTTCCGAAGAAATCCTTGTCCACAAAGTCGAATTGGTTCGTATATCTCAGCATCCATTGAGTAGGTTCTGAGAGGGTGGTAAAGAAGAGTCCCTGCTCTCCCTGTCTAGCGCCTCTAGTGAGAAATTTCAAGCCGAAAGTAGTTTTTCCTGTACCTGCACCCCCGGCGACAAGAGAAACCGATGGGAACGGAAACCCGCCATCCACCATTTCATCCAATCCTTTTATTCCGGTCGAAAGCCTTTCGAATTCAGCCATATTCATATATCCTCCTTTAATTTTTGAACGTTTATAATGGTTTTTACATGATCTCTAACGATACTATCTAGCTCTTTATTACAATTAGAATCCATAACCAAACAACCGATAAGGTCATCTTGAGAAATAATAAGATCCTTGAAAGACCTCAAAAACTCCTGAATCTTTTCTATATTATTATAGTTCAACATCGGACCGAGATTATCTATCAATACAAAATCGATGTTTTCAAGACCTCCGAAATCATCCCTTTTTTTACACTTCTCTTCGAGAATTTTCGGCAACTTCTCTATTTCAAAGGCATTATTTACAGCATCGACATTCCTTCTATAGACCTTTTTCTCACCAGCTAGGTTATTTACGGGATCTATATACCATATATTTTCCTGATTTATATCATTATTATCTAAAAGATAAGCCATATTTTGATGAGGTCTGTCTAAGGTCATTAAACAGCCTTTTTTATCTTCTAGATCCAAAAGACCTTTGAGAAGAAAAAAATTGGTCTTCGCGATATAGGTCGTTGGAGTGTCTAAAAGAACGGTACCTGAGCCCTTAATTTTATTTAATTCCTCTATTATATATTTGACCAATTTCAAGTCTTTCCTATTCATCTACTACTCCCATTACAAAAATTAATGAACACATATATATAATTTACTAAAATTTGAGATTGTCAAAGAAAGGGGAAAAACAAGAGGCTTATCTGCTGAGCGGAATGGGGAGTTCATTCCTTCAAAGGTTGATGATCAGACCTCTAAACTTTTTAGAATCTGGATTTAAGAACCACTATACCGTCTTCCGTAGTTATACTGATGGGCTGTTTTCCTGTTGTATGATCAGTCCCTCTCATCTTCAAGACTTCTAAGTACTTTCTTCTAGAGCCCTCTTCCTCCAGCATACTCAGC
>JAGXLI010000063.1 GCA_018334755.1 Thermoplasmatota archaeon
TGACCTCCTACGATGGACATGATAAAAAAACAGATTCTAGATCGGATGTGATATCGATGCCGTCGAAACTACAAGAGGCTTTGGACAACAATCCTCATCTCGAGGAATACCTTAACGAAATAGAAGAAGAGAGGGGTGAGAGACCGGAATTTAGAGAATATCTCTCCCGCGATATGGCTTCTATGGACGAAGTCGATATTGTTTATCCGGTCAACGATCCGGTCTTCATACATCTAGACATACCGAGGAATGAGAAGGGGAAATACTGGACCATCGAACCTCCACTGAAGGTTGGTCTCGAGGATAAGATCGAAGAGATAAGGAGGAAGGTCCTCAGGAAAGCATCTCGATCTCCGACACCCGAAGAGGGCGAGGGATTCGAAGAAAAACTTAACCGTCTTATCGACGAGGTGATCTCGAAAAAAAAAGGCACTTTTGCATTTTCTATCAGCGAGGATAAAGTCAGGATCGACCCCGAAGACATGGATTCTGTAAGATATTACATCAAGAAGAGGGTGATGGGATATGATCTCTTGGAGCCCTTACTTTACGATCCTTATATAGAAGATATCCACTGCGTGGCTCTCAATAATCTATCGGTTTTACATGAAGTCTTCGGACTTTTAGAAACCGATCTTTCTTTCAAGAGTGAAGAGCGGCTTGAAAAGTATGTCAGGAGCATGAGCAACCGGATGGGGAAGAACGTGACGGAGAGCAATCCCATCGCTGACGGGGCTCTCCCCATGGGTTCCAGGGTGAATATCGTTTACAGCAAGGACGTGAGTAAAGAAGGCCCCAGCTTCACCATCAGGAACTTCAGTGAAGAGCCGATAACCATCTCTCAGATAATCGACTGGAACACTCTTTCTCCGAAGATGGCCGCATATCTATGGCTTGCGCTTGAATTCGACATGAGTATAATCGTTTCAGGGGTCACCGCTTCGGGTAAGACTACGACCATGAACTCGTTATTACCGTTCATCGGTTATGATCAGAAAATTTACACGGCTGAGGATACCCCGGAAGTCAACGTACCTCAGCCCACCTGGCAGAGATTGATCACGAGAGAGACCGGGCCAAAGGATTCCCGGGTTGAACTTTTCGATCTAGTCAAGACCGCACTCCGTTCCAGACCGGATTATATCATAGTCGGAGAGGTAAGAGGTCGAGAAGGATCGGCCGCATTCCAGGCCATTCAGACAGGTCATCCCGTCATGTCGACGTTCCACGCCTCATCCATAGATAAGCTGATCCAGCGTTTCACCGGCGATCCGATCAACGTCCCGATCAGGTTCATGGACAACCTCAACGTCTGCCTCTTCCAGCAGATAATCTATCACGAAGGTCAGATACTTAGAAGGTGCAGCTCGGTGGTCGAGATCTTGAGTTATTCAAGGGAAAAAGAGGGTGTACAGACGAGGCAGATCTTCACCTGGGACCCTATCAACGATGAGCATGATTTCATCGGCATGAACAACAGTTATGTCCTCGAAAATCTGGTCGCTCCGAAACTGCGCTACGACGATCGTAAAAAGATCTATGATGAGCTGGAAAGACGGACACAAGTCCTCAAGGAGATGGCCGATGTGGGCATCACCAAACACGAAGATGTGGCCGAGATATTCAAGAGCTACAGCTACGGGGGTATGGAAAACATGAGGAATACCCTCGCGGAATTGAAGAGAGAGGGGGGGTTCACCTAGTGGATCTGGTAAACTCGTATAGAAACCTGGAACTTTCCATATCCAAATATATGTTGAGACGGATCATACCTTCAACCTTCATCGGCTTACTCATATCTATAATCCTTGGACTCACATTTTCAGAGGTATTTCTAGAAAGCTTTTTTGTTATCACACTCTACGTTCTTCCAATATTCACGACGGTCGTTGCAGTCCTCTACCCCGTGATCCATGACGAGATACGGAGCATGAAGATAGATAAGGACATGCATCTTTTCATCACCCGCCTCGGCGCCCTTTCAGCATCCGAGATCTCGGATAGAGGTTTCAAGGAACTGTTCGGGGAGATGAAGATGTACGGCGAGCTGGGGGAGGAGATGAAGCGTCTGGAAAAGCTCGCTAACGAATGGAATATGTCTCTTCCGGAGGCCTCTCGGACCATAGCCAAAAACACGCCGAGTGAACTCTTATCTGATTTTTTAGAAAGGATGGCTTATGCCCTAGAGACCCATACGAGTCCGAAAGAATTCTTTGAAGACGAACAAGATACCGTGATGGATGCCTACTCGAACGAGTTCGAAAACATGCTGTTTCGGCTCGACGTGATAAGGGAATTGTACGTGGCAAGCATCACGATGGTCTTGTTCGCGATGGTTCTGGCCGTCATAGTACCTCTTTTGATCGAGATCAACAGTGATGTTATTATCACGCTGGTGTTCTTCCTCTTCGTCATAGTCTCTTTCATCTCAGGGTGGATATTTCTCAAGATCATCCCGGAGACAAGGATATGGTATGAAGGAGAACTCAGGTCCGAGATAGATGATAAACTTGATAAGATTTTCATGATAAGCCTAGCCGTGTCTGGTGGGATCGCGATACCCTTGATTTTTCTCCCGCTCCCATTTTTATCTTTGCTTTTGAAGCTCGCTATAATCCTGACCCCTCTGATCATACCGGGGATCTATGCGGGACTTGAGGAGAGCCGGATACTCAGGCGGGACTCGAATTTTCCCTCTTTCATCCGCTCCTTGGCGGGTAACACCCCGGCACAGACAGCGGATCATACCAAGAGCGTCGGGAAGCTCCGGTACCATGATCTTGGAACTCTAACAGATAATATTAAGTCCCTATACCGGAGATTGAAGATGAACATCGATTCCGACTCTTCCTGGGACTATTTTGGCTCGGAAACCGGCAGTTTTCTTATCAACGAGTTCAGCGACATATTTCTTACTTCCTCTCAACACGGGGCCCATCCGGAAGAGACCGCCCCGATCATAAGTGAGAATTTCATCGAGGTCAGAGGCCTTAGAGGTAAAAAGATATTGAGAGCTAAATCACTCCAGAGCGTCTTTTATGGGGTCATAGCGGTGCTGACCCTCACCATGGTCACCGTTTTCCTTATCGTGTCGGAGATAAACGATATGATAGCCGAGATCGAGATGCCGACAGGATTTAGAGGGATGTTCGGGGATCTTGGCTTTATACAAACTACGCCTATAAGCCTGGGTTCTTATTACGATCTGATAATCATAATGGTTTTAACTCAGGCTGTAACGTCTACCGTTATAGGTTGGCATATCAAGGGTGAACACAGATATGTTTCGATAGCGAAATTTACTGTGATGATCTGGATAGCCGCTGCGGCCTTTAAAGCTGCCGAATTGGGGGTCTCGATAATATTCGGATAAATAAAATTGAAAAACTCCTAAATAGAAGGAACAGAATAAAGATTGACCAGATGAAATCAAGATTGACCGGTCTAGCCGTGGTTATCCTCCTATTGATGGGGATGACTTCTCCACTGATGGGAACAGTTATGACTTTAGAGGGAGAAGGGGAGAACAGTACCTATGGGGTTGAAGGAAAGCAAATACCCGGCCAAGGTAATGAGACCTTTGCCGTCGTGGTCGACGCCCCGTCAAAAAAGGAGGGGAACGTTCATGACGAGATCACCTACGATTTTGAGATAACCAATCACGGGATGGATACGGACTCATATTCCTGGTCTGCTAACTCTGGACATGACTGGTTGATCTCGGCAGATGAAGGATCGACGAGAGAACTAGCTACTAATGAAACCGAGATCGTGAGCTTGACCGTGAGGATACCAGGTGATGCCGATCCCTACACCGCGGACAGGTTGGTATTGAACGCGACTTCTCAGACTGACCTATCTGTATCTGACGAAGGTGTCACCTATACCTATACGGACGCGGTCCATTCTAGTGAGATCGTACCCGAGACCAGCGAGCTTCAAAGATCTCCAGGTTCTGAATTTTTTCTGACGTATTCACTGACCAATACGGGGAACGTGATAGACGATTTCACCCTTTCCTCGTACATCGATAATCCATACTGGGAAACTTCCGTCGAGGAAAAAACGGGTCCTCTTGAACCCAATGAAACTATAGAGATAGACGTTCATGTCTCGATCCCAGAGGTAAATATGGAGTACAAGTTGGAGGAGAAAGATATATATTATGAAGCCTCGAAGTCCGTGGTTTTAAGGGCTGAGGCGGAGAACGGAGTTATAAACTCGACCGATCCGATACCGACCGTGACTGTCGGACCTTACTATTCGGCCACCCTGCAGCCTATAGAGCCCTACAAGTTCATAGATTATTCTCAAACAACCACGGACGTGGCATTCGATCTGAAAGTCAAGAACTTATGTAATATAAGAGGGGACGAGGACTCGAAAGAAGATATCAACGTGACGAGCGATGACAAAAATTTCGAGAGCGCCGTTGATCTGGACGAGGCACTCGAGGCACAGCGATGGACCATCTCTGTCAGCGCCCCGAACATAACTTTGATAGGGGGAGAGACCGACGTGGTCAGGGCAAGGGTGACCGCCCCTCGAGAACCTATCAACGGAACTTTTTCAGCTGTCTTCGCGGCGGAACCCACACCTCATGAAAATATCGGAGGGCCGGTCCATACAGGATCCGGTGAAGCAAAAGTCATCGTGAACCAGACCGGCGATGTCAATGTTTCCGCCTCTCAAGAGATGGTCGAGGGAAAACCCTTGGAACACGTCGCTCTCAACTTCACCGTGGAAAATATTGGTAACGGCATCGATAATTATGGGCTGTACTCGTCAACTGAAAATAACTGGGAGACGGAGATAGTAAATTTTAATCGGACGATAACCAATCTTCAGCCGGGTGAAGAGGTGGATGTCAGGGTCAGAGTGAAGATACCCGACAAAAAGAGGGTGGGGTTCGAGGAGGAAGTGGAGTTAACCGCTACGTCGCTGTTTGAAAAAACAGAGAACGATAATACCGTTTCCGATTCGGCCCGAGCCGTTATAAGAGTTCAGAAAGGATACTCGGTCATCCTGAAGCCGGACATGAACGAAACGATGACCTATCCTGAAGAGACGGTGTCTTATCAGATAAACGTGACCAATGCGGGTAACACCGAAGACAGGGTGATGCTCTCCCTAGATCATGAAGATACCACCCTCTGGGGCGCCGAGTTAGAGGATCGAAGTCTTACTATCGAGAGGTGGAACACGACCACCACGGAACTGCACGTTACACCATCATCGGACGCTCTTCACGGAGAACCTTTCAACGTTACGGTCATCGGCACGAGTGTCGGTAACAGCAGTAAATCTGACAACTCTACGGCGATAACCCAGGTGTTCCAGGTTCCGGACGTGAGTGTAGGCATCAATGAGACATCTCTCTCGATGGAACCCGGCGAGACGCTTGATCTCGACCTGCTGATAAAAAATGAGGGCAACGCGTTGGATACTTTCGATATCAGCGGGGGCGTAAACAAAACAGATTGGGAGGTGGAGATCGAAGAGGACACGATCGAGTTAGAATCAGCGGAAACGGGCAGTATCAATATCAGCGTTACCGCTCCAGAGATACCCGCGGATAACTCACGTCAAAATTTAAAGGATCTAGGCATCCTCGGAGGAGATTTTGTAGAATTGAACATGACAGCCACCTCGCAAAGCAATAGTTCCATATCCGATACTCTAAGGAAGAAGATAGTGGTCGAAGATGTGAGTAGACGAGGTTTGAAATCCTTCGAAAGGAAGGATGTTTTACCCGGAGATAGCGTCACGCACAGGATCAGGGTGGAGAATCTAGGGAACTCGGACGATATGGTTTCCCTGTACGTCGGAGAGGATGAGACCGATCCTTACGCGGACCATGCTGATCTGGATGAGAGGAATGTAGAGCTGGGGGTAGGGGCAAGTAAAGATATCAATCTTACCGTCGAAGTCCCGCTGGGCCTCCAGCCTTACTGGCACCAGGAGATAGACTTATCGGTCGGCGACGAGAATTTTTCGACTTCTACTGAGACGGAAACGAGGGTCGTGATGCTCGACTGTGAGGATCCGAGCCGTCAGATAAAGGTCGGCAAGAATGCCGAGTATGACTTTGATGTGGTCAATGTGCCGCTTGAAAGAGAGATCACCGATGAGGACCTATCGGTCGGGGACCCTCTGCCCGATACAATGGAACTCGAAGGAGCCTTTAAAGGGCTGACGGAGGAAGGATGGAATGTCACTTTCTCCAAAGAGAGAACCGAATTTCAGGGGGCTTATGAGGAAGAAAGCTTTTCCGTTGTCCTGGACGCGCCTAGAGTTGAGACGGAAAGGGTCCAGAGATACGATGTAACCGCGAGTTCCACCCAGAGAGATATGAACGAAACCGTGACTACAGAAACTCAGATGAGCTGGTTCGACCTCAGACCTACCCGTATATCTATTGAAAAAGGTCCCGACGGAAGAGAGATGACCATAATATTCGAGATAAAGCGTTCTGGCAGGGGCGATATATCCACCATACCATTTGATCTTTTAGTAGATGGAGATAAGATAAATCAAGAGGAAATAAGATTGGTCGAGAGCCGGTCAGAAAGTGAGACCGAAGACGTCTTCAGATACCGTACTGTTTACGAACTCGAGAGCTGGAGTTGGGGGGAGACCGTCAGAGAGTACGATGTGACGGTGAGAGTAGATCCGGACGATGAGATATACATGATAAACGCCCAAGGAAACGCCGAGGAGAACAACGTCCGGAGTGAGGAATCGACGGTCTCAAAATATGAAGGTGTACCTTACTGGATCCCCATTCTGATCCTGATAGCCAGCTTGATAGCTTTTATAGGTTGTAGGTCTGCACTTGAACGATATAACGGTTTAAGCGTGGGACTAGGGATATCACTCGGAGGAATCTTCGGAAGTCTTATCGTTCTTCCGTGGTCCTCGTTCATCTCCAATGTCCAGACCGTCGAATATATCACTCTAGCGCTGATAGCCGGAGGGATGATATTGTTCGGCATACTCCTAATAACGCTCCGCTTCAAACTCAAGAACATGCTCAGCTCGCTGATTCATCATATCATCAAGAAAAATGGGTGGGAGAAACATGTAGATGAAGATATCTCCGACGAAAAAGAGGGTTCCCCCTACATGTACTATATTGCTTTGTCTCTTACGGGGCTCTTCAGCTTCTTAACCTTCTTACTAGTAACTAGTAGTGATCTGATCTTCCTTGGTGAGTACTCTTCTATCTTCACGAGTGGATTCATGAGTCATCACGTCCCGGCCCCGATACCGAATCTGATCTTTCTCTTCGTATACCTGGCGATAGGTATGGCTGTGGGCTTCACGGCCGGCAGACATCACAAGACACTCTGGAAGAGGATCGTCAAGGATGAAAAGAAGATAGAGAAATTACAGGACAAAGCTCGCCACGTGGTGGAGGGAGGTGAACGACGTGTCTCCAGATCCAAATGAAACAGACGCTGAAGAGTTCGACGATGACCTGAATGGGCTGGTAAAGAACTCTAAAGTACTCCTGAAAGAAGGTGAATACGAGGAGTCAAAGAAAGAAACGCAAAGACTAGAGAAAGAGATCCGCAAAGTCAAGAAAGATCAGGACGAAGCTCTGTCTGAGTTCAAAAAATTGAGAAGAAGGATAGATAAGAAGGACGGCCAGGGCTACGACGTTAGTGAAGCTGATTCTATCCTCGAGGAAGCAAAAGAAGCTTTAGCTGACATGCGTTATGAAGAAGCTTTCTCGTTGATAGATGAAGCCAGAGGTGCTCTTGAGAGAGCCCTTTTCTTACCCTTTCCTCTTTTAGAGAAGAACGTCAGTTTGAACACCGTTATAAGGAACAACGGCGGTGCTGTAAATTTCGAATTCGAGGTCATAAACAGGATGGAGAAACCTTTAGGTGAGATCCTGCTCAATCTTTCGACTCCTCCGGGCTTTAAGGATCTACCCGAGAAGAAATTGGGCATGATAAGACCGAAAGAGGACAGGTCGGTGGAGGCCATCCTGAAGCGAGAAGATAAGATAGAACAGGACAGTCTAGCGGACCACATCATAAACAACAGGATAATCGTGAGTTCCAGTCTAGATTGTTCCTATAAATATCCCGTGTATAAGATATCTATCAGGAACATAAGCGATCAGCCCCTGAAGGATATCACTCTCAAGCCATTCACGCCCGGGTCGCTCGAATCTAAAGAGACCAGGAAAAAGATCGAGTGGCTCGATCCATCAAAGGAAGCCTCGGTCACATTCAAGCTGTATCCTAAAAGCTTGGAAGAAGAGATGAAGAGAGAGGAGGAAGAGGAGGAGGAAGAAAAGGAAGA
The DNA here is from genome assembly GCA_018334755.1 of Thermoplasmatota archaeon. Lineage (GTDB taxonomy): Archaea > Thermoplasmatota > Thermoplasmata > Halarchaeoplasmatales > Halarchaeoplasmataceae > Natronoplasma. The sequence continues at coordinate 8,317 of JAGXLI010000063.1, forward strand.
GGAGTCTTCTATCCAGGAGGAGGAAGTCAAGGAAGAGGTCAAGGAGGAAGAAGAATTCCTGAGCGAAGGCTCTAATTATCTCTTACTGGGGGAAGAATTGGAACATTCCTATTCCATCTTCGATCAGTACTTCTCCGAGCAGAAAGATGCCTTGGTGATCAGCACAACCATACCGTACAAGATCAGCGGTGAGTTCGGTGTTGAGGTCAATGAGGAGAATCTGATCTGGCTTTCCAATGTGGAATCCAAGTACTTCCAGGTCATACACCCGACGAAGATAAATGATGACCTCACAGACGAGATAAAGGAATTCGTTAATAATAACGAGGAGGGAGTGATATTCATAGATAAATTGGAGAGGATGGTCGTGGAGAACGGATTCAAAAGCACAGTAGAATTTTTAGAGGAGGTCTGGGAGACCACTGCTTCCTCAGAATTTACACTGCTAACCCACGTTAATCCAGAAGCATTCTCGGAGGAAGAGATCAAGACGTTGAAAAAGAAGCTCCGCCTCTATCAGGTACTCTGATATACTGAGTGCTTATCCTACAAAGGTCGCTCTTTTAGACAGGTACTTCGGTAATGGAACCTCTCTATAGGGCATATCTCCCTGCTTTTCCTTCAGAACTTTTTTCAATTCTTCCAGAGGCATTTCGACCTGTTCTTCTTTTTCTCTGATCCTCACCGATAAATCGCCGCTTTCGACTTCGTCCTGGCCTACGACCACAATAAAAGGAATCCATTCTTTTTCTGCCGCTCTTATCTTCCTGCTGACCGTTCTATCGGTGTCGTCTATATCCACCCTTGCAGTTTCTATCTCCTTTTCTAACTTCTTTACGTGGTCAAGTTGATCATCGGAGATAGGTACAAATCTTACCTGGGTCGGGGCGAGCCAGTACGGGAAGGTGGGTTTTTCACCTCTTTCTTCCTGCATAGCGGCCTGTTCAAGAAGAGTGAACATGACTCTTTCTATGGCCCCGCTCGGTGAGAGGTGTAGTATGTACGGATTTTTCTCTTCGCCATCCTCGTCTACATAATTTATGTCGTAACGTTCGCCCTGCTCCACGTCGACCTGGTCGGTGACAAGTGCTGACGCTCTTCCCAACGGATCGATGAAGTTGAACTCGTACTTCAGGATAAAATAGAAGAACTGATCATCCCATATCTCGATGAGAGCTGGTTTACCGTAATTTTTCACCAACTTCTCGATCTGATCCCGGTTCTCTTCGAAGTAATCTTGAGTAGCCCTGATAACTAATTCTAATTCATCTGGAACTGTTATACCGATCCCGTTCACGACGGACTTGGCCAGATCCATCCTGGTCATCATCTCGTCTTTCGCCTGATCTAAGTCTTTACAGAGTGCGTGAGAGTCGGGCATGGTGAACGCCCTGAGTCTCCTCAGACCGGTCAATTCACCTCTCTGCTCCGCCCTGAACGAGTATCTCGTCAGTTCATACAGCCTGACGGGCAGGCTCCTGTAAGACAGGGTCATATCCCGTGCCATCATGAACTGGCCGAAGCAGGCAGCGAACCGTAAAAAGACGTTCTTATCGGGCGTCTCCATCCTGTATTGTCTGGCCGGGAAACGGTCTAGATGTTTCTTCAGTGCCGGATGATCGATATCGTACATTATGGGTGATTCGATCTCCATGGCTCCGTATCTCCTGGTCTTCTCACTCACATAATCTTCCAGCAGCCCTTTCATCATCCTGCCTTTTGGGTAGAACCTTAGGTTTCCAGGGTCCGAGCCCTCTTCATAATCGACCAGCTCGTGGTTGCGCATGAGATCTATATGAGATGACTCCGCGCTTCCACTCTCTTTCTCACCGGCCTCGTATCTTACGAAGTCTTTTAGGTCTTGATTTTCGTTGAAATCGTAGCCTTGGACTTCCTTTCCATCCACCTTCAGTTCGTGGAAAGTTCCATCCACATCCATTATCCCCCATGTCGATTCCATGGTCTCTTCGGCCTCAAGTGCCTTCGATACCATTTCCTCCTCTTCTTCGCCTTCCTCGACAACGATCTCTTTTGAGAGTTCCGATAAGGGATGTCCTTTACAGCTGAGTTTGAACGACTTATACCAGCCGAATGGAGACCTATGTACCTTGAAATCCTCTCTTAGTTCTTCGGCTAATCCTTTCAATATCTCCACGGCGGTGTCAGGATCCGAAAGACTAGAACTGAGATGTGCATAAGGGTAGAGCATTATCTTGTCCACGTCTAGTTTTTCCACCGTATCCAATATCTCTTCTACGCCTTCAGAGATGACTTTATCGACCTTACCTTCGTCTTTCTCTTCGACCGCCGTAAAGACCGAGAGACATTCTTCCATCTCTCCTTTCTTCATCTCCTCTTCTATATCTTCCGCCACTGGAGTCTCTTTTGTGACCTCGTACTTCAAATAATCCGAGTGTATCAGGAGTATCTTCATCTATATCACCATTTGAGTATCAGAGCATGCCTAAAAGGCTGGGGATGGCGAGACCGGCCACTATTACGCCGAAAAGGAGTCCGACGAAAAAAGCTATCAGTATGTCAAGGGTCCTGTATGTACTCTCTTCGCTCTCTTCTTCTACAACGCCGAACCTGACCTCTTTCAATCTTCTGTCCCATTCCAAACTCTTTATGGTATCGTCTATCTCACTCATCTTTATCGTCCTCGTCTTCTTTATCATCTTGGGAATCGTTCTCCTCTTTTAAATCTGTTTCCTCTTCGAGGTCTCCATTTTGAGCTAGCGTTATCAAACCGCTGCAGCTCTCACAGGCATTCAATTCTTCGTTC
>JAGXLI010000107.1 GCA_018334755.1 Thermoplasmatota archaeon
GTTTTGTCTCCAATCGAGTTTTGATACCAATGATAAACGAAGCGATCTATTGTCTCCAGAACGGTGTGGCAGAGGCTGAAGCGATAGATCAAGTGATGGAACTCGGGATGAACCATCCCATGGGCCCACTGAAGTTAGGCGATATGATCGGCCTCGACACTGTACTCCATATAATGGAGGTCCTTTACGAGGAATTCAACGATTCAAAGTATAGACCGTGCCCCCTCCTGAAAAAGAAGGTAAGAGCTGGAGAACTGGGCAGGAAGAGTGGAAAAGGCTTCTACGACTACAGCTGAAGGTGGTCAACATGATAGAGATAGAAAAAGAAGATTATATCACTGTAATCAGATTGAACAATCCGCCGGTGAATGCGGTATGTAGGGAACTTTTAGACGAATTGGATGAGAAGCTAGATAAGGTAGAAAACGACGAGAGCAGAGCAGTCATAATGACTGGAGAAGGCAAGGCCTTCGTTGGAGGAGCCGATATCAAAGAGATGAAAGGGATGGACCCAAAAGAGGCGAGAGAATTCTCCCAAAAAGGGCAGTCCGTCTTTAATCGTATAGAAAATTTTTCTAAACCAGTGATTGCTGCAGTTAACGGTTTCGCCCTCGGTGGAGGTACTGAGATCGCCATTAGCTGTGATTTCATTATCGCTTCCGAGAAGGCACAGTTTGGCCAACCAGAAGTAGGATTGGGTTTAATTCCGGGCTTCGGCGGTACCCAGCGATTAGCGAGGTTGATAGGCATGAGTCCTGCGAAGGAATTGATATTTACCGGTAAGAAAATCGATGCCGAAGAAGCTAAAAGGGTAGGGCTGGCCAATCACGTGGTGGAAGCAGATGAACTGATGGATTTCTCTTTTGAGATAGCCGAAGATATATCTTCCAATGCACCGTTAGCCGTCGAATACGCCAAATCATCGATGAACGAGGGGATCGAGGTTTCTCTTGACGAGGGTTTAAAAATAGAATCCAGAGAATTCGAGAGATGTTTCAAAACCGAAGACCACGAAGAAGGTTTGGAAGCATTCATTGAAAAAAGAGAGGCCGACTTCACAGGAGAATGAGTGGGCCGTGAAAAGATGAGTTTGATAGACTTAACCTCGATGGCAGAACCGGACGAAGAGCAGCAGGAAAAGATAGAAGAAACGTTAGAAGGTTTAAAGGAGGATATACCGGACCTCTGCTACCAATGCGGTAAATGTACGTCCGGATGTGAGGCCTTTATATTGTTGGAACTGGAACCTCATTCCATTATGGGGAAATCTAGGGCCGGCTTCATAGACGAGCTGGTGAATTCAGACGAGATTTGGACCTGCATGCAGTGTTTCAAATGCCAAGAAAGATGCCCGCAGGACCTTTCCCCGGTCCGAGTGATTTTTGCCCTGAAGAACCTTGCCGTGGCCGCGGGAAAAGAGATACCCAGCGGCTATCAGAAGATGCTGCAGTCGGTGCTCGGAAACGGTCTGATCCAGCAGCCTAAAGAGGTTCTGAACCGGGCTAACGAAACCAGAAAAAGGGAAGATTTTGATCTACCCCCGGTACCTGAACCTGAAGATATGGATAAAGTTCAGCAGATATTGATGAAAGCGACTCAGGAGAAACTGAGGTGATTATTATGAAGGAACTCGGCCTTTATCTTGGATGTGTTATCCCGACCGAACAGTACGGTTATGAGATGTCGATTAGAGAAGTACTTCCAAAATTCGATATGGAGTTGGTAGATCTAGAGGAATCTACCTGCTGTGGAGCCCCTCTCCGGAATGTCAATATGTTCACGACTATGTACCTTTCCGCGAGGAACATGGCGCTCTGTGAGAAAAAGGGCATCGATCTCTACGCGCCGTGTCCGATCTGTCATCTAGGTTTGATCGAGGCGAAGGAGAATCTTGAAGAGAATCCAGAGCTGAAAGCTAAGATAAACTCAAAGCTGGAGGAAGAGGACTTACGATACGAGGGAACAATTGAGCTATATCATACATTGGATCTCCTGCACGACGAGATCGGTTTAGACGAGATAGAAGATCAGGTGGAAGAGCCTCTTGATGATCTTACTTTTGCCGCTCATTACGGCTGTAATACAATCAGACCTAACGATCTAGATAGACCTGACGATTCCGAGAATCCCCAGAAATTGGAAGAGCTTATGGAAGCTATAGGTATAGAAACGGAAGATTATCCAGAAAAGCTCGACTGCTGCGGAGGTCAGGTCATATCGGATCACAATGAATCGGCCCTTACGAAGGCCGGGGAGAAAATCGAAGCGGTGCAGAATCAAGGCCTCGACGGTCTATCAACGATCTGTCCGTGGGGTCATAGGATGTTAGATTCTAAACAGGATAGCGCTGCAGATACGATCGGTGAATCTTTGGATCTACCGGTGATGTATTATATCCAACTATTGGGGATCGCAATGGGAATCGATCAATCTAGATTAGGACTGGAATTAAATCTGAGTCCTGTGGATAAATTAGAAGCCATCGAGAGTATCGAGGAGGCGGAATGATATGTCAGGGATAGGAGTCTTTATATGTCACTGTGGAAGCAACATCGCTGGAAGTGTAGATGTGGATGAACTGACGGAATACGCTTCAGATTTGAATGGAGTGACCTTTGCCACTAATTATAAGTATATGTGTTCCGACCCCGGTCAAGAACTGATCAAAGATAGTGTTAAAAAGCAAGAACTAGATGGTGTGGTCGTCGCGGCTTGTTCTCCCAGGATGCACGAAGAGACGTTCCAAGCCGTCCTTGAGGACGCCGGGCTGAATCCCTACCGCTTCCAGATGGCCAATATTAGGGAACAATGCTCTTGGGTCCACAGCGACGATATGGAAAAAGCCACGGAGAAGGCAAAACACTTGGTAGAGATGAGCGTAGAGAAGTCTCGTTTATCTGAAGACCTTGAGAAGACCGAGGTAGA
>JAGXLI010000015.1 GCA_018334755.1 Thermoplasmatota archaeon
GTATAATCTCCGGCGGAATGTAACCGGTACCTAGAAGTACCTCCGCCCGGCAGCTCGGTGAAGTTGCCGTCCTCTTCTCTATCATACATCATCCCCAGATCCTCGTGCCAGTCCAATATCTTTGGGGCGTCCATTGTCAGTGCTTTGACGAGGTCCGGCTCGTTGGTGAAATGTCCTCCTCCGATCGCATCTAGATAATGCCTTACAGGAGAATCATCTTCTTTATCGGCAGCTTGTATGCCGCCCTGAGCCATCATGCTGTTAGCATCGCCGTGCCTTAATTTCGTAGATATCAATATCTCTTCCGGGTCTATGCCCTCTTCGACGGCCCAAAGAGCCGCGACCGTGCCGGCTCCTCCTCCGCCGATGATCAGAACATCTACATCATAATCGATCTGGTTCAGGTCTATCTCCGATGGATCGATCAGGCTGTGAGCTTCTAACATCTCTGTAACTTCGTTCGGAGCTTTCCTACCCTGGCTCGGGCCTATCTCTATCTCTTTCTTGCCCTCGGGCCTGTAATCGGGATGGAAGTTGTTTAGTACCTCGTCGGCCTGGTCGGGATCCATCCTGTCAGGTATCTTATCGATACGCTCGGAACGGGACTCCTCGACTTTCTTTATACTCTCTTCCATATAATCAGGATATCCTTCCGACATGTTTATCCCTCCTCCACTATATCTCTTTCATCATATCTCTTCTTGAGTTCTTCTTCAGCCATGTTTGCCAGTTCCTCCATCTCTTCATCATACTTTCCTTCTTCGATCTCTTTGACCCGTTTCGCTAATTCGTCGCTATCGGGTTGTTCGTACTTAGAGTAAATCCTTCTGGCCATCTGGGCCATATGATACTGCTTGATATCAGCGGGACACCTGATCGAGCAGAGACCGCACTGGATACAATCGAAAGATAATTCGGCGGTCCTTTCGATGTCACCTCTCAAAGCCGCCTGAACATAATCCATCACTTCTATATCCTGTGGGCAGGATTTTGTACAGGTGTTGCAGGATACGCATCGAGCGACCTCTGGATAATGATCTAAAAGAACGTTATCGTGTTCTTCGGGATCCACTTTTTCTATTTCATATTCCTCCCTTACCGCCGGCATGAACGGTAACTGTACAAGGAACATGCCGTCTTCGACCGCTGTTTGGCATGCAAGGTCCATCTTCAGTTTGTAGTCCTCTTCGGTCCTGTAGACCGTTGAACAGGCGCCGCAAAAACCCCCTCTACAGCCGCATCCACGGGTGAACTTGTAACCAGCATATTCGAGTGCGGTCATTATCGTAAGGCCTTCCGGTACCTCATAGCGCTTTCCCATCACGAAGATCTCGACCATCTCTTGTTCTTCATCCTCTTCGTTTTTGTCTTCATTCATATAATCTCACTCCTTGATTCCTTTCTCTTCAAGTAAAGATATCGGATCGATCTTATGATTCTCCATCTCTATGTCCAATCCTAGAGCTAGAGCGATCAATTCAGTTATGTAAAACACGGGGAGCTCAAACTCAGTAGCCCTCTGGTGAAAATCTAGATTGAACTGGCACAGGGGACAAGAAAGTACTATAGCGTCGGCCCCTTCATTTACGGCATAAGAAACTATGTCCTCTACTCGTTTTTCCACAATATCAGATCTATTTACGGTATGGTAAGATCCACAGCATTCCGTCCTTTTCGGATTCTCTATAACTTCGGCCCCCAACGATCCCAGAATCTCTTCCATCATCTCGGGATCTTCGGTTTCATCTATTGCAACATTATCGGGCCTCAAAAGCATGCAGCCGTAATACGGAGCTATGTTCAGATCGTCCAGCGAGTTAGTGACAGCATCTTCGATCTCGTCTTTCATCTCGAGCAAGATCTCTAATAGGTGATGGACCTCGACCTCTCCTTCATAATCTGGATCTTCATCTAAAAAATCATTCATGGTCTCAAGATCGTCTTCGTTCTCCTTCATCCTCTCGTTTGCCTGTTTCAGAACGTTGTAACACATGTCGCAGAGCGTAACAACTTTTTCTTCGCCCTGCTCCTGGGCGCAGCACATAGTTCTTATGGGAGCTATCTGGTGCATTATGTCATCTTCCGTCAGGGACTGCATGGCTCCGCAGCAGTACCAATCGTCCATCTCGACCAGAGGTCTGCCGAGTTCTTCCATCACCTTCATCGCACTGCTCTCATAATCTTTAGCTTTGGTTTTAAGCGTGCAGCCCGGATAATAAAGATAACTATCCTCCATTTTATCATCCCGTCTCCTTCCTGAAGCAGCCCACTACGGCTAACTGGGGCAGTTCTTCCATATTATCAACTTCATCGACTTCGGCCCTATCTATATTTGCTCTCAGGACTATCTGCCTGACCGCCTCCATTATCTTGGCTATATCGATATCTCTAGGACATCGAACGCTGCACGTATAACACGCGGCGCAGATCCACATCGTGTTGTGCTCCAGAACCTTTTCGATATCACCTAAAATTATGTGCTTGAAAACTCTCTCCGGCAGTATATCCATGTCTTCAACAAAAGGACAGCCAGCGGCGCAAGTTCCACACTGTATACAGGCGTTCAAAGACTGACCTGAAAGCTCTTCGACTTTGTCCGCAAAATCGATATCTCTGGTCAATTTTTTTAGATTCATTCTTTATCACCTATCCCCTGTTGGACCTCTTTATACTTCTCCCCCTCAGAATCGTAGATGTTCACTTTGAGCGGGGTATCGCCCATCGCCGAATGAGTCGCACAAGCCAGACAGGGATCGTAGGCCCTGAACGCTCTCTCGACCTTGTTCAGCATGCCCTCCTGGATATCTCCCCCGTCTATGTATTTTTTAGCGGCATCCCTAACGCTCATCGAGATGACCGAAGCGTTGTGATTGGTCGCCACTATAAGGTTGGCGTTCTCTATCTGACCGTCTTCGTCAAGATCGTAATCATGTATCAAAGTTCCACGAGCAGCTTCAACTATTCCGATTCCGCTTCCAGGTTCGCCTGGTTCGTTCCTGATGTTATCGCTCTCCAGGTCTTCATCTTTGGCTAGTTCCTCTAAAATCTCCGCCGCCTGAAGTACTTCTATCAGGCGGGCCCAGTGGTAGGCCATCGTGGAGTGTACCGGGTAACCCAAAGCGTCGAACATCTCCTCATATTCCTCTTGCGCCAGCTCAGTCTTCATGCCTTCCGCTGCATTGATCCTTCCCAGGGTCCCCACACGATATATTCCGGAAGCTTCTCCCTCTTCAAAGCCCTTCCATCCTATATCTTTGAGGTACGGGAACTTCATGTAACTCCATGGTTCCGTATGTTCTCTTATAACGTCCGTGTAATCCGTTCCGCTGAAGGAATCAAAATCTGCTCCGTCGGGATCTACGATATTTACTATTCCTCCAGTATGGCTCAATTCCCCGTCCTCGGTCAAACCCATGCTGTATGTTTCGAGCCTATCCTCTTTTATCACGTCTTCGTATTCCTTCAGAACTTCGTCTTTGAACAGGTCTAGAGTGAATTGAGCGAAGTCCACCATATCGCTGGTCAGTTCGATCAATTCCTCCCTCTCTTCGCTGCTCAAAGATTTGGTGACTCCTCCGGGTAAACCAAACGCTGGATGGACTGACTTACCGGCTAACATCCTGACTATCTTCTGTCCTTTACCTCTCTGTTTGATTACTTTTTTACCTATGTCCTCGCCGACCTCTTTTATGACTCCGAGTATGTTTCTAGCGTCCCGCGGGGCATCCACCCCTACCAGAAAATCGGGGCTGGCGAGGTAATAAAAATGCAGTATATGATCGGCAAAGATGTAAGCGTTGTAGAATACCTCTCTCAGTTTTTTAGCGGCCTCCGTCGGTTCGACATCGTAGGCATCGTCAAGGGCTTTTGAAGAGGCAAGATGATGAGCTTCCGGACAGACTCCACAGATCCTATTGGTTATGTTCGGCATGTCCTCCGCTCTTCTTCCCTCGCAGAACTTCTCGAATCCCTTGTACTCAGGAACTTGAAGATACGCGTTCTCAACTTCTTCTTCGTCATCTAGGAAGATCTCTATCTTACCGTGTCCTTCCAAACGGGTGATCGGGTCTATAGATATCTTGTTCTCATCCTTTTCAACTTTCTCTTCACTCATCTAGATCACCTCTCTTGAAACCCATTATGCTGCTGGGTAAACTGAACATGTAGAAAGATCCGGTAGGATCTCTAACGCTCTTCATGGTCTCGAGGATCTCATCTTCCGTCTTCTTCTCTTCTCCTTCGATACCGATCACGGAAGCTAAGGCAGAGGCCATCCTGCTTCCCTGATCCTTTACGTCTTTTACGGGGCCGTTACAGCCGACGCAGGGATGACCCACTTCGGTACACGGGGCATCGCACATCCCCGCCGTTGCAGGTCCCATACAGAGTACGCCCTGATCCAATAAACACTCCTCTGGGTCAAGATCATCGGCCTCCTGTATCGGCTTCAATTCCTCTATCTTCTTCTCTTCCCTTTCCATCGGACATACGTCACAGACACTCTTGTCCGAGATCAGGTCGTACTTTCCTACTTCAGTTTCATCGTCCAATAGAGCCGGAAAGGCTTCTTCCAACTGATTAGGCAAAGGAGGACAGCCCGGCAGGTAGTAATCAACATCTATTATATCTTCTAAAGGCACGATATGTTCCATCAAATCAGGCAGTTCTAGTTCACCTTCTTCAACCTCGCTCTTCTTTTGCGGGATCGGACCTTCATCGGTAGTTTTAGTATTGTAACCCGTCTCCAGAAGTTCATCTTTTTCACTCAGATTACCCAGGCCGAAAAGGCCGCCGTTGACGGAACAAGAACCGTAAGCCACCACTTCCTTCGCCTTTTCTCTGAGAAGTTCAGCCATCTCTATATTCTCTTCCAGGCGCATGGCTCCGTTGATGAACATTATGTCTATCTCATCATCTCCCATCTCCTCGACATCTTCATATTTAGGATCCATCGCACAGGGCCAGAAAACTATATCTGCCTGTTCGACCACATCCAATATCATCTCGTCGATATCAAGAACGCTGACCTGACAGCCACCGCAGGCCCCACACCAGTAAAAACCGATCTTCTTCTTTTCACTCATCTTGATCTCCTCCTATCGAAGAGCCGTCCAGATCTAAAGGACCCAGCTCTCTGATCTCTTCCGTCATGTCCTTCATCACTTCAGCAAATTTGCCGCCCTCCGCGGATGAGATCCATTCTAACCTTAACCTTTCAGGATTCACCCCGAAATCCCTCATCATCTTCTTTATCATATCCGCTTTTCTTATGGTCTTATAATTGCCGTTGATATAATGGCAGTCACCGGGATGACACCCCGCGATAAGTACGCCGTCGGCACCTTCCTGCAGAGATTCGAAAACATGTTCAGGGGAAACTCTCGAGGAACACATCACCTTTATGTTCAAGATATTGGGAGGATACTGTTCTCTGCTCACACCGGCTAGATCCGCACCGGCGTAGCTGCACCAGTTGCAGAGAAATGCGATGATCTTGGGTTCAAAATCTTCTTCGCTCATCAGACCACCTCGTCGAGTAAGGCAGATTTTATCATCGCCGACAGCTGATCGTTTTCGAATCCCTTCTGTGTTATAGCTTCCGTAGGACAAACACTGGCACAGGAACCGCATCCTTTACAGAGCACGTCCGTTATCTCGGCTATCTCATCCTCTTCGTTGAAATCTATGGCGCCGTAGGGACATACTGATATACACATCTTACAGCCGCTGCATCTATCATCGTCTATCTCCGCTATTATCCCTTCGCTTTTCGTGTAACCCCTCATCATCGGGACTTCCGCTTTAGAGGCCGCTCCATCCGCCTGGGATAGCGTATCGGAGATGTTCTTCGGATAGTGTGCTCCACCGGCCAGGTAAACACCTTCGGAGGGGAACTCCAGCGGCCTGAGTTTGGCGTGGGCTTCCATGAAAAAACCCGAAGGGTTGGACGATAGTTTTAACATCTGCTGAAGCTTACCCGCGCTCGGATCACCTTTAAGCTGCATCGCCAGTACGAGATAATCGGTATCTATATCTATGTCTTCGTCTAGAAGATTATCGTGTACGTTCACGTGCAGTTTTTCTCCCTCTCTGGTGACTTCTGGCTTATTGTCGGTTGAATACCTGACAAAGATCACGCCGTTCTCTTCCTGGACCTCGGCATAGTACTCTTCTTCTTTTTTACCGAAAACCCTCATATCCTTGTATAGTACGTAAACATTTGAATCTGGATACTTTTCTTTTATGGCCTTCGCGTTCTTGAGCGAGTTGCCACAGCCGACACGGCAGCACCAGGGCCGTTCTTCTTCCATAGCACCGACACAGTTGATGAACACCACGTTCTCGGGTTCATCCAGCTCGTCATCGGCCAGGGCCTCGTCCAGCTCCAGCTGCGTCAACACTCTCTCTTCGTCTTCGTACATATAATACTCGTCAGGATCGATCTCTTCGAAGCCTGTCGTTAAAACTATCGTATCGCTCTCTATCACTTCGCCGGTGTCTAAAGTTAATTCATAATTTCCGATGTAGCCATCTACATCTTCGACTTCCGTTGAGGTTTTTACCGTTATATTATCTTGATTTTCGATCTGGTTCGACAACTGGTCGGACAGCTCATCGGCATCCATATCTGAAGGGAATAAAGTGTTCAATCTGTTGAGCTTACCTCCGAGGTCGTCTTTCTTCTCTATCAGGGTCACCTGCTGACCCGCATCTGCCATGCTGAGAGCGGTCTTCATTCCCGCGGGACCCCCACCGATTATCACAGTGCTGTCCCCAACATCTATCTCTTTCTCTTCTAATGCCGCTAGACGTTTTGCCTTTGCCACGGCCATCTTCGTCAATCTCTTCGCCTTTTCCGTCGCCTTCTCGGGTTCGTCGCTGTGGACCCAGCTGCACTGATTCCTTATGTTCGCCATCTCCAGCAGATAGCGGTTCAATCCGACCTCTTCTAAAGTATCTTTGAAAAGGTCGGCGTGAGTTCGCGGGGAACAGGCCGAGATTACAAACCTGTTAAGGTCGTGTTCTTCGATGGCTTCCTTCAGTTCAGACTGTGCATCTTCAGAACAGGCGAACATCGGATCATCGACATATTTCACTTCCGGGATATCCTCCACGCTTTCCTTGACGGTGTCGATATCGAGATAATTCGCGATGTTCTTACCACAGTGGCAGACGAAGATGCCTATCCTCGGCTCCTCTTCAGTTATATCTCTCTCTTCCGGTTTTTCGGGCTTACCTTTCCTCTCTCTATCTTTTATCGTTTCCACGGCCCTCGCGGCCGCACCACTAGCCTGGGCCACGCTGTCCGGAATATCTTTAGGAGATTGAGAGCAGCCCGCAAGATATATCCCGTCTCGAGTGGAGTCCATAGGAGCCGTCAACACGTCCTTCGATTCGAAGAAACCGTTCTCATCTACTTCCACGCCGAGAAGGTCCGCCAATTCTTTATTCCCTTCTGACGGAACTATCGCCGAAGATAGAACCACCATATCGACTTCGTTCGTTTTTACCTCGCCCTCTTCAGTATCTTCATATTCGATCGCTAGTTTACCTTCCTCTGTCTTGTAGACTCGAGAGGGTCTACCTCTCTTGTAATTAACTCCCTTTTCCTTTGCGCTCTGGTAATACTGCTGGAAATCTTTTCCATAAGCACGAAGGTCCATATAATGAACGGAAGCGTCGATATCGGGATTATCTCCTATGGTGATGGAAGCTTCTTTTGTGGCGTACATACAGCATACCCTTGAACAGTACGGCATCCCTTTCTGTTTGCATCTTGAGCCAACGCACTGTATCCATGCCACTTCCTCGGGTGCTTCTCCGTCGGATGGTTTCAGAACTTCTCCTTCGGTCGGCCCCGAAGAAGATAGAAGTCTCTCGTACTCCAACGCCGTCATAACATCTTCATGCTGGTCGTACCCGTATTCTTCCCTCCATTCGTCGGGCTCCATCATCTCGTAACCTGTCGCGACTATGATACTACCGACGTCAAGTTTGACCTGCTTGGACTTTTCCAGGAAATGGATGGCTTCCGCATCGCAGACGCTCTCGCATGCGCCGCACCCCACGCAGTTATCATAATCTATCGTATAACTTAAAGGAACGGATTGGGGATACTCGACATAGATCGCCTTTCTGCTCGATAGGTCCTCGTCAAATTCGTTGGGGACCTCTACGGGGCAGACCTCGGCACAATCCGCACATGCGGTACACTCCTCTGGATCCACGTACTTCGATCTTTTCCATATATCCACGGTGAACTCACCAGCACTCCCACTCACATCCTTTATCTCAGAATATGTAAGAAGCTCTATATTTTCATGTCTGCTGGTCTCCACCAGTTTTGGAGCGGATATACAGATAGAACAATCATCGGTGGGAAAGGTCTTATCCAATTTTACCATGTTCCCGCCGATACTCGGCTTTATATCGACTATGACTACTTCATAGCCTTTATCAGCTAGATCCAATGCGGACTGTACCCCTGATATGCCCCCACCTATTACCAAAACATCTTTTTCCTTTTCTTTCATATTAACTACCTTTTTTGGGTGTGATTATAGGGAGATTTTACGACGGGACAAGAGAGGGGATTAATAAATCCTTGGTCCATCTACTCAACTCCTCTCTCCAGCCCCGGTTTTAGCCCTTTATAAACACTTTAGAGTGTATAAAGTATTTAAAAATTTCCTTTTCATAGTTGACTGAAAAATCGGCGAAAAACTGATAAACATTTACGTCATTTCTGAGGTATGGCTCAGGAGATAAAGATCTCGGTAGGAGATGTCGAGTTGAAGGGCAACTTAAAAGAGAACAAGTGCGCTAAAAGGATATTAAAGATGATGCCTATCGAATCAGATTTCAATACCTGGGGTGATGAATTTTACTTCTCTATCGGGCTAGAGATGGGTCTGGATGAAACGGCTAAAAGAGAAGTCGAAGTGGGGACCATCGGATACTGGCCTTCCGACGAGGCACTGGCCATCTTTTTCGGCCCTACCCCGGCTTCTACTAGAGAAAGACCGGTGGCGGCGAGCGATGTAAACATTGTCGGAGAGGTCAAGGAGGCAGAGAAATTGAAAGACGTGAAAGATGCGGAAAAGATCAGGATCGAACTCGCCTGAGAAGACTAACCCGTAAAAATAATAATGCCCCTTTTCAATCCCTCAACATGTCCCAAAAGCTAAGCGGAATGGAAGAAAATATCAAGTTGATAAGGGAGTTCATCTCGGACAAGGTGGAGAAGACCGGAGCCGATGGCGTTACCTTAGGATTGAGCGGTGGTCTTGATTCCACCACCGTTCTCAAGCTTTCTATAGACGCTCTTGGAGAGGAAAGGGTTCACGGAATCATAATGCCCGAGAGCGCAAGCCCTGAAGAGGACATGAAGGACGCGCGATGGATAGCTGAGAAGTGGGATATCGAATATGACGAGATAGATATCGATCCTATAATGGAAAGCTTTCCCGCGGGTCCAGAGGAAAAACTACCCTATGCGAACTTGAAAGCCAGGACTAGAGCCTGTATAGAATATTATATCGCAAATGTGGAGCACAAACTGGTCGTCGGAACGGGCAACAAGAGCGAACTTCTGCTGGGATACACCACGAAATACGGTGATAGTGCGGCCGACTTTTTACCTATAGGTGATATCTACAAGTCCGATCTGAGAGACCTAGCTGAAAAGATAGGTGTGCCCGAACGCTTTTTAGACAAAGTTCCGAGAGCGGGTCTCTGGGAAGGACAGACCGATGAAGAAGAATTGGGACATACCTACGAAGAGATAGATGAAGTCCTCAAAGGGATAGAAAAACAAGAACCTCTCAAAAAGATCGCCGAAAAGAACGGCGTGTCTAAAGAGACAGTTGAAGATGTAAAAGAGATGATCGATAAGACGGCACATAAAAGAAAATTCCCTACGGTCCTAAAGCTGAGAAGCAGAACTGTAGGAAATGACTGGAGAGAATTTTCCCGGTGAGGAAAGATCATGTTGATATTACTTGCGGGCATGCCGGGGGCAGGTAAAGAAGAATTTTTGAAGATCGCTAGGAAAGAAGAGTACGATATCGTCAGGATGGGAGACGTGGTGAGGAGAAGGGCGGAAAAGAAGGGCATCTCCGAGAAGGACATAGGAACTTTTGCTAACAGGGAGAGAGAAGAACATCATGGAGGTATCTGGGCAGATAGAACTTTGAGTGTTTTAAAAGAAGATAGAACGGTGATCGACGGCATAAGGAGTCAGAGCGAGGTCAGCATCTTCAAGTCGGAATTGGACCGAGAGGCAAATATAGTCGCAATCCACGCATCACCTGAGACGAGATTCGAAAGATTGAAGGAACGGGGCCGGGAAGATCTACCTCAGACCTGGGAGGAGTTCAGAGATAGAGACAAAAGGGAGCTCGACTGGGGTCTCGGAAAGGTCATCGCGAGAGCGGATCATATGATAGTGAATGAAGGTTCTCTGAAAGAGATGCACGAGAAGAGCAGAGAGTTATTAGAGAAGTTGGAATTGGAATATGAGGATGACTAGGAAGATCTCTGTTTGAAAAATACAAAAAGTTTATTATACGACTGTGCATTAAAACGGAGCGGTGAAAAATATGGTCGTAGAAGTAGATGAAGACACGTGTATAGCCTGCGGAATGTGTGAGGAGGAATGTCCGATAGATGCGATAGTGGTCAATGAAGTCGCGGTTCCCGATGAGGAGAAATGTGAAGATATAGGTAAATGTGTTGAGATCTGTCCAGTCGATGCTTTGTCCCTTTAAAGTGAGTGCTCCCTAGGCTAAAGCCTAGGGCATCCTCACTTATCGGCCAGCAAAGTCTTGTAGAGATGTCTGAGGAGTCGCCGATGAATGGTGTGAATCTTTTTGTATAGCTTCCGTTTCATCAGACTTGTTAGTGTAGTGATGAGATTGAGATTCTCGAATATAATGTTCCACCTTTTCAGGTGTAATCTCACCAATTGGTCTAAAGTATTTACCTGCTGACCACAGATGGTTTTCATCATACCCTTTCATTACCTGGAATAACATTCCAGGAATCGAATGAATTTTTTCAAATTCATGTAGAATTCAGGGAAGACCTTCCTTAGTTTTCTAGAACTTGCGCCCTTCAGATATTGTATAATTTCAGCTATCGATTGTGAAGGGTGGTGACTCAAAAAGATATGAACATGGTCTTCCTCTATACTCATCTCATAGATCTGAAAACCGTGTCTCTCGGCAATTTCTAACAAAATGTTCTCCAGTTCTTTTCGAATGTCAGGTCTTTGGAACATCCGAAAACGTTTATAGGGGCTTAACACTACATGATACAGGCTTTGGCCAAAGCCGTAGCTATATGATTGCATTTGCGTCATTTTTCTCGACTCCTGGCGGTTCTTAAAGCGCCCCGCAGGGGCGCGCCGCCAAGTCGAGAATGGTTTCATTCACTAAAAGATTTGCTAGAACAGATATTCATCGCCCTGTATCCCGCGACCTCAAAGGTCGGGGAATTAGGGCTCATGCGTGACTATTAAAAGATAAGAGTAAATTTTTTATACGCTCTCTTCTTCACCCAACCTGTGGTAAAATGGTAGTCGAGATAGATGAAGATACCTGCATAGCTTGCGGTCAGTGTGAAGAAGAATGTCCAGTCGACGCACTAACGGTCGAAGAAGTAGCGGTGGTCGATGAAGACGCTTGTATAGATTGCGGAAACTGTGTCGAAGTCTGTCCCGTCGATGCGATGAGTCTGTAGAAGTCTTGGAGGACCTTATCTCTTTTATCTTTTTTATTTTTATCTTCATTTATCTGGATCTTGGTCTTTCTCTTTGATATACTCTGCTAGTGTTTCCTGTACCTCCACCTTTTCCCCCTCAAATCTTTTCACATCTATTTCGCTCTGGTTTAACATGTTTTCAGAGAGGGGATCCTTGTATTCTCCATCGTAGATTATCTCATCGATCTCCGAGTTGATGAGCATCTTGCCGCAGACGACACACGGGTAAGTGGTACAGTACAGCTTACTCCCCTTTATGCTGACGCCTGATACCGCGGCCTGAACGATAGCGTTCTGCTCGGCATGAGCGGCTCTGCACAGCTCATGCCTTCTGCCGGATTTTACACCCTCACCTTTTTTTGGATAAAAATCTATCTCCTCCAGCATCTCTTCCCTGTCGATATCCTCTTCGCCCTCATACTGGTCAAAGAATATATCCATATATGGAGGGTCTATATCACCTCTTCTCATACAGCCCCCCAACTCTTTGCAGTGTGGCAAGTTCTTCGGGGCTCCGTTGTAGCCCGTACTCAGGACCTGCTTGTTTTTCACTATCACCGCGCCCACTTTTCTGCGGAGACAGGTAGATCTTTCTGATACCAGATAAGCCATGGCCATGAAATATTCATCTACACTAGGACGGTTCATATGTTAAGGGAAACAAATCCTCATTTATTTTATTTTCGTGACCTACAAATCCGAATCCCAAAAAGATTTATAACTGAATTCACTTTCAATTTTTAGTGGAGGAATAAATATATGCAAACGCCCCGCTCAATTTTGGCTTTCTTCATGGCTATGATATTGGTCCTATCTGCTTTAGGTGTTGGGGGAGCTTTTTCCCCGGAAGAAGCAGAGGGCTCCGAAATAGTTCTGGTTAGAATGAAAGATCCAAGTGACATACAAAAGATAAACGATTTAGGACTAGAGATTCTGGAAAGATACGGTACATCCATGCTTGTTAAAAGTGATAGACAGGTAAAAGAATTGTCTGCGGCCGGACTAGATGTGAATCCTTTAGAAAAAAGGACCGTGTTATCGGTGAAAGGCCATACATTCGATTTTGAAAAAGAGGAACCACCAGTAAAAGAAGATATGAAGATAGACGAATATGCAGAAGGAACAGAAGGGACTTACATAGTCCATCTATTGGGCCCGGTCGATCCTGATTGGAGAGCACAACTTGAAGATCTAGGTGTGGATGTAATAAATTACGTACCTAATTATGCGTACGAAGTCAGGATGACTCCGGAAAAGAAAGATCGTGTCGATTCCCTTGACTTCGTCGATTGGACCGGCATATATCATCCAGGATACAAGATAGCGGAGGAGGTGGAGCGAAAAGCCGAAAAGGTCGACTCTGGAAGTGTTCGGGTAAAACTTGTTGAAGATCCTGATTTTGAAAATCTTAAGGAGATCCAAGATATAGATCCCGATGCTGATTTCAGAGAATCAGGTTCTAAGATAGAAACTATACTTGAAGTCCATGATTTCTCTTCGATCGTGAAGATGGCGAAGTTGAAAGACGTTTATTACATCTCTCCCTACTATGAACCTCAGCTTTTCTCCGAGGTCGACTCCCAGATCATGGGCGGTGGCGCCTGGGAGATGGACAACGATGATGATCCTGCGACCGCCTATCGCGAATACGGCGATCACGGCGCTTACATCAACCAATTAGGATATACCGGTAATGATGTCACCGTCACTCCGGCGGATACCGGTCTTGGAGATGGAAGTACCCCTAACGCCGGTCATCCGGACTTCACGGGTAGAGTGAAAGGAGGACATTCGATGAACCAGAGTTCTCCAGATGACTGGTCGGACGGTCAAAGTCACGGCACCCATACTGCTGGTT
The DNA here is from genome assembly GCA_018334755.1 of Thermoplasmatota archaeon. Taxonomy (GTDB): domain Archaea; phylum Thermoplasmatota; class Thermoplasmata; order Halarchaeoplasmatales; family Halarchaeoplasmataceae; genus Natronoplasma. The sequence continues at coordinate 13,622 of JAGXLI010000015.1, forward strand.
CCATAACGGGAGATACGTACGACGGAACCGGCACGCAGTACGAAGGTCTAGACGGTAATTATTACGCGGCTCAAGGCCTCGCTTATGATTCCGACATCTATGCCGTGAAGATATTTGATGACGGGGGCAGTTTCCTAGCGGACGGTCGAGAATACGAGATAGTAGAAGTGGCCAAACAAAAAGGAGGAACCTATGTACATTCCAATTCGTGGGGCGCCCGAGGAGGCGGAGCCTATGATGAAACGTGCGCCAAGTACGATAGAGCGGTCAGAGATGCTGACAGCGATAAAGATGGAAACCAGCCCATGGTGATTACCGTAGCCGCGGGGAACGACGGCCCAGATAAGGAAACCGTAGCTCCTCCATCGGTCGGCAAAAACGTCATAGGGATAGGAGCGACCCAGACCTACATGCCCAACTCCGATGATTACGGGGCCCGGGGAGGTTTCGACAATCCAGATAAAGTTGCCAACTTCAGTTCTCGTGGATATGCAAAGGACGGCAGGGTCAAACCGGATGTTTCTGCACCCGGTCAGGAGATCCTCTCTACCATGACACCCGAGGATACGGGCGGAACAAGAGGAGGCGCTTCGGTCAAAAGATCTAGCCCGTCAGATGCGGAAACCTCCGACGGATATTCCCCGAGCAGCTTCGGTGGAGGATATGAACCTGACGGCAGATATGAATGGATGCAGGGAACTTCGATGGCAAATCCGGCCGCTGCAGGAGCCGCATCGGTCGTAGTGGATTGGTACAAGCAGAATTATCTCTTCAGGCCTAGCCCCGCGATGGTCAAGGCTCTGATGGTAAATACAGCCCAACCGTTGGAGTACGATCAAGACAGCAACGGAGAGATCGATTACATTCCAAATCTACATGAAGGTTGGGGAAGGATAGAACTTTCAAAGCTCGAATATCCAAAGGATAATCCGGTCCCATTGAAGGTCGAAGATCAGTCGAGTTTATTACAGACCGGGGAGGTTGATGAGTATAATATAACTGCTGCGAGAGATGGAAAACCTCTCAATATAACATTGACTTGGACCGATAAGAAAGCGGCGGGCGGTGACGATCCGACCTTGAAAAACGATCTGAACCTTGAGGTCGTATCCCCGAGCGGAGATATCTACCGCGGCAATGGATTCCCGGTAGATGCCAATGGAAACAGCACCAGCTCTTATACGGAACCGAACATCGGAGCTATGCCGCGTTTCGATAATAACAGCGACGATGCGGATGATTTAAACACTGTAGAGAACGTATTTATTCCAGCCTCTGCCGTCGAAACCGGGGAGTATACAGTAAGGGTCAGGGGATTCAACATCCCAGAAGATGCCAATAATGACGGTACAGCGAATCAAGATTACGCTCTGGCGATATACAATGCAAACAATGCCCCAGCAGGAACTCCGCCAGACATCAAGGTCACCACTCCAAATGGAGGCGAAGAATGGAAGGCAAAAACGACAGAAGAGATCACTTGGAACACTCAGCCTGGTGACGATCCTATAGATAGTATAGGCCTCTGGTACAGCCTCGATAACGGAGGTACTTGGACCACGCTGGCTACTCTATCCCAGGACACGGGGAACTACAGTTGGGATATACCCAATGTAGACAGTACTGAATGTTTGATAAAAGCGGGCGTCTCAGATAGCGCCGGCCGGATCACCGTCGATACCAGCGATAGTACCTTTACGATAAATGGGATACCGCCAGCGCCACCAGAGGGTTTATCTGTCGAGCACTCCGGCTCAAATCTTGAGAATAATCGGGTGAGCTGGAACGCTAGTGCCGTCGATCCTGAGGAAGTAGCACAGTACAACCTTTATCAATCAAAATTCATGAATACCTCCTGGAATAAAATAAAAAGTATAGATGCCAACGGTTCATCTAGTTATGAGTTTGTAGACCAGGGAAGAGGTGATCTAGACGGTACTATCTGGAAATACATGGTCAGAGCTGTAGGCGAGAACGGACTTGAAGAAAGTAACAACCTAACAGAGATCGAACCTTCCTCTACGGATATAGAGCTTGACAAAGGCTGGAACTTTGTTTCCTTCGATATCCACTCTTCACAGACGGATCTTAACTCAATCTTAGAGGACGATCAGATGGGTATCTCCGGTAACTATGATAAAGTGATGTATTATAACGCTGATGAGGGCGGATGGCAGAGTTATAGACCTGGCAGGTACGGCCGCTATAATGACCTAGAATTCTGGGACAACACTAGAGGGGTATGGATAAACATGACCCAGGCAGATACGTTGAAAATAAAAGGAGAGCGGCCGACGACCACTGAGATAACTCTACAGCCCGGCTGGAACATGGTAGGTTATCCCAGCGAAACCGCCGCGGTCGGGGACGTACCTAGTGAAGTCACGAAGGTCGGATACTTCGATTCGTCTAAAGACAGTAACATAGCCTATGACAGCGATCCTCAGAATTTCGAATTCCAACCTTTGAACGGTTACTGGCTGTACAACGGCAAAGAGACTACGGTGACTTGGACGGTTAACTATACTGGTTAGACGGACTTGTTGAAAACGGTCCGATCAAAACCCCTTTATGATCTCTTTTTCTATCTTTTTCCTTCTAATACAGAAGATTCAGGCATAAAAAAGCGGGCGTAGAGGGATTCGAACCCTCGATTTACAGCTTAGGAAGCTGTCGCCTTATCCAGACTAGGCCACACGCCCTTATCGTTTCTTTAGTGGCTCGATCTGGCAAAAGTAGGAATCTTTTATTCCTCGCATTTCCAGACTATATTCAAGGGCATCTCGATGACCTTGAATGTGAGGGGATGATGTCCTTTTTCATCTTCCCCGCTAGGCCACACGCCCAGATCGTCTAATCAAATAAAGAGACCCATTAATTAAAATTTCTACTTGAACTATCCTTTCTAAGGAAAATACTTACTAAACCCTTCTAACATACTATCAATTGGGTTATGGTAGAACTCGATGAGGACAAAATAGGTACTCAAATGGAAAATCTGACCTGTCCTGACTGTGGTAAAGGATGGATGGTCCGCGATTGGGGGGATATGATGGTGTGTCAAAACTGCGGATCGAAATTTGAGATAGAGGAACTGATCAAGAATATTTCAGGAGGTTAAAAGAGATAAGCCCGCTCCTGATGTCGATGAAGAATCTATCTATATCCTCCGAACGAAAGACCTAAAAGATCAGATGGATACCTCTACCGACTAAGACTAAAGATAATCTGAAAAAAATAGAAGAGGGTAGCGAGCATTCACGGGTAGATAACTTGGATGAAGATAAAAACTGGAAGAGTATAAAAAACAAAGATATAGTCAAATGTTTAGAAGATGAGGATGAGGAGGAACTGGGTGAAGAAGAGAAAGAAAAAAAGATGCTCGCTTTAGAAGTCCTGATGAATCTCTATAAGGACGATATAGATTCTAACCAAGATAGCTTTAAAGCGTTTTTTGCCCAGGAACTAGTTTCTCACGTGGAGGATATGTACGATGAAGATATTCTAGCATCAAGTCTCAGGAACTTGATAAGAGAGAAGGCAGAGCAGGAAAGGTTTTTTGAAAAGCTAGAGAAACGTGTGAGAGAAAGAGCGGTAAAAAGGATCGAGGATGGATCAGATAAGGGCTGATCCTTTCATCCTTCTTTCACCTCCTTCTAATCCTTAAGATCTTCCTCCTCTCTAATCTCTTCAAGATCCTCTATATCCCTTAATCCGTTCTTATTCTTTTCTTCAACGTCATGTTCGATCATCTCACCGGTTTCCATGTAAACTATCCTCTCAGCTATATTACAGGCATGGTCAGCGATCCTTTCAAGATAACGTATAACGAGGACATATTGGGTTCCCTGAGTTATCTTAGAGCTATCCTCTATCATGTAGGTCAAGACCTCCCTAAAGATCTCATCATACAAGGCATCCACGCTCTCCTCTTTTTCATAGATCTCATCTATGAGCGTTTCGTCCTCCTCCATGAAGGCCTGAACAGCGAGATCCACCATCTCTATAGTCAATTCTGCCATCCGAGGGATGGAGACCAATTTTTTCATATGTTCCTGGTCTAACATCCTCTTAGATACTTTAGCGATATCTCCTGAATATCTTCCGATCCTGTCTAGGTCCGTGATAATTTTAAGGCAAGTGCCTATGATGCGAAGGTCTTTAGCTACAGGTGCCTGAAGGGCTATCAGTTTCAATCCTTTCCTCTCTATATGCCTATCATAGGCATAAATTTTCTTGTCGAGTTCCTGAACCCGCTCTATCTTGTCTTCGTCCAGATCTACCAGGCTATCGATCGCCAGTGAGATGGCTTGAGAGGAAAGATCGCCCATCTCTTCAACCATCTCCTTGAGTTCATCTAGCTCGTGATGATATGATTTTCGCGTTTTTTGTCCCATCTTTCTCACCCGAATCTTCCTGTTATGTATTTTTCAGTATTTTCTTTCTGTGGATTCTCAAATATCTGTTCCGTCTCTCCAAACTCGATCAACTCTCCGAGGTACATGTAAGCGGTATAATCGCTTATCCTAGCAGCTTGCTGCATATTATGAGTTACGATCACTACTGTATAATCTTCTTTCAGTTCCTCCAGCAGGTCCTCTATTTTAGATGTAGCTATAGGATCAAGCGCGGAACAGGGTTCGTCAAGCAGTATCACTTCCGGTTCGATGGCCAGTGCTCTTGCTATACACAAGCGCTGCTGCTGACCTCCGGATAGATCCAATGCGTTCTTTTCCAGCCTGTCCTTGACTTCGTCCCATAACGCCGCGTCTTTCAGACTTTTTTCCACTATATCGTCCAATTCGTCTTTGTCCTTCACCCCGTGTATCTTGGGGCCGTAGGCGATGTTATCATATATCGATTTCGGAAAGGGATTCGGTTTCTGGAAGACCATACCGATCTTCTCCCGTAATATCACGGGATCGACCTCATCGCTCAGTAGTTTATGACCGCGCCAGTGGATATCGCCTTCCATCCTACAATTGCTTATCTCGTCGTTCATCCTGTTGATCGCCCGGAGGATCGTACTCTTTCCACAGCCGCTGGGTCCGATGAAAGCGGTGATCTTGTACGGGGAAATATCTAGAGAGACGTCCTTGATGGCGTGGTTATCTCCATAATATACATCTAAATTCTTTATAGAGATCGTTTCTTCTGTCGTCTCCTTCTTACCTTTTTCTAAAGTCTTTATCTCTCTTTTTGCAGCTGTTGCAGACATCTACCATCTCCTCCTTTTTTGAGTTCTGTATCTTATATAAATTGCGATCCCATTCATGGTTAAAAGTATCGCGAGCAACACGATTATGGTAGTGGCGGCCAAGACCTGAAATTCTTCCTTCATGTGTGTTGTCCAGTAAAATATCATCGTCGGCATGGCCATGAACTGATCGAATATTCCACCGGGTGGGTTTTTCGCGAACATGGTCGTGATGAAAAGGATAGGTGCGGTCTCACCCAGTGCGCGTGATAAAGACAGTATCGAACCGGTCATTATTCCTGGTAACGCGTTAGGCAGGACGTTGTTCTTGACTGTCTCCCACTTGGTAGCTCCCAATCCTCTAGCCGCATCCCTAAACGAATCCGGGACCGACTCCAACGCCTCCTCGGTTGAGACCTCTATGATGGGGAGAGCCATGAAAGCAAGGATAATACTTCCCGATAGGAGGTTTCCTCCCACGCTGAACATCTCGACCAGGATTATGTAACCTATGAATCCAAACACGATGGAGGGAACTCCCGCCAGGTTATGGATGATCCTTCTCAAGAAGCGGCTGTAGAACTTATCCGGGGCGAACTCCTTTAAGTAAATAGCTGCACCGACACCTATGGGGACAGCAATGACCATCGTTAGACTTATCAGATAGATAGATCCCATGATCACCGGAAAGATACCCGCTTTATCGGGGAATCTGCTGGGATAAGACGTTAGAAAGGTGATACTCATGCCCGGGAGGCCTTTCCTCAATATATTGAATATAAAATAAGAGAGAAATAGTAGAGGACCTATCATGCAGAGGAAAGTGATAACCTTCCCCATCTTCTGCTTCCGGTATCTGTTTTTCAGTGCCGCTACCTTGTCCCTCTCAGTTGAAAGGATACTTTTCACTCTCCACCATCCCCGTTCCAGTCTCTCCTTGGCCCTTCTCACGAAAGGATGGCTTTTTTTCTCCTTCCCCCCGGTGAAGTGTTCGGTGATCAACTCTCCACCTAATCTTATCAAGTAGGTTATGATGAAGAGTAAGAGACCAACTGCGAATGCCGCTTGGATCGCCGCTCCAGGTGGTATGTCACCCTTCGCGACCTGGGCCATGTAGGCCGTCATCGTCTGTCCCTCTTCCAGAGGACTAAAAGTGAGATTTGCCACGGATCCTGCGACCAGAGTGGCGACCATGGTCTCCCCTACCGCTCTTGCCAGTCCCAACAAGACCGAGCCTATTATCCCGCTGGAAGCTGAGGGGACGATCACATTCTTTGTCGTCTCCCATCGTGTGGTTCCTAAAGCCAAACTTCCGTCCTCCAGCTCGCTGCTCACCGCGGTTATGGCATCGTCCGAGATGCTGACAATGATGGGGATGACCATTATCGAGATAACTATCATCGCGCTAGCCATGTTGAAATAACTCGCACCGAAATGGACCCTGAAAAGGGGACTTATCGTGAAGAGGGCAAAATAAGCAAGAGCTATGGAAGGGATGCCTGCAAGCATCTCTATTAACGGTTTAACGATATTTCTGACCTTGTCTCCCGCGAACTCGGCAAGATAGATCGAGGCTGCCAATCCTATAGGTGTGGCTATCAAGGTGGCTCCTCCACCCACTACTAGAGTGGCCATGAGCAGCGGTAACACTCCAAAACTTGGATCCCCTCCACTGGGCATCCAGTTGGTTCCGAAAAAGAATTCTAACATGCTTCCTTCCGGCCCTAGAAAAAAATTGAAGCTCCCCTCAAGCAGCGTAAAGATGATCAGTGCACTCACTATGACAGCGAGGCTAGCGAATATGAAAAGAACCGATCTAATCAACTTTTCTTTTATATTTCGGCCCTTTTGGAAAGGGTTCTCGTCATCTTTTTGCGAAGAACTTTTCAAGGAGACCATGGGGAGCACACCTTATCATTGAATTAATAATAGTAGAAGGGGTTTTCAGAGTTCATCCTCCGAGTCTGTCCAGCTGGTGTTGAAGTAGACCGGGACTCACATCACCCACCTTGATGTATCCCACTCCTGGAACTATGCTCTGTCCTTCCTCGGAGAGGACATATCTCAGGTAGTCGTTGATAGTAGACCCCTCTTCTGGAACACCGTCTGTGTATATATGTAAAGGTCTAGAAAGTGGATAGTCCGCGACATTTTCAGTAGTCGGAGGAACAGCCTCTTCATCTTCCTCAGCTATCGATAATGCGTTTACTTTCTCCGTGTTCTGCTTGTAGTAAGCGTACCCGAAGTAGCCTATAGCGTACTCGTTGTTCTTTATGGCATCTAAGATCACGTTATCGTCGGCGCTAGGATGGTAATCTTTCTTTCCGTCTTTGTCTACATCATGACCTAGACGCGAATTATCAAGTCCCCCTATACTTTCGAAGAAGTAATCATAAGTTCCACTCGCTTCATCTGGAGCATAGATTCTGATCTTTTTGTGGGGTGCGTCATCCAAGCCTGAAACGTCGTCCCAGTAAATCGATGTGTCATCGGTGGTGAATATATGGTACAGTTGGGTGTAGTTCAATTCATCCACCCAATCATTTTGGTTATTTACAACCACGGTCAGAACATCGTGGGCGACCACCCACTTGGTCGGCTCGACCTCTCTGCCGTTCACCTTGATGGGTCCGGTAACCGTACCGTTGTCAGTGACCTTCGAGGGGTCTCCTCCAACTTTTTCGATATCTTCGGGCTTTAATTGCCTGCTGGCGTCTGCTAGATCAGCTTCACCTTTTAGAAGAGCGCTTATACCGTGGCTTGAGCCGCCCCCGGAAACCGATATCTGTGCCCCGTCGTACTCTTCCGCCCACGCTTTGGCTAGAGGTAGAACGGTACTAGAACCGGTCTGATTCAATTGATTGTCATCGCTTCCGGTACATCCAGACATCACTAGGGTTCCCGCGATCAGCAAACCAAAAACGGCCACGACCGTTAGCTTCTTGTTCCATCTCATTCTCATCGGGATACTAAGAAAAAACTATCGTATATATTTTATCTGTATATTTTATATGCTACTATATCCTCTATATACTCATATATAGAAGGTGATTTTGTGAAAAAGGACAAAAACATAATTAGGGGGTGGTTATGTTTTTATATGCATAAACATTTAACCCGGTTATCGGTGCACCTGGTCATTGTAGTCCTTTCCGTCTTTTTGATCCTGTCGGCCATATCATTTCCCTCACAGCTCGCTTCTAGGAAAGAGATCGATTGGAATACCTACGCGGAAGGAACAGACAAAGCCCAAAGAGATAACAAAAAGATATTGATAGATTTCATGACAGATTGGTGCGGTGCCTGTGAAAAGATGGAAAACGACACTTACACTGATCCCCGTATCCAGGAAAGAACGGATGACATCGTTTTTATAGAAGTCAATGCGGAAGAACGGGGTGATCTCGCCTCGGAATATGAGATAAGTTCAGTACCGACACTTGTTCTCGAGAGCCCCGACCGAGAGGAGATCGATAGAGAGGTAGGTTTCCTCAGCGCATCAGAGCTGGTCGAAGAATTAGACGCTCTGAGTGATGAATTTGGAGGAGGACAGGATGAAAAGAGCAGTAATGAATATCTGGACTAAGGCGTCGACGAGGAGACTCCCTTTTGGACCCCATATAAGGTAGAAAAGGAAAAATAGACCACATATAACTGAAACTGTTATCATCAGATTTTGTATTCTTTTTTTGACTCTTATATTTCTATCGAAAATTTAGGTAGGTATGAAAAAACAAGACCAGACCTTCGTCACTGTTCCTAGACCAGTCGTTAAGGAACCTAACTTTTCTTTTCCCTTGATCAAAATAAAAATAGTTAATATTATGATGAAAGCTATCACACTTTCGTCTTGAATAATCGTGGTGAGCGATATAGGATTTATTATATACAATATGGACAATGCAAAGGCCTCTCTTCGCCCCACTCTTTGAACGTATGGAACAACAATATACCGCCAAGCAGTATGAAGAGCGAAAAATAGAGATAGAATGAGAGGTAGTAACCTCCCCAGGATACGGGAGAGGAGAACAATTTAGGAGGGATGAAAACAAAATTTATCAAAGGAGGTGGACCCGTTCTGGTCTCCTCGTATAGATTCCCCTTTTCATCAAGACCGATGCTCTTCGATGAAATCTAGCTATATCCCTCTGGTCCACTCTATAATAAAAATAAACGTCTCCAGCTTCTTGAAATGTTTTTTCTCTTTCTTAGGTCTCGTTTCCCCCTCCGCTCTTTTCGTAGTTTTTCTCTAATATCACCACTCCTTCTTCACCCTAGGTGGTGTTGTAATTGACGGTGACCTGCCCTATATGAAGGTCCGCTGTATCGGAGAGATTGAAATTTTCCGGCCGCCATACGAAATTTATACTTTCATCTTCATCCAAAGTGACCACATACCTATCTCCGGAGTCAGATAAATTTGCTTTAGAATTATTAGCCGGAGGTGAGAGCTTGACATCCCAATCCTTATTTTCTTTGTCAAAGGGGGACGATGATTCAGGATAGTGAGAGAACATCTTACTTTTTTGTGTTGAATTGTAGACCATAACAGCGGGGAGAAATATCAAGGCCTAAACTACGATCAGAATCAACAATTTTTTTTGGGTAGACCATGCTTTGATGGCCTTAATCGCCTTTCTAGGCAGATCCTTATTAAATTCCATCGGGCTGATTTATAATTTAGTTGATTATAATCTTTTTTGTTAACTGGATGAGTTATCTGACTGATCGTATGACTGAACGGAAAATAACTGAGATAATTAACCTCCGTAAATATTTAAATAGTAATCTCCTATACCATTTCCTATGAGTTCGTATCACGGATCATCTGCTTCATCGATCTTTGGATATTGAGTTATGGTAGATAACGCATGATATATTGGATCGTGGTATTGTTTCTAGCTGGATGGGGTGCCGGGGTAATCACCGGACTGATAGGTGCTAGCGCGGTCGCGCTGGTCGTACCCGCCCTGATGATCTTTTTGAATTACGAGGCCTATGTGGCTATCGGCATAGCCTTGGCGATAGACGTATTCGCCTCTTCAGTGGCCGCATACACTTATGGAGAGCATGGAAATACTAATCTGAGAGCTGGACTGCAGATGGCGGCCGCCTCGGTCACCGGTGCGTTTCTAGGAAGTTGGCTTTCCACACCGATCCCCTCCACCAGCCTCGGAGGGACGAGTGGTTTTATAACTCTATGTATCGGAATCGCCTTCCTTGTCGAACCCAGTACGGACACCGGGAAAAACTTCCAGGAGATAAAAATAGTAAAAGCGGTGAAAAAAAGGCTTCAAAAGAGAAAACATTTATCATCTATCTTTCTGGGACTGGGCATCGGGATCGTAGCCGGTGTGATAGGAGCTGGAGGTGGATTGATGTTCCTGATCGCTCTCGTTGTAGCTCTGGATTTCCCCATCCATAAAGCCGTTGGTACGTCGGTCATAATAATGATATTCACCGCCTCGTCAGGAGCTATCGGCCACATACTTTACGGGGATATCATGTTGACAGCTATCATCATAGGCAGCATCGGTGGAGTGATCGGATCTAGATCCGCTTCTACATTTGCAAATCTCGCCACTGAAGAACGATTGAAAAGGACGGTAGGAGTTGTCTTCATGCTGATGGGAGGAGCATTGTTCGTAGCGGAGGTTGTATTGTAGAATTCAGCTTATCCTTTCCTTTTTTATCTGGATAGCGCTTTCATAAACTTCCTCTAATTTCTTTCCACATTCTAAATTATCGAGAGGTGTATCCTTTATGAAATTATTATTTATCTCTTTCTCGGATCGCAATACCTTGAGAGTTTTCTCAGCACAATCTTTAGGATCCTCTTGGAAGAGTAATCCGTTGTTCCCCTGATTTATTATATTCGGGATCACCCCGTGATCCAATCCAATCACCGGTGTACCGGTCGCTAGAGCCTCCAGCATCACCAGCCCTAAAGTTTCAAAGGTCGATGCGATAAGAAAAGCATCGGCAGCACCGTAGTAATTTGGTAGTTCCTTTTCGGGAACAAAACCGGTGAAGGTAATTATATCATTCAAACCTTTCTCGGCAGCGAGGGATTCATAGTAGGATTTTGCTGGCCCATCGCCGACGACGAAAAGCCTCACGTCCGGTCTTTCTTTTTTTATGTAGGGAAGGGCATCGATGATCAGCTCTAGATTTTTTTCTCTAGCTATTCTGCCCACGTGGAGAAGCATAGTTTCGTCTTCTAGATCCCATTTTTTTCGGATGGAACTCCCGTCAACGTCCTTGTTGTATCGACTCCTATCGATCGGCGGAGCAACAACGGTGGAGTTATGCATGTTCGAGCATTTTCCTTTTAAATCGTTCAAAGTCTTTTCGCTCGGAGCGATGACCGTGTCGCTCCTTCTCAATAGATATCGTAAATATATCCAAGCTAACCGCTCCAATAGATTATCGGATAAATGCACCGGGGAATAATGTAGAGCGTCAGTAACCCAGGTGTGAAAGTTGAATACGCAGGGTAATTCTAAAAATTTTGAGGCTACCATGGCTCTTACAGCCATAAAGCCCATACCATGGTTATGAATAACGTCGATATTTTTTTCCAAAAGTAGTTCTTGAGTTCTCCCAGTAGGATAGATAGCCATCCTATAATCGGGATATGGTCTAAATTTTTTAGATTTGAAAAAGAAAACGTTGTCATCTTTTTTGGAAACTTTATTCTCTTTTCCGGGGGCAAAAACGTAGACTTGATGCCCTAATTTTTCTAGACTTTTTCTGAACTGTATGATAGAATTGACGACGCCATCTTTCGTGGGCAGCCATGTATCAGTAACCATCGCGATATTCATCTTCGAACTCCAGGTAGTAAAAATATTGGGGGAGTGATCTTCCCGGGCTGTGGATTTAAGGGCGGATCATTTTTCATAGACTTTTAAAAGGTTTATATATATAAAGATGTTGGATGATTGTGTAAAGCCTATCAGTTAATCGGCACAGGGAAATCAAAAGGGATGCCCAACTCGAATAACCCACTCGCAGGATGAACCGCTATCTTTTTCATCTTTACGCGGCAAATTTTTAAGGGTGAGTTTTACATTAAGCTTCTCGAGAAAAGAGAGCGAAAGAAAAGGAGAAACGATGATGGCCGGAAAAAATCATAAAGTTTTCTGCGTAGGTCTATCTAAGACAGGCACCACTAGTCTTACTAAAGCTCTCAAAATATTGGGTTATAAGGCAAATCATTTTCCTATGAGGCTGTTGGAATATAATGAAGAGGGTTTAGGATTAGACTTTTCAGGAGCCGATAAGTATGACGCCCTCTCCGATCTACCTGTTGTGAGATTTTACAAAGAATTGGATAGAACCTTCCCTGAATCCAAGTTCATACTCACCACGAGAGAGTTGGAGGAATGGTTGGATTCCTGCAGCCGTCATTTTTGGCCTGGACAGATACTCAAAGGGGACTTCTGGTTCAATCGCCTTCACGAGGAGATTTATGGAGCTATTGATTACGACGAGGAAAAATTTAGAAAGGCTTACAAAGAACATAAAGAAGATGTTATCTCGTATTTCTCGGGAAGAGAGGACGACCTTTTGATCATGGATATAACCGACGGAGAAGGTTGGGAAAAGTTATGTCCCTTCCTGGGAGAACCGATACCGGATAGAGACCTTCCAGAGGAAGATTGTTTCTACAGTCAAATATTCAAAGCTATTAACATACAGCGCTTTAGATGATGTGAGAGGGAAAATAGTAGAGAGTCTACTCAGGATATTTTATTCATCGAGCTATTAAAAACTAATCGATTACTCATCATTAAATAACTCTTCTTTAATTATGACCTAGGTCATGAAAAAGAAGAGAAAAGACAGGATAAAAACGATCGTAAAAATAATAGTAAGTGTCTCCCTGATATCCTACGTTATTTATTCTGCCGGCCCCTAAAAGATATGGAACGAGATAAAAAATATAAATCTATTATTTTTTCTCATCGTAATAGTCATCACGATCCTTAAAGTAGGTATAAGTGCAAAAAAATGGCAGATTTTATTAAAAGCAAAAAGTGAGATCAAAGATTCCCTTCACGTCTAGAAGATATATTACATCGGGACTTTTTTCAACCTATTTCTACCTACGAACGTGGGAGGCGACATCGTAAAAGCTCATAAGATGTCAAAGGTAACTAAAAAATCGATAGAAGCCTATTCCTCAGTCTTCATGGAGAGGTTTACCGGGCTTATAGCTATCTTGAGTCTAGCTATCGCGGCTTCAACACTGTATTTCAGTGAACTACCGATCGACATAATCTCTACAATATATGTCGTCTTCCTAACGCTGATAGTCCTCTCTTTCATAATGAGTTTGAATAAAAGATTGTTTAAAAATTTCAATCCGTTCTCTATAAGAGAGAAGCTGCTCAAGCTTTACAGCTCGATAAGCCTTTACACCAAGAAGAAAAGAACGCTAGGACACGCTCTGCTTGTTTCCTTTGCATTCCACACGATACTAATCCTCACGAACTATATCCTAGCTCTTTCTATCGGAATAAACGTGCCCATACAATACTTCTTCATATTCATCCCTATCACAGCTGTCTTACTTTTCTTACCTATCTCGATCAGAGGGTTTGGAGTCAGAGAAGTCCTGTACGTCTATTTCTTCACCCAGGTAGGCGCTACAACTGCACAAGCGGTATCGTTATCATTTCTAGTACAGCTATTCGGGATCGTCAGCTCCCTAATAGGCGGTTTTGTTTACCTATCCTCCCAAACCAAAAATATCTAGAAGTCAAAGCGTTTCCATCTCGAACCAGGGGACATCGTTCAGAGCCAAGTGTTTAGGCAGATAGGAATGGCCGTAAAATCTGTTTTCGAGAGCCTTTCAAAAGAGCTTTCAGTCCGTGGCTTGAGCCGCCTCTAGAAACGGATACCTGGGCACCATTGTATTCTTCCGCCCACGCCTTAGCTAGAGGTAGAACAGTACTGGAACCGGTCTGATTCAACTATTTATCATCGCTTCCGGTACATCTAGACATCACCAGGGTTCCCGCGATCAGCAAACCGAAAACGGCCACGACCGTTAGCTTCTTTTTCCATCTCATTCTCATCGGGATACTAAGAAAAAACTATCGTATATATTTTATCTGTATATTTTATATGCTACTATATCCTCTATATACTCATATATAGAAGGTGATTTTGTGAAAAAAGGACAAAAACATTATTAGGGAGAACCTGGTTATGTTTTAATATGCATAAACGTTTAACCCGATTATCGGTCCACCTGGTCATTGTAGTCCTTTCCGTCTTTTTGATTCTGTCAGCCATACCATTTCCCTCTCAGCTTGCTTCTGGGGAAGAGATCGATTGGAATACCTACGAGGAAGGAACAGACAAAGCCCAAAGAGATAACAAACCGATATTGATAGATTTCATGACAGATTGGTGTGGTGCCTGTGAAAAGATGGAAAACGACACTTACACTGATCCACGGGTCCAAGAAAGAACGGATGACATCGTTTTTATAGAAGTCAATGCGGAAGAACGGGGTGATCTCGCCTCGGAATATGAGATAAGTTCAGTACCGACACTTGTTTTCGAGAGCCCCGACCGAGAGGAGATCGATAGAGAGGTGGGTTTCCTCAGCGCATCAGAGCTGGTCGAAGAATTAGACGCTCTGAGTGATGAATTTGGAGGAGGACAGGATGAAAAGAGCAGTAATGAAAATCTGGACCAAGGCGTGGACGAGGAGACTCCCCTTTGGAAGGATATGATCTTCCTAAATGTTGTTATCTCGACTATCGTTGCGGTGGCTATAATCCTGGTCCTTAAACGCAGAGGAGAAGATGAGGAAACTTGAAAGCCCTATTCCCCTGGTATCCGTTTCCTCAGTAGTCATCGATTCAGCCTGATCACGTGATGAAGATGAAAAAATATCTGAAGTCCTTTAGAAGAAGATCGCTGCTTATCCTAGTTCTGATACTCATCTTTCTCTCATTTTCTGTTCCAAGCTCAAAAGCATTTAAAACAGCTCCAGATTTTACAGTAGAAACTTCTGCCGGGGAAGAATTCACCCTCTCTGAGCAGGATGATCCCATTATCATAGAATTCATGAGTCCTTTATGCATAGAATGCAAGGAGATGGAGGATAGGCTTCAAAATCTTCATCCAAACTACAAGGAAGATCTCATCTTTTTGAGTATAGATATAAGTGATCCTTCACCGGAAGAACTACTGGAATTGAAAAAAGAAAGAGACATCCCTTGGGATCTCGCTAGTGGAGATGCAGAAATGTTCTCCGAATATCAAGGTACTTCCGTACCTAAGCTGGTGATAATCGATTCAGAAGGTTATCTCACCTTTGAAGAAAACGGACTCGTCGAACAGGACAAGATAAAAGAAGAGATGGAAGATGTTATCGAGGGGACGGCCGAACGACAGGGTTTGAAGGAATACAGTATATATGGGATAGCTATTTTAGGCGGTATAACCTCATTCTTTTCGCCCTGTTCATTCCCGCTTTTACCGTCCTATATAGCTTATTATATCCGGCCTGAGGGAGGTACGAACAGAGAAAGGAAAAAGAAGGAGAGAAAGGGTAAAGAGGCACTAGAGGGAATAAAGATGGGTCTTAAAACCTCACTGGGTATAGTCATCGTTTTTGGCATCGTAGGCATCTTCGTCATAAGTGGAGGTCGATGGGTCAATGAATATATTCCTTATCTTCAACTCTTAGTCGGAGGAATAATAGCGTTACTCGGTATTTTGCTTCTGATCGATATTGAGATAAATCCCTACATCGACTTTCTAAAGATGAAATTGAAGAAAGCTTTACCCTCTAAAACAGATAACAAAAGAGAAAAAGAGGATGGCTCTACGGATCCCTTCTATTATGGGTTGGGTTACGGAGCTAGCTCAGTGGGATGTACCGCTCCTGTATTTGCCGCTGTTCTATTGGCTTCCTGGCTCTCTAACGGAGTAGTTGGAGCTTTCACCATACTATTCCTTTATCTGATAACCATGGTCATTTTGATGGTGAGCCTCTCGATCCTTATCGTTTACATGAAGAAAGAGATCACTAAAGAGCTGAACAAAGTGATCAGGCCCCTGAATTATATCTCTGGGGCTGTTCTTTTGATCGGTGGAATCTATCTGATCTATACATTTCACTTTTAGGAACATATGTTTAGATCCAATTTTAAAAAAGGAAAAATAAAAAGAAAAGGTTTGTAGGGTATTGTAGTTTCCTAGTTCTATTCAAGCGTCACTGACATGAGTTCAACTTCATAGTAAGAATAGTGCTGTTGATCTCCTCCTCCTACTTTCAGATAGATCGGAACCGGTAAAGAGGTTGAGAATGTGCCTTCTAACGAGCCACCACCCTCGAATGTCACCGCACTACAACTAACATCCCAGGCCGTGAACTCGTAGCCACTTACATTCTCTGTGGTTTTCTCTACGGAATACGAATAAGAGCCAGGACCGGTAGAAACGGAGGCCTCTCCTTCCGAGAATTGTGTATCTTCCGCAAAAGGTCTGAACCATGTCCAAGCCCAACCGTACATGCCGTGGAGTACCCAGTTGTCATATTGATGGGATTCTCCCTCAGTATAGGGAGAATAATATGCCTCCTGGTTCTGTTGTTTTTCCTTCATCTCTTCGGTCAGATGATAGCTCCACATACCTTCATTTCCATCTGAATCCTCGTAGTCCATCCGGGAGTATATCCCAAAATAGGGACTTGCATCGGAGGAGTCGTACTCGTCTACGGGGATGTATACCGTAACTTCTGCCCAATCAGGATGGTCTAACCCTTCATCGTCCTGAAGTACCTCGATATGGTGTTCTAACTTGTAACAGTTCAGAGTTTGATCTATTTTTTCTGATTGCCCTGTAGTCGGATCTATCTTTTCCACAGGCATGTTTGCTTCTTCTTTACCTAGAACCGTTACCTGGACTTCGAATCTCTTTATAGTACCATTTTCGTTATAGGTTTCCTCAAAAGTATATTCTTTCAATTCTCCTGAGTCTCCCTCTGCCGGTTCTACAGTCCCTTCGAATTCATAAGCATTCCAAGTAGATCCATCTTCCTCCCCGTCATTACTGCCATCACCTGAATCATTGATACAGCCGCTCAGCGATGTCAACAGTATGATTGAAACTGCTATTACTACTACAATACGGACTTTCTTGAGGTTGTTTGGTTTTTCGATATTATTCACCAGATGGTTATTTATCCTCTAGTATTTAACGATTATCCAATCTCGTCTGAAGTCAGGTCAAGTCAGGTCTTCTCTTTTTAATGTTGTCAAGGCAGATTATAGATGTGAGATTCACAGCACTTAAGACATATTCTACTCACGAAGTCTTAATCATTCTAGCTTTTTACTCACTGCATCGTCTGACGTATCGGCGGTTTATCACGTCGATCACAGGGATCTGTCTGACAGAGATAAAACGGATATTTTTATGTCATCATAAAAGGAGAATCATAGATTTACTATCTATTAAAAATTAAAATTTACTTCATCCAGAAATTTATATTTCCAATTAAAACACTGATTTCTTTTGACTCTTAGAGAAAGATTTTCGAAGAAAGATAAGTTATGATAAAACATAAATAGTATGACAAATGATAATTATCTCCATGAAAGGCAAAGAAGACCTTGAAAGATATATAAATCTGATCAATCAAGGCGATTTCGACGACTGGGCTAAAGGAAATAGATCTCTAGCAGACCTCGTAAGAGAGCACCATTTTCTTGCTTGTTTGTACAAATCCAAGATAGAAAACGCAATCCACGAACACTCGCCTCACGAATTCTTAGAGATCTTTGAAGAAGAAAGACCAGATATCGACTTTGGCGAGGAAAAAAAGGTAGAACAGAGGATCAAGAGAGAGATGAATGAGATCGAAAATGCTTTATAGGGTATGACAGAAAGAGAAAGACATACATGCTAGAGGACACGCTAGAGAACATCGATTATTTCGTATCCGCAGTGAAATACGATATCTCGGATACAAAGATAAAGAGAGTAACGACCCATGAGAAAAAGGATCAATATGGAGTAGGTAACCCGTACGAGGAAGCTAGGGAAGATCTGGTCGAGAATATCAAAAAAGGCGCCGTTTATTACACCCTGGTAAAAAATTCAGACGGCGAATTCGACTATAATGTCGGGAAGAAGATTGAAATGATCGAAGTCGACGGCGAGGATTTCTTGCGAACCGACAGTAAAGAGATGAATGAGGACTTTTTAGAGGACTTACAGAAGATAAACAGATTGGACTTCTAAAACGGTAATAAGGCAACTTTACCGGCTCACCTCTCCCAGACCTTAGATCTAAATATCACTCACGAGTATCGTGATAAAGATGGAAGTGGAAGTAGAAGATGAAGGCAAAGTCTGCGTTTCCGATAACAGCGACGTTTCCACGCTGCTGGAGAAGCTCGATTATCATCTTGATTCAGTGATCGTACTTTCTGACGATGAACCGGTACCGTTAGATCATCCATTGAAAGAAGATATGAAACTAAAGATCGTCTCGGTGGTATCCGGCGGTTAACCCTTTTGAACTAGTCTTGGAAAACTTATAAATAGAACTTGGCATTAAGAAATTCAACGAGCAACTGACGGCCAGAGCGGTGGGGTAACACCTGGTCC
Source organism: Thermoplasmatota archaeon (assembly GCA_018334755.1). GTDB lineage: Archaea > Thermoplasmatota > Thermoplasmata > Halarchaeoplasmatales > Halarchaeoplasmataceae > Natronoplasma. Next base: position 32,463 of record JAGXLI010000015.1, read on the forward strand.
CATTCCGAACCCAGAAGTTAAGTCCACCAGCGTGCTCTGTGGTACTGTGGTGCGCGAGCCCACGGGACGCTTAGGTCCCATAGTGTGGACCCCTGGAACGACGGCTTAGGCCCGGAGTCTTGCTCTCTTCGGGGAGCAAGATAAACCGGACTGTTTGAAGGTCACCGTTCCCTGGCCCGCTGTCAGTTGCTCACTTAATGATACTTCATCATATTCCCAATATTTAGATGGATATAGCTGAATCTGCTTGATAAAAAAAACAGCTATTAAATTCAGAAAAAATCTAAAGCTTTCTTTTCAGTCCTTGATCACACCGTGGCCGATCAGGTGCCACTTACCCTTTATCCTTCTGCTTATGGCTATCCGCTGACCTCCTTCAGCACAGACCGACCGTTTCAACCTTACTTCCGCTTCATCGCCTCGCGCTGAAGAGACCACCCCTACAGTCGAGGATGAACCTACGGTCAGCATCAGTGGTTCTCTGGTCTTGATCTTTTCAACGTTCTTCTCCTTCTCCATCCCTACAACCTTATTGAACAGATTGACCTCCATCACGAATTCATCTTTGATCGGCGGTAGATCACCGGGATAGCCGGCCACCTTACCAGACAGTGAGTCCGATTTAGATATGCTGGGATCCAATTTAGTCCCGACCCCGATCAATCCTCCCGGAGTTACTTCATCCACTTCTAGTGAACCAGAACTCAAAGTTTCTACAGTAGTGGTCAATTCTTCCCATTTCTTTTCTCCGCCCTCTTCGATCTCCGTGCCGGGCCTGATCTCTATCTCGTCGCCGGCCTCCAGTTTTCCCTCTATCAGAGAGCCTCCGACAACCCCTCCTTCTAATTCCGATATGGGTGTTCCGGGCTTATTGATATCGAAAGACCTCGCTATCGGTAATTTTGGGCTTCCATCTCCCTCTGCATCTCTATCAGGGGTCTTGATCTCCTTCTCGATCGCTTCTATCAGTATATTTATATTGACATCGTGATGAGCAGAAACGGGTATGATCGGCGCATCTTCGGCCACTGTACCTTTACTGAACTCTTTGATCTGGCGATAATTCTCCTTCGCCTTTTCGGTACTGACCAGGTCTATCTTGTTCTGGACTATGACAATATTCTCTACATCAGATATATCCAAACCCATCAAGTGCTCTTGGGTTTGAGGCTGTGGACACTCCTCATTGGCCGCGATCACAAGAACCGCTCCGTCCATTATAGAAGCGCCAGTAAGCATGGTAGCCATCAACGTTTCGTGACCGGGAGAATCTACAAAAGATACGGCTCTCTGAAATTCCGCTTCCTCTCCACAGTTGGGACAGGTGGGTTTTGAAGTATAAGCCTCGCTGCCTTCACAATTAGGACATCTGTAGAAAGCGGTATCGGCATAACCCAACCTTATGCTTATGCCTCTTTTAGTCTCCTCAGAATGTCTATCGGTCCACTCCCCGCTCAAAGCTTCAGTCAACGTCGTCTTTCCGTGATCAACATGGCCGACCATGCCTATATTGATCTCGGGCTGCTCAGGGACTTTCATCTATTCTTCTCCCTCTCCTTCTTCTTCTTCTTCCTCGAATAGTTTAGGTATCTCTTTCGGACCGTGTTCTATAACTTTCAAGTTGATCTGGTTCAGTTGATCCGATACTGTATTCCCCCTAACCGTCTTTTTCTTCCTGACGCCTTGTCCCTGAGAACGGAAACCTACGCCACCTTTACCTAGGACTTTTTTCCTGCCGGGCCCCGGTATGTTATTCTTCATCGGAAAACCGTCTATATCGCTCCCTCCCGTTATCTGTAATTTATATCCGGGTAGTCCTACAAATATCCCGTCGACTTCGTCACCGATGAGCTTACCGATGATCCTGTTAGCGTGCTGACCGTCGACTTCTCTTTGATAGCTGTTTCCATCCTTAGGATCTGAAATTACCACTTCAAACTCTGCCATATCTATCACTCGAACGTGTTTTCTCCTACTACATTCTCCTCCTATAAAACTTTGATGGCCCATCTCCCGGGATATTTTAAGGCCAAATAATCTTCAATCAATAAACTTTATATATCAGGGTAAAATCCAAAAATGAGGTGGATAGATGGAAGAAACTTTGGTATCCATTGAGATAGTAAAAGATAACGGGTCCTATACGGCGAAGATACAGAGTGGGCTAGGAAGATACGTTGAGTACGAGAACGACGACTTCGAGAACCTACTGCAGCAGGTCTACGAAGACGTACAAGAGGAGCTAGGACCGACCATATAAAGAAAAATATCATAAACACTAGAGAGGAAAGAAGATGATAAAAGTAGAGAACGAAGAAGAGTATGAGGAAGTCCTATCGAGCTATTACGAGGGAAGAGGCGTAAGCTCCTTGATCTCTCTAGAGATCGATACGAAGGAAGCTGACGGAGTCGCTAAAGATCTAGCCGACTTCGATAACGTAGAAGACGTGCTCTTGGTCACGGGAGACGTTGACCTGATCGTGAAGGCTCGATTCAAGGATTATGATCACATGAAAACGTTCCTGACCAACGAGGTCTCTCATTTTGATGGGGTCGAGGACGTAAGTTCCATGATGATCGTCACCACATATAAAGAAAGAGGAAAGTTGATAGAGGTCGAAGAGGACGAAGAAGAGTGAAGTCCAAAAAGATCATATTCAGATAAGGGGGCAGATGAAGCCCTTAAAGCCAGTTTCGTCTACTCCTTTTCGGCTTTTCTTTTGTTCCTCTCTACTCTAGAATTTTCTTCTAGAAACCGATCATTTACGTTCGGTTTTCGATCTCTTACCTGATCTTTCATCTAAAATCAATGGATCTCATCCATCTCCCAATCCTCCCATTCTCTCTCCCCTAAAGCTATCTTAAATTCATTCGGGGTCAGTATCGTCGTTCTGAAGTTCTCGTTATCGTCTAACGCTATCCGCGGACATGCAGTGTTGACTGCACAGCCCCATCTAAAATCATCCACCAGAACTGGGTCGATCTCATCGAATTTTACCACGTCTATCTCTTTTCCGGCCTCCCTTCCCAACTCTCTCATCTCATCAGCCAATTTCATCCTTCTTTGACCCTTCTTTGTAGAGGTCATGACCATGATCCTCTCACTTCCTTCAACTTGAGTGATAGAACCGAACCTCTTTCTGAGGAAATCGTCTCTCTCTTCTTCTCCTATCTCAGTAAGTTCTCCGGTCACTGGATTGTAGACCTTAACATCATCTCGCAAAGAGAAGGAAAGCCCGAACGGATGGAATCTACCCGTTCCGATATACAGATGATGAACGGCATCTTCCACTTTTACCGAATAATTACATCCCAGGACCTGCCCGGGATACTTGATCCTATCGTCGCCCTCGCCTATTACGGGCTCAATACCTCTTTCTTCAAGTTCTTCTGCGGCTTTTTCGAGATGATGAAGATGCTGGACCGGGCCATAAAGCGCCACTTTACCTTCGATCTGTTCGTAGAGGT
>JAGXLI010000108.1 GCA_018334755.1 Thermoplasmatota archaeon
AGATTTAACGGTATTTTTTACAGCGGCAGCATAATTCTTTTGGACATACCCTTCGTTATCTCCAGATATCGTTCTGTTCAGTTCGAAGGTGTCAAAGGTTCCAGCAGGAGGAGAGACCTGTTCGATGCTTGACGAGACCGTCGTTTCCTGATAAAGCGTGTTGTTCTCTTCGGTGGTTTCATTTTGCATCTCTTGACCACCGACAACCACTTTCACGTAACTTTCAGAGTCCTTCGTGGTGTTCGCATAGAAGTTACCTCCCAACCTAATCGGATAATCGTGGGTTTCTACCACTGGATTTTCATGAACATGGGTCTCCTGCCAGGTCGTCATCTCGACTCCCATGGCCTCGCCATCCATCTTTCTCCACTGATAATCCACAACGGTTCCCAGATCGCTCATCCTTAGGAAAAGATAACCGGTCACCTGCCCGGAGTTGATCTGAAAATCTACGGTGCCGTCACTTCCTTCTCCATCGAGGACCTCACCGTCTAGAGTGAGATTGTAACCATAATATGAGTTCCCTTTGTACTCGTAGGTCTCTATCGCAGAAACAGTATAAGTGATCTGCTCTACAGTGTGGACGAATTCGTCCCCACTCTTATTCGACCAGAGGTCCTGATGATATGTCCAGGAATCGCCTATACTCAAAGTCGGGATCTCCGCTGTCTCTTCCTGGGTAGGACTTACTTCTTTATCCTCATCTTTAAGATCTTTATTCTCCTCATCCTGGATCTGTGCCGAACCTTCAGGTACAGCTGATATCACTAAAAACACGGCCAACAATACAGTCAAAATACAGAACATCTTCTTTTTCATATTATCTCCTTTCCTCATATTTTTATTGTTCCGTTATAAGCATCATTTCGTTATATAAGATTTGGGCCTTCCACAGAACGTTCTGGAGTCTGGATAGATCGGTACAGCCTATACACTCATAACTGAATTAAGCATACAGGTTAATCCCACGGTCTACTCGTCTCTTCACTAGATGAAGTGACCTTTAGCCGATCAGGGGATTTCAGCTTTGATCCTTTCTGTGGTATGCTAACAAAGCGAATATCATGCTCATCAACAGTATAGCCAAAGTGAATCCTGGTGTATCATCTCCTGATGAACCCGCAGCGCCAGTTTCAACAGAGATATCTTCGCTTTCCTCACCGACTTTTACCGTGTAATCTCCCGATTCATCATATTCATAAGTTTTCTGTACATCCTGCACTGAATCACCAGCTTCCAACGTCCAATTATCTACCGTATAGATCACTTCGCCATCCTGGATTATCTCTAGAGAGATCGTACCCTCGGCGGATCCATTATTCTCTATCTCCCCTACTGTTATCTCTAACTCGGATCCAGTATCTTCAACTTCAAGGCCCGTCACATCAAAACTTGGTTCCGCTTCATTTATGTAGAGGCTGTCACTCTGAAGCGAGTTATTATCTCCGTCCCGGAGATCTATATTTATTTCTCCGTCTTCATTGAAAGTATATTCCGCGGAGAAATTGACTTCATCTCCGGCTGGGATTACTTCTTCAGCTATCTGTTTGTCAGCGACGTAGATGAACGCTGTTCCATCCATACCGCCATCGTTCCTGACGGTCGCTTCGATTGTTTCTGTGTCCCCTTCTTCAACGAGTGTGTCCGGCAGTGTCAAGTCGACTACCACCAACTCGGGGCCGTCCAAAACGGTCACGGTTACTTGTTCGCTTCCAAGAGTTATATTGTGGTCCCCTATCTCTTCTAGAGTGTAGCTTTCGTTCACGGATTCACTTTGACCTGGTTCGAGTTGCCAGGTATTGATCGTCTCATCACCGGCAGAAAGTTCTACAGTGCCGTTAGAGTTCCCCTCGTTGCTGATCTGCGCCGTTATATCGACCGTTAAGGGGGAGGTGCCTTGGGGTGGGTCCACCGAAAAATCCTGAACATCTATCTGGGCTTCGGTATTGACGGTGAAATTGACTCCCGATATGGTTTCTCTACCTTCTTTATCCTGAGCTTTTACCTCGACGCTGTGATCTCCATCAGTAAGAGCGGCGAAAGTGTAGTTCGTATCCATACCTACTTCTATCCAGTTGTTATCATCCGTTCGTATCTCGTAGTGATCTACTTCGATCTCACCACCGTCGCCCGTCCATTCGACCGTTAGCTCTTCACTGTTTATTATCGCCCCCTCTTCCGGAGAGGTGATCTCGATCTCGGGCGGGGTCGAGTCTACGGTGAAATTGACGATGTCCGTGGCAGTTTTGACCTCGGTCTGATTTGCATCCTCATCAGTAGCTTTTACCTCTACAGTGTGTCCACCGTCCGCCAGGTCAAAGGTGTGGGAAGTGTCTGCGCCTACATCTTCCCAAGCATCTCCATCCAGTCTGACTTCATGATAGTCGGCTTTCTCGGATCCCCATTCCACTGTTACATCAGAGTCCATAAGAAGTGCACCTTCAGCCGGACTTGTGATGTCGACTAGAACTATCTCTTCGATCACCAGAGTGCTCACTGCATATGCGTCCTTCGGGTTGCTTCTGAGCTCGGCTATCACCCCGATTGAGCCCATCTCTCCAGGAGAAGGTGTCCTGTCCGAAGCTATAGGTATATCGATATTCAGACTGAAATCACCGTTGCCATCAGCTGTCACAGAATACTCATCTCCAGTCTCCGGTATCCAGATCCTGACATCCTCGTTTGGATGTTCCGGGAAGCTCCCGGAGATCGCAACCTCTTCACCGGGCTTACCCTTCTTGGGCGATATAGATAAAGATTCGGTCCTGTTTGAAACATTGTAGCTCAACAGTTCTTCCTCAGTGGATATATTATTGGATGGGGAATAAGAATATGACCAGACGTAGTTCTTTGCGGAGGTCTTTCTCCCTCC
>JAGXLI010000064.1 GCA_018334755.1 Thermoplasmatota archaeon
CGGTAGAGGGATCAGATTTGTGACGAAAAAAGATGCCGGTGAAGAGTGGAATGATGAATTTCCAAAGTACGAAAAGTTGTTCGAAAATATCGTCGAAAAAAGAGAAGGCACTGAAGAAGACGAAAGAAAATTTTCAAGACTGGGCAAAGAAGTCTCTCATCACATAGCTGAACTGCCGGCGAAAGATCTCTTCGATATCGAAAAGGTAGATGTAGATATCCCAGAGTACGCTCCGATACATGATAGCCACATCTGTGAGAAATGCGGCGAAAAGGTCATGGCTACCAGAACAGTTGAAAAAAAAGGCAAGATCCTCTGCTTGGAATGCTCGGATTCTGATCATCATGAACTGACTAGCTTTGGAATAAAGATTAGGGGTTGAAGAGATGATGAAGAAGTCAGCCCTATCCGTTTTTGTTTTACTGTGCATCTCAATCACTTGGAACGGCGCCTCCATCGTTAAGGGTGAAAGTCAGACCAGGACTGTAACGGACATGCTGGGTAGAGAGGTCGATATTCCGCAAGAAGTGGACGAAGTGGTCGGTATAGAAGCCGGCGCTCTCCGTTTGCTGGTTTACATGGAAGCCAAAGATATGGTTGTTGGTGTGGAGGAGTTCGAAAAGAGGGATGGCAACCGCCCCTATATCATGGCGAACCCTGAACTTCAGAACAAAACCAGTATAGGCCCTCAGCACGGGGGAGATGCCGAACTGATAACCTCACAGGATCCGGACGTGATCTTCTGGACCTATACGACCGGTGGAAAGGCCGATGAACTTCAAGAGAAAACTGGGATCCCGGTCATAGCTCTGAATTACGGAGATTTAAATGAAAAGCGCGGCACTTTTTACAGCGCACTAGACCTTATCGGTAACGTCCTCAAAAAAGAAAGAAGGACCGATGAGCTGAAAGATTTTTTCAACCGCACGATCGAGGATTTAGATGAGAGGACAAAGGACGTCCCGAGTGACCAGAAGCCGAGATGTTACGTGGGCGGGATAGGACATAAAGGACCGCATGGGATCAAGTCCACTGAACCCGATTATTCTCCTTTTGAATTCGTGAACGCTAAAAACACCGCCGGTGAACTGGAGACGGATCACGCAATGGTGGACCCGGAACAGATCATCGAATGGAACCCCGAGATCATATTCGTCGACGAGGCGGGCTACGGACTGGTGAAGAAGAACCTGAAGAACAGCTCTGAGTATTCTACCATAGACGCGGTAGAGAACTCCGAACTGTATGGAGTACTCCCCTACAACTATTATACGACCAATTACGGGACCATCCTGGCGAATTCTTACTACATCGGAAGTGTCCTGTACGAAGATCGTTTCGACGATATCGATCTGGAGGAAAAAGTGAACCAGATCTATCAAAAATTGGTCGGTGAAGGCGTTTATGATGAGATGAATGATTCCTTCGGAGGTTACAAGAATTTAAACATCGATATCGGCTCTGACGGAAACATCTCCTGGTACGTACCTTTCGCTGTTGGTGTGGTGATCTCTTTTGGATTCATATTCTACTACCAGAAGAGGAAAAAAAGATGAGCGAGGAGAAGGACGTCTCAGCGAAGTACAAGAAGTACGTATCGAAAAAGATCCTCTTCATAGCAGGTTCCTCCATCTTCCTGCTGATCTTTTTACTCATCTCCTTAACTTTAGGTCCGTCGGATATCCCGCTCGAAGGCCTGTTAAAAGCCGTGCTGGGAAAAGGTAAAGAGAAGTGGATACAGATCATTTGGTATATCCGGCTTCCCCGTGTCCTCTCGGCTATCCTAGCGGGGCTCGGCCTTTCCATAGCTGGAGTGACCATGCAGAGCATACTGAGGAATCCTCTAGGTTCTCCCTACACCTTGGGTGTTTCCCAAGCCGCCGCCTTCGGAGCCGCTTTCGCTGTCATAGTGCTCGGAGCCGGATCGACCCAGAGTTCTCCCGCCGATTCGGTGATCCTGAACAATCCTTACATCATAACCATCTCCGCTTTCTTCTGGGCCCTGATCTCTACGATAGGTATCCTATCCATATCTAAATTGAGAAATGCGACTCCGGAGACACTCGTTCTGGCTGGTATAGCCCTCGGTTCTCTCTTCACCGCGGGGATGACTTCGTTGGAGTACTTCGCTAGCGACGTGGAATTGGCCGCGGTCATCTTCTGGACTTTCGGAGATCTAGGTAAATCTTCCTGGCGCAACTTCTGGATCATGCTCATTGTGATTACGCCGATAATGTTTTACTTCGTGAAGCACAGCTGGGATTATAACGCTTTAGACAGTGGAGACGAGACCGCCAAAAGCCTGGGCGTCGATGTGGAAAAAACGAGGATCTACAGCATGCTTCTGGCATCGTTAGCCACGGCCGTTATAGTTTCCTTCTTCGGGATAATCGGTTTCGTGGGTCTTGTCGTACCTCACATTGTCAGGAAGGTTATAGGAGGGGACGAGAGGTTCTTGATACCGGGTTCAGCAGTATTCGGGGCCGCCTTTCTACTTGCATCTGATACAGTAGCTAGAACGGTGATCTCCCCCGTCGTTTTACCGGTCGGTATTTTGACGTCGTTTCTAGGGGCGCCTTTATTCCTGTATCTTTTGGTCAAAGGGAGGTCGTACTGGTGAGGCTGAAAGCTCACGATCTGGATTTCTCATACGAAGAAGATAAAAAAGTATTGAAAGACATACATATCACGGCGGAGGAAGGTGAGATCGTAGCTCTCGTGGGGCCGAACGGCTCCGGGAAGACCACGCTGTTAAGGTGTTTGGCTGACTTTCATACTCCTGAAAAAGGTGAAGTCAAGATAGACGGTATGGACATAAAAGAATACACGTTGAACGAGAAGGCAAGAAAACTTGGTTACGTACCCCAGATAGAGAACATCAGTTTTCCCTCAACTGTCTTCGATACGGTCCTGATGGGGCGAAAACCTTACGTTTCCTGGAAACCCAGTGATCAAGACAGACGTATAGTTTCAGATCTCCTCGAAAAGTTAGAATTGAGCCGCTTCGCCATGAGAGAAGTGAACGAACTGAGCGGCGGGCAGAGACAGAAGGTGTTCATCGCGAGGGCCCTAGCCCAGAAGCCGATGATTTTACTCCTGGATGAACCCACCAGCAATCTCGACTTGAAACATCAGCTGGAAGTTTTGGATATCATCCAGCAGCAGAAAAAGAAAGGCATCTCATCCATTATAGCGATCCATGATCTCAATCTAGCTATTAGATACAGCGATAGGATAGTGATGCTGAAGGAAGGAGAAGTTTACGCTTCCGGAGGGATGGAAGTCGTGAGCGCTGAAAATATAGAAGACGTTTACGATGTAGAAGTACATATAGGAGAACACCAAGGTTGGATGATCGTCACGCCCGACAAGCCCCTTTGAGCATAAAATTCGTCAGTCTGCCAGGCTGGGCCCCTATACAGGGTGAGTTATCTGCCTCTCAGTCGAACCCTACCGCTTTTCCTTGATATATCGGATAGGAGAGATCTTTACGAGAAAACATACTTTTTTATATGGTTTGTTTCTTTCTTTTTACATCATGGCTCAAAGAGGGATGAAGACCTTGCTTTCAGGAGATGAAGGTGTTGGCAGAACCTCTCTTAGGATGAGGGAGCAAAGATCGCCCGACCTAGATGTCAAGGATGACCTTTGGGACATGTACGGAGAGAAGATAAACAAAGGCCTTTCCTCCTCTAATTACTTTGCATCGGCAAGAAGAAAAATTAACATCGGAGAGTGATATAAAATGACCGAGCTCGTGTCTATGTCTAAAAAGACCGTACCCAACTGGAGGAAGACCATCGAGCAGATGATAAGTAAAGACGAAGCGAATTTTGCTATATACCATCTCGGGTTCAACCAGGGTAAAGAAGCCGTAGAGATGGATGGAGAAAAGACCGATATCGACGAGTTGAAAGCTGACGCTCTTTTGGCAGCTGTACCTTCAGGGGAAACAAAGCTCGACGTAAATATCGACGATACGATAAGGATAAGCCCGCAGGAGTCCAAAATCGATGATGATCACTTTCTAGCAGGGTACGTAGCGGGGGTTGTATCGGGTCTCACGGACGAATCCTATATAGCTAGGATCAGGGAGGATCATTATGAAGTGGTAAAGCCTGAAGAAAAGGTAGAAGGTGGACTGTTTGAAGGGCAGGAAAAGAAGGAAGACGTTGAATTAGAAGACTTAGAACCAGGTAAATCATATCTTATACCTGATGATGTAGGATCTGCTCAGAAGGCTTTCGATATTTTCTTAAATGCATCAGAGGAAGGCATGCCCGGTTTGTGTTTTACAGAAAAATTCCCCTCAAAATTAAAAGAAAGATATCCTGATATCAGTTCTCCGATATTCTGGCTGAGTACTGCGAACGGAACGGAGGAAGTTAGGACGATCGAACCTGAAAATTTCAGCGATGAAATGCTCGAGATATCAAAGGCTTTTCTAGAGAGGAAACAGGGTATATTCATGCTGCACGGCATAGATCTTCTACTTTCCCACCTAGAATTCGATACCATCTTAGAGACACTTCAGGATATACAGAATTTGAACTCGGAGGAAAAGGGTATATTTCTTTTAGCCGTCGATCTAGGATCTATCGGCAGAGACAATTCCAAAAGATTGGAAGCTGAATTTGAAATAAAAGGAGCAGAAGAGTCAAAAGAAGCTTGCCCGGAATGTGACTCGGAATTCATATCAGATCTGAGCAGCTGCCCCGTCTGTGGAAGTGATCTTTTAGGAAAAGACGAGGAGGGGGTAAACAAGGCTGAAAGAACTGTAGGGGAAAAGATGACAAGCATCTATAATCTGATATACCGGGCAGAAGAATTGGAGATAGATACTAGGAAGAGCTATCAGCTGGTCAGCCAGGCTAGGGGTGAATTAAAAGTTGGTGATATCGGGGAGGCGGAAAGACTTCTAACTGATGCTATAGAAGATATCTTTGAATCGATAGTAACGGCAGTAGAAGATGATATACTCGAGGATAGTGAAGACTTTGAAGATCTTGATTTGGTAGAAAAGACACGGAGTTTGATCCATGGTCTCAAAGAATCTGAAGAGGTGGGAGAGGATATAGATGACCTCGTGGAAGAGATGGAAGAACTCGAAAGATCACTCTCCGAAGAGGAACCCGAGACGAGAGAAGATAAAGAGGAAATAGAAGAAGAAGCTGAAGAAGTAGTCGACATCGATGGGGAGATAGAAGAACTCGAAGATCTGATAGAGGAAGAAAGGGAAGAGGGCGCAGGAGAGATATCCGACCTCATAGATGATGTGGAGGATGTCCTTGAAAAAGGTAAAGAGAAAGGAATCGAACTTACAGATCTTGAAGAGGAACTCGAAGAGATCGAAGAAGATATTTCGGAAAGGGATAAAGAAGAGAATCTTGACAGGTTGAAGGACCTTAGGGAAGAGGGAAAAGCCTCGTTGAAATTTATACCGATCGTTTCAGAGATCGAAAAGAAGATCGAGGAAGAAGGTGACGGTGAATTGGAAGAATACCACGCTAAGTTGGAAGAATTGAAAGAAGAATTCGAAAGCGGTGATATGGAAGGTGCTATAAAGAAAGGTGAAGAACTTAGAGAAAATGTAGATATGATCATCAAGATGACAGAGGCTGAGGAGGAAGAGGAGCCTGTCGTCTATGAATGTCCAAATTGTGGTGCGGAGATCGGTGAGGATGAAAATTCCTGCGATAACTGCGGCGTCGTATTTGAAGAGGAGGAATTAGAAGAGAATGAAGAGGAGGAAAAAAATATTGAGAACCTGGCGGAAGAGGCGTTGGATGAAGCCAAAGAGAGATTGGCGACTCTTCGAGGGACCAAATTGGGTTTAGGCAAGCTCAAGAGATCGGTCAGAAGATCTAACCAAGCTAAAAAGGAGGCCGGATATCAAGAGGCTAAGGATTTTGCGGATGAAGCCCTCAAAGCTGGTGACGACCTAGAAGAGATCCTTGAATTGTGTAATGAGGCAGAGATAAAGCTCGCCGAGTCGGTTGAAAAGGGGCTCATAAAAGATGAAAAAAGCCATGAAAGTGAACTCGAGAGATATAAGAGAGCTACGAACATAGGTGTTTATGGAGCGGTGAAGGAAAATTTAGAGGATCTAGTCAAAGAGTTAGAGGATCTTGAAAAGGAGGATGAAGGAGATCGGAATATCGCTAAAGAGGTCAGAGGGATGATAAAGTATATGAAAGAACTACACGCTGATATCGAAAAGAGCGGTATAGAGCTACAGAAAATCGAACAGTATTTTGAAGAGGCGATCCCGAAGGTAAAAGCTGAAGCCTACGAGGATGCCTTCGAGATATTATCTGAAGGCAAAGAAGATCTCTTGGGTGAATTGGACAGTGAACTGAAAGATAAGATAGGATCGTTGCGGGAGAGGCTCGACGGTTCTGATATCGAGGTCGGCGAGGACAGAGTTCGGATTTTTATAGATGAGATAGAAAAGATATGGGAGAGCGGAGAGTATAAAACAGCCCTAGAACTTTTATCGAAGACTTCTGAACTCATTCGAAAGCTGAAAGAAAGCAAATCCGAGATAGAAAGACGGATTTTGACAGTTTCTCAGATCATAGAAGATATAGAAAACGTTGGATTCGATGTAGAGAAGGAAAAAGGAATGCTGAGCGATGTCCGGGAGATGGATGAAGTCGACGAACTGAGAGAAGAGATCGAAAAGATAAAAACGAGTTTAACAGCTAAGCTGAACGATAGGATCAGAAGGGAAGTCGAAGAGGCTGAAGAAAGATTTAAGGACGTTCCTCATGAAAAAGTTTCGATCATGTTAAATCGCTTGACTAGAGCTGAGTTAGGGCGGAGAGGAGATAACTTAGGTAAGATGACATGGTGCTGGAAAAAGTACAGGGACCTTTTCGAAAACTGAGACCTTTTTAAAGGAGAAAGTTAACTGAGCTTTGAATAAAGTCTCAAAAATACCGGTGTTATTACCCCTGATACCTCTCCAAGACTTTTTCTAACAATCTTTCCCCCCGTTCTTCACTTTCCTCGTCATACCAATTTGTTAATATATTGGCAAATCTTAACACCTCTTCCTCCTCTATACTGGAAATATTCTCTTCTAGGTCGAACTTGTTGATACCGCTTTCCTCCAACAGATCTTCTCTAACATCATATGGCATATCTCCAACATTTGAAGATATAGATAATAGCGCATCCAAGAATTCTTTAGGATCACTCAGTTCTTTAGTTAATATAATATCCTCCACATCCTTCACCGATAGCTGGATATTGTAAGCTACGCTAGACGCCAATTCTTTGAAGAGATATTCCACGTTCCTCCCAGTCTTAGCGGAAGTGAAAATCACATGGTCGAATATGGAGTAAACATCCTCTAGATCCTCCGCTGTTATGTTTTTCTCCTCTAAATCAAACTTATTTACGGCTAACAATACAGGGTTGTCTTCATTAGATATGCTTTCATACTTGGGGATCCAGTCGTTCAGTAGACTCTCTAGACTCTCTGTTCTGGTGATATCCGCCACAGCGATGGCCCCGGTAGATCCTTTTAAGGCTCCCTCCTGTACGGACGTGAAATCGACCTCTCCCATTATGTCTTGTATGACCAATTTAACTTTATTTTCTTCGAAAGGGACTGTCTTAGTATAAACGTTCGTACCGATGGTTTTGAGGTATTCATCTCCAAAAATGTTCTTCACATACCTGATGATGAGTGAAGTTTTACCGACCTCTGGAGCACCTAAAAGGTTCACCTTCCTTTTCACTACATCGTCATCCATCTTGAGACCACATACTTTAAGGATTAATTATAATTTTCTCATCTTTGACGGGATCAACTTTTTAGTCTGAAATATACATTCCTGTAATATTATAAACAATTTAAAATTCAATATTGCACATATCCCTAATATGTATATAGACCAAACAATATAACAAATAACGAGGAGACCTTTAGGGGGCTTAGAGGAAACATATTAGAAGGTGAAAAAGATGGTTGATATCGTTTCTATGCCGGTGAACATTTTAAAGCATCTTAGAAAAACGATAGAAGAGACAGGGAGTGAGGAGGAGGCAGATTATGCAGTATACCAGCTGGGCAATAAATGGGGTAAAGAAACGGTCTGTATGGGGGACACAGAGAGCACTTTGGATGAACTCTCAACCAAGGCTGCCCTAGTAGCCATACATTCTGGTATCCTAAAGATAGACATGACCGTCCAGGGTGAGACCATAAGGATAGAGAGCCACGAGAGCAGGATAGACGACGATTATTTTATCGCTGGATACCTGGCCGGGATAATTTCTACCCTGTTGAGGGAGAGGTATGTAGCGAATGTAAAAGACGGATATTATGAACTGGTCAAACCGGAACAACAAGAGAAAGAGGTTGTAAGCAGAGAGGAAGCTGAAGAGAAGGAAAAGCTCGGAACTGAAAACTTAGAGAGAGGGGAATCTTATCTCATCTCGGAAGATGCCAAGTTGTCCCCGATAGCTTTTGACCTGTTCTTCGAAGGCATCGAGAACGGCATACCAGGTCTCTGTATAACCAGGATCTTTCCCCCGAAGATAAAAGATGAGTCCTATGAAGAAGAATTCCCAGTTTTCTGGCTCACTACAATGGACGCCGGCGCCGATATAAATACGATAGAGCCCAGCGAATACGATGACAAGCTCTTTAAAATCATGGAGACCTTTCTTAAGTCCAGGCAGGGTATAATCATCCTTCACGGCAGTGAATTCTTGATATCGAACAATGAATTCGAAGAAGTACTGAATTTCGTCCAAAAGGTCAGAGATGTCACTTCGATGCACAATGGTATATTCCTATTCTCAGTCAGTAAAAAGTCGCTGAGCGATAGAGATTTCGGCAACCTAAAATCGGAATTGACCCTTTACGAAGGTTGAACCCCCTCATAATCACGTTCCGGGCGATGTCCTTTTGACCAAGATAAAGGAACTTTTGTTTCTCATGCCCATCAGAAGAGCGTCTAGCTCCATCCTTTCGAATGAGCTCACCGCATCATCGGGCGAGCAGACGATCGGCTCGCCGTGTAAGTTGAAACTGGTGTTGAGCACCGCTCCTATCCCCGTTTGTTTTTCGAATCCATCGACGATGTTATAGAACGTTTCGTTATCCTCTTTCTTCAATATCTGGGGCCTGCAGGTTCCATCCACGTGAAGAGCCGCGGGTATGTCTTCTCTCGCTCTCTCAGTGGTCTCGAAGGACATGGTCATGAACCTGTTCTTCTCAGGATCTTTAAGGTAAGTATCTTTGTACCTCTCTAATATAGTAGGAGAGAAAGGCTGAAAAGCGTCTCTGCCGAGTTTGTCGTTCAATCTGTCCCTAACGCTTTCTGTCGAGGGATCGGCCAGTATGGATCTATTCCCCAGGGCTCTCGGCCCGTATTCTATCCTACCCTGGAACAGAGCGACGATCTTTTTCTCGGCGAGCAGATCGGCCGCGACCTCTTCTTTATCGTTCACCTTTTCTCCCGTGACTTCTTCTTCCTTTTCGATGGTCCTCTCTATAGATCTAGAAGAGTATTTTGGTCCGAGGTATACACTCTCCGTATCGTCCTTCCAGTCCCACTTCTTTTTCCTTTCGCCAGATTTCGCGTTCAAGTAAAGCGCGGCTCCCAGAGCCAAACCCCCGTCGCCCATATGGGGGAAGATCCAGCAATCTGAGAATTTTTCTCTCAATATCCTGTTGCCTTTGACGTTCTGAGCCACTCCACCCGCATAGGCGATCTTCCCGCCGGTTTCTTCCTTTTCATCTACACACCGAATCATATTATTTCCCAGCCCGCTCAACATATTTTCTAAGTGAGATTGTGCGGAATTTGCGAGGTTAGTCGAAAGCTCCCAGAGTTCGTGGTCTTTTTTGCCCTTTCTCAGAACGTTAGAACATTCTTCCTTCCTGTTCAGAGGGAATCCGACCTTCTCTGAGATCTTTTTTACTGATTCAGACCCGGTGACTTCAAGGTGATTTTCAAAACTTAGTCCTTTTACCTCTATGCATTCAGAAAGATCATGGCTCTCTTCTTCAGAAAAACCGGCTAAGGCCATGATCTTACCTTCGTGCCTCATAGGGATGAAACCCAACATCTCCGTGATCGAGGCGTAGAGATCGCCGAGAGAATCCAGGTAAGATGACTCTGCCACGGGTTTGAGTTCCTGGTCATCCCCTACATATATCTTGGAAGAGACACCGTCTCCCGCCGCATCGATGGTGAGGACCACGCACTTATTCCACCCAGAGGTGAAGAAGGCACCGGCGGCATGGGCTTTGTGATGCTCCACCGTTATGATTTTGTCAGACAAATCATCTGAAATGCCCTTCAATTCTTCCTTCAGTCTCCAGATCGGAAGAGCACACCTC